>JARDZW010000146.1 GCA_029240655.1 Chloroflexota bacterium
GCGCTCCCCGCCGACAAGGCGGCGATCGTGGAGCGGCTCCAGGCCCGTGGCCGGACGGTCGCGATGGTCGGCGACGGTATCAACGACGCCCCGGCACTCGCCCAGGCGGACCTCGGGATCGCGATCGGCACCGGCGCGGACGTGGCGGTCGAGGCGTCCGACGTGACGCTGATCGGTGGCGACCCACGCGGCGTCCCATCGGCCATCGGGCTGTCGCGGGCGACGATGACGGTCATCCGCCAGAACCTGTTCTGGGCGTTCGCCTACAACATCCTGTTGATCCCGGTCGCGATGGGCGTCCTCTACCCGTGGTTCGGGATCACGCTCTCACCCGCGCTCGCCGCAGGTGCGATGGCGCTCTCGTCGGTGTCCGTGGTCGCCAACTCGCTCCGGCTGCGCGGGTACGACGCCCGTCCCGAGGCCGTCCACCGCGTCGGCCGGCGAGGACCCCTGGGCCACCTGCGCGAGGCGTGGTTCCTCGGCGCGATCGCGCTGGCTTCGATCGGACTCGCCGGCGGCGTCATGGCGGCCGACCGGGTCATCGACGCGAATGCGACGAAGCTCGAAGTCACGGCGCAGCGCGTCGCCTTCACGCCAGCCGACCTGCGCGTCCGGGCGGGCGAGACGGTGGTCCTCGAGTTCACGAACGACGACCCGATCTTCCACGACTGGGAGCTGACCGGTCTCGCCAACGTGGACGCCGGCGCGCGCCCGGGCCAGACGCAGCGGATCCGGTTCACGATCGATCAGCCCGGGACCTACGTCGTGGAGTGCACGGTCGAGGGCCATGCGGAAGCGGGGATGGTCGGCAGTCTCGTCGTCGAGGTCGCAGACTGACGCTCGACATGACGGACCCGGTCCCGAGGCCCAGCCGAGCACGCATCGCGACACCCGGCGATCTGCGCGATCTCGCGGGCGACTTCGCCCACCAGGTCGAGATCGACGTCCGGTTCGCGGATACCGACGCGATGGGCCACGTCAACAACGCCAAGTACCTGACGTACTGTGAGATGGCGCGCATCCGCTACTGGACCGATGTGACCGGCGAGCCGATCGCCTCGGGCCACGAAGGCGCCGAGAGCCTGATCCTGGCCGAAGCCCGCATCACGTATCGGGCCCCGGTCTTCCACGGCGAACGGGTGACGGTCGAGACCCGCGCGACCCGGCTGGGTCGCACGAGCTTCGTGCTGGAGCACCGATTGACGGCCCGGATGCCGGACGAGACTCCACGCCTTGTGGCGACCAGCGAATCCGTGATGGTCCGCTACGACTACGCGACCGAGCGACCGACGCCACTTGGCCATGTCTTCGTGGCTGCCATCGAGCGATACGAGGGTCGGACGCTGGCGTGACGTTCTCGATCGTCGCCCGCGACCCGGCCAACGGCGACCTGGGCGTGGCGGTGGCGTCGAAGTTCCTCGCTGTCGGGTCGGTCGTGCCGTGGGCGCGGGCCGGTGTCGGGGCGATCGCGACGCAGGCACTTGCGAACGTGACCTACGGGCCGGACGGGCTGGCGGCGCTGGAGTCCGGCGCCGACGCGCGGGCCGTCGTGGCGCGCCTGACCGAGGCGGACGATGGACGCTCGGAACGACAGCTGGGTATCGTCGATGCGCAAGGTGGGTCGGCCAGCCAGACTGGCGAGGGGTGTCTTTCCTGGGCCGGTGGCCGAGTCGCGGACGGGCTCGCCGTCCAGGGCAACATCCTGGTCGGCCCTGAGGTCGTGGACGCCATGTTCGCGGCATTCGAGGCGTCCGTCCGCTCGCTGCCCGACCGTTTGCTGGCGGCGCTGCTGGCCGGGGACAGAGCTGGCGGCGATGCGCGCGGGCGCGAATCGGCCGCCCTGTTGGTGGTTCGGCAAGGGGCTGGATACGGCGGGACGACCGATCGGTGGATCGACCTCCGGGTCGACGACCATACCGACCCGGTACCCGAGCTTCGTCGCCTGTTCGACATCTGGCGCTTGCTGTCCGAACGCCCCGAACCCGAGGATCTCGTGGCGATCGACCCGGCGCTCGCCGCGGAGCTGCGCGACCGGCTGACCCGAGCCGGCTGGGCACCCGGGCGTGACGACGCGTTCGCCGCGAGCGTCCGCGGTGCGCTCGCCGGAGTCACACGGATCGGCTCGCCACGGGACGCCGGCGCTGACTGGGATGCGACGTGGGACGGTGCCCTGGTGGCCTGGATGGGCGTCGCCAACCTGGAAGAGCGGACGGCTGCGGCCGGCTGGCTCGACCCGGCTGTCCTCGAGCAGCTTCGGGCGGCGACGGAGCCCTAGCTAGTCCTCCACCCGGCGGAGGATCGCGACGGCGTTCTGGCCGCCGAAGCCGAAGCCGTCCACCGCGACCGTTTCCACGTTGGCCTTTCGAGCGGTCAGCGGCACGTAGTCGAGATCGCACTCCGGGTCGGGTGTTCGCAGGTTCGCCGTCGGCGGGATGATCCCGTCCCGGATGGCCCCGATCCCGGCCAGGGCGCTGGCGATGCCCGCTGCACCGACGAGATGTCCGATCATCGATTTCGGAGAGCTGATGGCGACCTTGTAGGCGTGCTCGCCATAGGCGGTCTTGATCGCGCGCGTCTCGGTCACGTCGTTGAGGGGCGTCGCGGTGCCGTGCGCGACGATGTAGTCGATCTCGTCCGGCGCGACGCCGCTTTGGCGCAGGGCGTTGGTCATCGCGCGGGCCTGCCCCCGGCCGGTGGGTTCGGGCGCGCTGATATGGAACGCGTCGGCGGTCAACGCACCGCCCAGGATCTCCGCGATCGGCGTCGCGCCACGGGCCTGGGCGTGCGCCAGCGACTCGACGATGACGACACCGGCGCCCTCGCCCAGGACGAACCCGTCGCGCGTCCCATCGAACGGTCGGGATGCGGTCTCCGGGGAATCGTTGCGCTTGGACAGCGCCGTCATGTTGGCCAGCGCGGCCACGCCCATCGGCCAGATGGGCGCTTCCGTGCCGCCGGTCACGACGACATCGCACTCGTCGTCGCGGATCAGCCGCAACGCATCGTGGAATGCGATGACGGACGTGGCGCAGGCGGCGACCTGCGTGATGACGGGGCCGGTCAGGCGGTACTCCATCGAGAGCATGCACGCACCCATCGAGCCCGAGAGGGCCGGTACGGCGAACGGCGACACGAACCGTGGACCTCGACTGTCGTGGACATGCGTCCCGTCGATGATCTGCTCGATGCCGCCACCGCCCGTGTTGACGACGACGCCGACCCGGTCGCGCTGCTCCGGGGTCATCGCCTCGAAGTCGATCCCCGAATCGGTGACCGCCTCCTTGCCGGCCGCCATCGCGAGGTGGATGAAGCGGCTCATCCGGCGCGCCATCTTGGCGTCCATGTGGTCGCGCGGATCGAAGTCCATGACCTCCGCCGCGATGCGCACCTCGTGGGCGGACGGATCGAAGCTCTGGATCGTTCGCGTCCCGGTCACGCCGGCGACGAGATTCGACCAGAAGGTCGGAAAGTCGTTGCCGATCGGCATGACGGCGCCGAGGCCGGTGATGACCGCCCGCCGGGCGGGATCCTGTTCGGGCACGGGTTACCTCAGTTGGGCTTCATGCCCGATTGTAGTGAGTGGCGTCAGGCGCGGACTCCTCAGTCCCCGTCGTAGCGGCCGAAGATCACCGCGCCGTTGTGGCCGCCCAACCCGATGTTGTTCGAAAGAGCGTTGCGGATCGGGAACGAGTGGGTCTGCGCTTCGACCCACAGGTCGCAATCCGGGTCCACATCGCGGAAGTTGAGCGTCCCGGGCACGCACTGCTCGGCGACCGACATGACCGTCGCGAACGCCTCGAACGCGCCGGCGGCGCCCATCATGTGCCCGGTCATCGACTTGGTCGCGCTGATCGCCAGCGAGCGTGCGTCGCGCGCTGCACGCGGCCCGAAGACTGTGTGCAGCGCTTCGGCTTCACGCTTGTCACCGAGTGGCGTGGACGTCCCGTGCGGGTTGATCAGATCGACCTCGTCGGCGGGGACGCCACGGCGCTCGAGGGCCATCTGCATCGCCCGCGCCGAACCCACGCCGGCATCGATCGGCTGGACCATGTCCCATCCGTCGGCGGCCGAGCCATACCCCACGACCTCGGCGTAGATGCGCGCTCCTCGCGCCTTGGCGAGCTCGAGGTCCTCGAGGAAGAGTGACCCTGCTCCCTCGCCCAGCACGAACCCATCGCGAGTCGCATCGAAGGGCCGCGAGACGGTTTCGAGGGGTTCGCCGGGACGGGGCAGGCCCATGCCGCGCATGTTCGAGAAGCCCGCATGCGCGACCTCGAGGAGCGGTGCCTCGGTGGACCCACTGATCACCGCGATGCAGTCGCCACGGCGGATCGCCTCGGCGGCCTCGCCCACGTTATGCGTGCCGGTCGCGCAGGCCGACACCATGCAGACGTTGTGGCCGATGGCCCCGGTCTCGATGGCGATCATCCCCGAGCAGCTGTCGACGAGCGCGTTGGCGATGAACGTCGGGGCAACGGTGCGATTGCCCCGGTCGTGGAGCGAGACGTAGTTGTCGATCATGAGCTGCTGGCCGCCGGCGCCGGACCCGAACACGACGCCGACCTCCGTGCGGTTCTCGTCGGTCAGCACGAACCCGGAATCCGCCAGCGCCTGCTTTCCCGCGGCCACCCCGAAGTGCATGCTCGACTCGCTGCGGCGGGCGGCCTTGGGGTCCATCCAGTCGCCCGCTGAGAATCCGAGGACCTCGCCCGCGACCTTGGCCTCGTACGGCGTCGTATCGAAGTAGGTGATGGGCTTCAGGCCAGACACCCCGTTGACGAGGTTGGACCAGGCGGTGTCCTTGTCGTTGCCGACGGGGCTGATGACCCCAAGACCGGTGACGACGACGCGGCGGTCGTAGTCGGGTCGACGCATGGGTGATCGTTCCTCCAGGTGCGCTTGTCAGGCCGCGCGAGCGGCGAGCGTGGTGAGTCGATCGGCCGAATCCGGGTCGTCCGCGGGGACGATCTCCGTGTCGGGGGCGATGCGCTTGATGAGTCCGGTGAGGACCTTTCCCGGTCCGATCTCGACGAAGGTCGTGACACCGGCGTCGACCATGTGCCGGACGGCGCCGACCCAGTCGACGCCGGCGGTCAGGTGTTCGACAAGCTCGTCCCGGGCGCCGGCCGCCGTCGTGATGGGGCGACCGTCGGCGTTGGCGAGGAGGGTCGTGGTCGGGTCCTTGAATTCGATGCCGGCGAGGGTCTCGCGCAGCGCGGCGGCGGCCTCGGCCATGAGCGGGGAATGGGCGGCCACGCTGACGGGCAGGACGATCGCGCGCTTGGCCCCGAGGTCGCGAGCGAGCCCCGCGCCGGCTTCGACGGCGGTCCGGTCGCCCGACACGACCACCTGGCCCGGGGAGTTGCGGTTCGCCACGACGAACGTGCCATGGGCAACGGCAGCGGCGACGAGCTCGGGCAGCTTCGCGTCGTCAAGTCCGATCAGCGCGGCCATCGCGCCGTCCCGGCCCTGCCCGGAAGCCTGCATCAGGCGTCCGCGTTCGCGCACGAGCCGCACACCGTCCTCGAGCGAGAGCGACCCGGCCGCCACGAGAGCGGAGTACTGGCCCATCGAATGCCCGGCGGCGAATGCCGGGTTCGGGGCGGCGACGTCGCCGCTGGTCCAGCGCTCGCGCAGCGACTCGAGGATGGCGATGGAAGCGGCCAGCAACGCGGGCTGAGCGTTCTCCGTGAGATCGAGTCGCTCCGCGGGACCCTCCCAGGCGAGCGTGCTGAGCGGCTCGTCGAGGGCGGCATCGGCCGCGGCGAACACGGCAGCGGCGGCCGGCGAGGACACGGCAAGATCCCGGCCCATGCCCACGGTCTGCGAGCCCTGGCCCGGGAACACGAAGGCGAACTTGGTCATCGGGCGAAGGGTAGACGGAACCTCGCGGCGCCGGCTCGATTCCCGTGCAG
>JARDZW010000041.1 GCA_029240655.1 Chloroflexota bacterium
AGCCTCAAGCACCAGGCGATCTCGCTCGGCGCGATCGAAACCGAGCTGATTGACCTCCAGGGGCTCGCGGACGAAATCCCGGACGGTCTGCTTCGGATTGATGGTCTCGTACGGATCCTGGAAGATGAGCTGGACCCGCCGGCGGTACTCGCGCAATTCGCGGACCGACCACAGGTCGCTCACATCCTTTCCCTCGAACTCCACGCGACCGCCAGTCTGGCGCGTGAGCTTCACGATCACCCGCCCGGTCGTCGTCTTGCCGCTCCCCGATTCGCCGACAAGCGCAAGCACCTCGCCACGGCGCAACGTCAGGTCGATGCCATCCACGGCCCGCACCACTCCGTGCGATCGCCCGCGCATCGAGTCGAACACCCCGGCGCGGACCGGAAAGTGCACCTCCAGCCCCGTCATGCGGAGGAGATCGTCGTCCATCAGGCGACCTCGGTCGCCGTCGCCCCGATGGCGTCGGCGGTGGGGACCGTCACGGGCTCCCCGTCACTTCCAGCGGGGTAGAGGTGGCAGGCCACCCGGACCCCGTCGAACACCGTCTCGGGGGGCACCACCTCGCTGCACACGGCCATCGCGAACGAGCAGCGTGGCGCAAATCGGCATCCCGGCGGCGGCTCGCGCAGGTCGGGCGGCGAGCCTGGGATGACGTCGAGGGTCCGTCGATCGGCGTGGATGTTGGGGAACGACGACACCAGCTTCTGTGTGTACGGGTGACGAGGCCGGCGGAAGACCTCGTCGACCGGGCCCTCCTCCGCCACCCGCCCGGCGTACATGACCATCACCCGATCGCAGGTCTCCGCGATCACCGACAGGTCGTGGGTGATGAGGATGAGCGACAACCCGAGCTTGTGGCGGAGTGATTCGAGGAGCTCGAGGATCTGTGCCTGGACCATGACGTCGAGCGCGGTCGTCGGCTCATCGCCGATGACGATCGCCGGGTCGCAGGCCAGTGCCATCGCGATCATCGCCCGCTGGCGCATGCCACCCGACAGCTCGTGCGGATACGCCTTGCCGCGTTCGCGCGGGATGCCGACAAGCTCGAGGAGATCGCCAGCCCGTTTGCGAGCCGCCTTGGGTGTCTCGCCGAGGCGTTCCTCGATGGGCTCGGCGATCTGGTCGCGGATCGTCTGGACCGGGTTGAGCGCATTCATCGCGCCCTGGAACACGATGCTGATCTCGCGCCAGCGATAGCGACGCAGCGCAGTCTCGGACTTGCCCACGAGATCGATCCCCATGAGCCGGATATGCCCGCCGACGATCGTCGCGTTGCCCGGCAGGATCTGGACCAGGGACAGGGCGGTCGTCGTCTTGCCACAGCCCGATTCCCCGGCGATCCCAAGCGCTTCGCCGTGATCGAGCCGGAAGGACACGCCATCGACCGCCTTGACGGAGCCCGATTCAAGCGCGAAGTGGGTCCGCAGGTCCTCGACGACGAGGAGCGGGGCATCGGGGTCGGCGTGCCGTGGCAGCGGCCACTGACGCCGGCCCGCCGGGCGATCCGGTAGGTCTGCGATCGCCTTGGCCGCGAGCTCGGCGGCATCGGGCTCCTCGGAGATCGCGGCCTCGCCTGGTAGCTCCTCGGGCTCGGTGTGCGATTCGGTCGCAGCGATGTCGCCACGTTGCGACGGCGGGATCGGAAGGCTCATCGGCGTGCGCGCCGGCGCGGATTGAGGAGGTCGTCCAGGGCCGTGCCGACGAGGGTGAATGCGAAGACGACGAGCACGATGCAGGCGCCGGCCGGAACGAAGTACCACCACGCCCCGAGACTCGGGGCGCCGACTTCCTCGGCCGCGTTGAGGATCTGCCCCCACGACGGTTGGAACGGATCACCGAGCCCCACGAAGGACAGCGTCGTCTCGGTCAGGACGGCGCCGGCGAAGACCAGCACCGCATTGGCGACGATGAGGTTCACGACGTTCGGCAGGATGTGCCGCGCCATGATGTGCCTGCGCCCGGCCCCGATGACGCGCGCTCGATCCACGAACGGGCGCTCCTTGAGCGAGAGCGTCTGGGCTCGGATGATCCGTGCCGTCGACGCCCAGCTCGTGATGCCAACCACGATGACGATCACGAATAGGGTGGTGCGTACGCCGAAGAACACACTCCCCGATCCGATCACGTCCGCGATGATCGGGGCAAGGATGAGCGCGAGCACGAAGGTGGGAAGGACCAGGAAGAAATCGGTGATCCGCATCAGGACGCCATCGGTGCGCCCGCCGACGAATCCGCCGACCACCCCGATGACACCACCAAGGATGATCGTGATCACGGTCGCGAGCAGACCGATGACCATCGAGATCCGCGTCCCGTGCACGGTCAGGTTGAGCATGTCGCGTCCGATCTCATCGGTCCCCAGCAAATGTGTGGTGCTCGGCGCCTCGAGCCGCCCCCCGGTTGCGGTGACCGCCGTCTGGAGCGGGCCCACGAGGAGATCGGGGACCAGGGCGAGCACCGTGAAGAACGTCAGGATCACGACGCCGGCCCCCCCGTCGGGCCGGCGCAGGACTCGCCGCGCGAGGTGGTCGACCGGCCTCGGCGCGGTCAGGAGCGCCACGGCCGGCGCTGTCATGCCCGCACGCGCGGATCGAGTCGGCCGTAGATCATGTCGGCGAGCAGGTTCGCGAGGACGACCGAGATGCTGAGGACGAGGAACACGCCCTGGAGGACCGGGTAGTCACGGGCGGCCAGCGCCTCGACCGTCAGCGTCCCGAGGCCGGGCCAGTTGAAGACCACCTCGACGGTGATCGCACCGGCCACCACGTAGCCGAGATTGATCGCGATCAGGGAGACCGCGGGGAGCAGTGCGTTGGGGACCGCATGGGAACGCAGGATCCGGCCACTTCGGATGCCCTTCGCACGAGCGGTCGTGATGTAGTCGTCGCCCAGGGTCTCGAGGATCGAGGAGCGCATGAGGATCGAGTACTGGCCGATCAGGCCGAGCGCGACGGTGGCCACGGGCAGCACGAGGTGCGCTCCGAGGTCGGCGAGGTATTCGAAGACCGAGTCGTACGTCTTTCCCGGTGTCGTCATGCCGAATGACGGGAACCAATGGAGCGTCGAGGCAAAGATCAGCAACAGGATCATGCCGAGCAGGAAATACGGCATGGAATAGAGCACGAGCGACACGCCGTTCCCGACCAAGTCAACAGGCCCGCCCCGTCGCCAGCCCGCGTATGCGCCGAGACCGAGACCGACGAAGATCGCGATGACCTCGCCGAGCCCGAACAGCAGGAGTGTCGGACCCAGTCGCCCGGCAATGACCTCGGTGACGGGCTCGCCACGGGACGCGAATGAGAGGCCGAGATCGCCCTGGATGGTCGCCGCCAGGTAGGCCACGAGCTGATCCGGAACCAGCGGCTTGTCGATACCCCAGCGGGCGCGGGTCTGCTCGATCGCTGCAGGCGAGACATTCGGGTTCCGCGCGAGGATGCGGTCGGGAGAGCCCGGCATGGCGCGGAACAGCAGGAAGTTGACGAGGACGATCATGAGGATCGTCGTCACCGCCTGCCCGACGCGGCGCCACAGGTATCGCGAGGCCATGCCGGGGTCGTCAGTCGGACGGACCGACGACCCCGGCCGGGTCGTCGGTTACGACCGAGTCTCTGGCCCGGCGGGCCGTCACTCCTCCTCCGTCTCCGCACCCCGGCGACGCATCAACACCAGGCCCCCGGCCAGCAGGACAAGGATCAGCGCACCGACCCCCAGGATGAGCGTCGTGTTGTCGGCAGTGGGCGTCTCGCTGCCACCCGGCGCCGCGGATGGCGCGGCGGTCACCCCGGGCGACGCGGCACCCGCCGACGGCGCCTCGCTGGGCGTGCTGCCGGCGACGGTGAGCTTCGTGTAGCCGATCGGCCCGAACCCGAACAGCGGGGTTCCGGTGTCCGGGGGCTGCGACTGCCAGCCGCCGAAACGATCCGTCCGATAGGCATGCAGTTCGGAGTCGTAGTAGAGGGGGATGTTCGGAAGATCCCGATAGAAAATCTCCTGCATCTCCTGAAGCATCGCCTTGCGCTCCGCCTCATCCGTCGTCTGCCCTTGCAGCGTGAACAGCTCGTCGAACCGTGGATTGGAGTAGAAGGTGTCGCTCGATCCGCCGATCTCGTCGGTCGTGAACGGCTGGAGCAGGGATGTGGGATCGACATCGCCGACCCATCCCCACATGTAGACATCGAAGTCGGCCTTGCCCGGCGGATCGTATTCCGGTGGCGCGAGATCGACGAGGAGCGTGTCATCCTCGGTCACACCCGCCTCGACCGGGATCCCGAGTTCGCCCCACCATTCGGTGATGAACTGGGCGACGGTGGCCAGCTCCGATTCGGAGGCCGGCCACGTCATCCGCAGCGCGATCGGCTCGCCTTCCTTGTCCAGCCGCTGTCCGGAGGCGTCTTTCACGTAGCCAGCGGCGACGAGCTTCTCGTCCGCGGTCTGCAGGTTGAAGCTACGCTGGACATCCGCGGCGGGCGGCACGTACCAGTTCGAATGGAACGGAGGGATCAGGCTGGTGCCCGGCGTGCCGTGGCCCGCGAGAACGCGGTCGACCAGCAAGGGGAGGTCCACCGCCCACCCCATGGCATCGCGAAAGGCCGGGTCGGCGAGCGCCGTCGTCGACGCCCCGCCCCCCTCGATCGGCTTGCTGTAGCCGTTGAAGGTCAGGTACGAGTACCCGTTGGCGAAGCCCTCGACCGTGACGATGTCCTCCTGGCCCTCGAGCGCGTCGAACGCGTCGGCGCCGATGCCTCGCGCATAGTCGATCTCGCCGTTGCGGAGGGCCTGGACCATCGTCTCGTTACTCTCGAAGTGCTGGATGATCACTTCTTCCGCCGCGCCTTGCTCACCCCAGTAGTTGGGATTGCGAGCGAACCGCATGAACTGGCCCGCTTGGAACTCGACGGCGGTATACGGCCCGGTCCCGACGACCGGCGGGTCGTTGGGGAAGAAGTCATCGGCCTCGGCGTTCGCGATCTGCTCGAGCGTGTGGCTCTCCCAGACGTGCTTCGGAAGGATCGGCACGTAGGCCGGCAGCAGCAGCGACGTCGGCGTGGAGGTCTCGACGACCAGGGTCTCGGGGTCGGGCGCGCTGACCGCCGAAAGATTGGCGGACGACAGGTAACCGTCGATGTAGCCCGAGCCCAGCGTTACCTCGGCGGCGATCGCGTCGAGGACGAGCTGGTATGTGTACCGGGCATCCTCGGCGGTGGCCGGCTGGCCGTCGGACCACTGCATGTCCGGCCGGATCTTGAAGGTCGTGGTCTTGCCGTCGTCAGAGGTCTCCCACGACGTGGCGAACCCCTCGGTGAAACCGAGATTCTCGTCGTACCCCACAAGCAGGTCGTAGTTGAGCGTGAAGACCTCGTAGTCGAGGACATAGATCGACTGCCACGGGTTCAGACCCGAGAACTCCTGGTCGGTCCCGACCCTCAGGATGAGATCGTCCGCCACCTGGCCGCTCGCAGGAGAGGCTGCGGGCAGCACCAATGCCGTGATCAGACCGGCTACCGCAAGCGCCCGAACCATGCGTGCGCGCAGGGACCTTCGCATCGAAGCCTCCTCCTGGCGACCCGACGGTCCGGATCGCTCGTCGTGCCCTCCCGGCCGCCGTACGGTGGCATACGCCGCGGAGCGGTGCAAGGAACGAACCGCAGCGTGCGCCTCAGACGAGCCAGCTCGTTGCCGGATCGCGCTCGAGCAGGATGGGACGGTCGATCCGGAAGGCACCCAGCTCACTCTCGGACGGCGACCCCCCGTCGATCGCGAGCTCCACGAGGATGCGCCCGAGCACCGACGCGAACTTGAAGCCGTGGCCCGCCCCGAGCCCGACGATGACGCCAGGCGCTTCGGGAACGCGGTCGATGACGAAATCGCGATCCGGGGTGAGCGTGTACAGGCACGTCTTCGTGAGAAGCTCGGGGCCGGCGGCGTCGGGCAGGTAGGTCTCGACGAAGCGCCGCACACGGCCGTACATCGCCTCGTCCCGATCGAACGTTCGCGTTTCGGGTGTCGTCGGCTGCCCGCCCGCGTCCTGGGCGGCCTTTGGACCGGCCTCGCCGTAGGTCGGGATCCCGTAGAACGACGGCTCGTCCATCCAGATCCAGACCGGGAACCGGTCGGGCGCGAAGGCGGCGGGATCGGAGGCCTCGAAGTAGGTGACCTGTTCCTTCGTCACGGTCAACGGCAGGCGCCGGTCGAACGAGGCCAGGATGTCATTCGTCCAGGCGTCGGTGGCCAGGATGACGCGGCCGGCGACATGGGTCTCGCCGCCGGCATCCACCTCGTAGGCGCCGCCCGCCTCCCGGATCGCGGTCACGGGCGTGCGGTCCACGAGGGTGGCGCCGCGGGCCGTCGCCAGCCGTCGGTGCGCGGCGTTCCCGCGGTAGGGATCGGCGAGGCCGGCCCTCGACTGCCACAACGCGGTCACGTCGTGCGGGAGGCGCCACTGCGGCCAGCGTCGCATGACCTCGCCGGCGTCCAAGATCTCGAACGGGACGGCTTCCTCCGCGAGGCTGTCCGTGTAGTCGGCCATCGGGATGCCGGGATCGGCCGGCCAGAGGTCGAGCCCGCCCGTCACGGTGACGATCCGCTCGTCGACCTCGGCCTCCACCTCGGCCCAGGTCTCGAACGCGCGCTTGGCCAGACGAACGTAGTCGGGTCGGTGATAGGACAGGCGGATGATCCGGCTGTGGTCCGCGGACGCGCCATTCGCGTGCCCAAGCTCGAACTGCTCGAGACCCAGGACCCGGGTGCCGGGACGGGTGGCCGCCCAATAGGCCGCGGCGGACCCGATGGCGCCGAGGCCGACGACGACGACGTCCCACTCGCGGCGTTCGGGGGTCATGGCCTCGCAGTCAGGCGGTCCAGGGCGACGCGCTGGATCGCCACGACGGACAACGCATCGGTTATCCGCCCATCGAGGATCATCGCGAGGGCCTCGTCGAACGGCACCCAGCGGACCTCGATGGATTCCGTCGGTTCAGGATCGGACGCGCCGGTGGTGAGCCCGGTCGCCACGAACAGGACCGCCGTCTCGTCCGTCACCGAATTGGACATCTCGAGCCGGCATAGCTCGTGCCAGGTCGTGGCGGTCAGGCCGGTCTCCTCGCGCAGCTCCCGCTGAGCGCCGACCACCGGGTCTTCGTCGACGGCGACGCCACCCTCCGGGATCTCCCACGACTCGTGCTCCAGCGGATAGCGATGCTGCCCCACGAGGACGATTCGATCGTCGTGGTCGATCGCCACAACGCCGACAGCCCGGTTGGCGAAGTGCACGACGCCGTAGATCCCGGGGTTGCCGTCCGGGCGGGTCACCTCGTCGTGCCACACGGTGATCCACGGGTTCTCGTAGGCGACGCGGCGGCTGTTTCGTCCGAAGCGGCCGTCCATGGCGGCATCGTCGCATGGCACGGGCTGGTCCGTCGGCACCTCGCACGGCGGCCCTAGACTCCCCGACGTGACCGACCCGGAGCCGCGACCCGCCAGCGAACCGAGGCACGAGGTCGAGGTCGACTGGGATGTGCGGATCCCGGCGCGCGATGGGGTCGAGCTGTCCGCCAACATCTGGCGACCCCTCCCCCGTCCAGATGACCCGGACGACAAGGTCCCAGCCATCCTCGAGATGATCCCGTACGGCAAGGACAGCTGGCGACGGGCTTCCGACATCACGCGTGGCGAGTGGTTCGCGGCCCGCGGCTACGCCCTGTGCCGTCTGGACGTCCGGGGCACGGGTTCGTCCGGTGGCGTCGCGATCGACGAGTACACGGCCGACGAAACGCGTGACGGATACGACGCGGTCGAGTGGCTGGCGGCGCAGCCGTGGTGCGATGGCGCCGTCGGCATGTGGGGGATCAGCTACGGTGGCTTCACTGCGATCCAGGTCGCGGCCCTGCGGCCGCCACACCTGCGCGCGATCGTGCCGGTCATGGCCACGGACGACCGCTATCTCGACGACGTCCACTACCGTGGCGGCTGCGTCACGGTCAGCGAGCTCTCGCAGTACGCCGTGAGCCAGGTCGCGATGAACGCGATGCCACCCGACGCGGCGTTCCGGGGTACCCCGTGGCGCAAGGAATGGCTCGCCCGGCTGGACGCGACGCCGCCGTGGCTGTTCGCCTGGCTGCGGCAGCAGACCGACGGCCCCTACTGGCGGCAGGGCTCGCTCGCGCCGGACTACGACGCCATAGAAGCCGCCATCTTCAACATCGGCGGCTGGCAGGACAGCTACGTGGACCCGGCCTTCCGGATGCAGGCCCGGTGCGCGGCACCGTCGCACTCGCTCGTCGGGAACTGGGTGCATTCGTGGCCGCACGAAGCGGCACCGGGACCCAACCTCGACGAATTGCACGAGATCGCCCGATTCTTCGATCGCCATCTGCGCGGCACGGACAACGGCTGGGACACCGAGCCGCCGGTCGTCTGGTTCGAGCGGGAGTACGCGCCACCCGCGCCGTTCTCCGTCGAGTCCCCTGGCCGGTGGCGCGCGGCGAGCGCCTATCCGCCCTCGGAGACCGTCGTCCAAGCCCTTTCTCTCGGGACTGGGGCTGTTCCGCTGGCCGGACGGCTCGTCCAGCCTGGCGCGGACGGCGACGACTCGGGCATCGACACCTTCACGCACCGGCCGACCGCCGGCACTCGCGGCCCCCTTTCGTGGGGCGCCGGCGACGCTCCGAACGGCCTCGCACGCGATCTCCGTCGCGACGAGGACGCCGGCCCGACCTACACGTCGGACCCCCTGGACGGAGCGCTCGAGATCCTCGGCGTCCCCGAGGTCGTGATCCATGTCGAGGTCGACGCCACGGTGGCGACGCTCTCGGTGCGGCTGTCGGATGTGGCTCCGGACGGGAGCGTGGCCCTGGTCAGCGCCGGCGTGCTGAACCTGACCCACCGCCACTCGCACGCGGACCCGGAGCCGATGCGGCCCGGCGTCGTCGAGGAGATCCGGGTGCCGCTGCGGACCGCCGGATATCGGTGGCTGCGGGGTCATCGGATCCGGATCGCGCTCGCCTCCTCGCTGTGGCCCGTCCTGTGGCCCTCGCCATTTCCGGCCACGTTCCGGGTGCATCGCGGGCCGGCCACGCCGTCGCGCCTCGAGCTTCCGGTGATCCCGCCCGCGGGCGGTCCGGGCGACGCGGCGGTGCCGGCGTTCCGGACCGAGCCACCCGACCTGCACTGGCCGGCCGCGGAGCCGCTGGACGGCGCCGGCCCGGCCGTGACAGACCCGCCCGTCTGGCGCATCGACGAGGACGTGATCCGAGGCTCGGTGACGGTGCATGTCCACGACGGCGGCGAGAGCATCGTCCCCGATGGCCGGCGCCTATACGCGGCCGAGACGCTGCGCATGACCGCGTGGGATCGCGACCCCGCTCGCGCCGAGCTCGACGCCAACGTCGTCTATCGCTGGCAGGAGCGAGAGAGCGGCCGCGACGGCGAGCTCACCCGGATCGAGATCAGGGCGGACTCCCGGCAGACGAGCACGGCGACCGACTTCGACCTGACCGTCCGCCTCGAGGTCGACGTCGACGGCGCGCGCTTCTTCGAGCGCTCCTGGTCCGAGCACATCCCCCGCCACCTGGTCTGAGCCCTAGACTTCGGCGCGATGCGATCTTCGAGGATCTCGGCCAAAGCGGAACGCTTCACCGAGTCGGTCATCCGCGACATGAATCGGCAGGCGGTAGCTCATGGAGCCGTCAGCCTCGCACAGGGTTTCCCGGACTTCGCCTGTCCACCGGAGCTCAAGCGGGCCGTGGCCGAGGCCGTCGAAGCGGACATCAACCAATACGCAATCACGTGGGGCTCCAAGGCTCTGCGCGACGCCATCGCCGAAACGACCCCCAGGCACTTTCCGGGCTGGGGCGACATCGACGCCGAGACCCAGGTCACCGTCACCTGCGGCGCGACCGAGGCGATGATCGCCGCGATGCTCGGGATCCTCGATCCCGGTGACGAGGTGGTCGTCTTCGAGCCGTACTACGAGAACTACGGCCCCGATGCGATCCTCAGCGACGCCACGCCGCGGTACGTGCCGCTCCACCAGCCCGACTGGTCGATCGACCCCGACGAGCTGCGGGCGGCGTTCAATGCGAAGACCCGCGGGATCGTCGTGAACTCGCCGCACAACCCCACGGGCAAGGTCTTCTCGGGCGACGAGCTCCAGCTCATCGCCGACCTGTGCCAGGAGCACGACGTCATCGCCTTCACCGACGACATCTACGAGCACCTCGTGTTCGAGGGCGACCACATCCCCCTGGCGACGCTTCCCGGGATGGCGGAGCGCACGGTTTCAATCCACTCGATGTCGAAGACGTACTCGGTGACCGGGTGGCGAATCGGCTGGACGATCGCCCCGGCCGATCTATCGGTGGGCATCCGGCGCGTCCACGACTTCCTGACCGTGGGAGCCGCGGCGCCGCTGCAGGCCGCGGCCGTGACCGCGCTGGGGTTTCCACCCGCCTACTACGCCGATCTGCTGACCGCGTACCGCGAGCGGCGCGACGTCCTCGTCCCAGCGCTCGAGGCGGCGGGATTCCGCGTCCACCGGCCGGCTGGCGCGTATTACGTCATGACCGACATCCGCGATCTCACCGACGAGGATGACGTGACCTTCGCCCACCGGCTCATCCGCGACCCGGGAGTGGCGGGGGTGCCCGGATCGTCGTTCTTCTCGCGTCCGGAACTCGGGCGGACGAAGCTGCGGTTCGCGTTCCCCAAGCAGCTCAAGACCCTGGAGGCGGCCGCGGCCCGCCTCGCGGCGCTGGGTGCGTCCTAGCGAGCGACCGCGTCAGGCACGACCGACCCCACGACCTCCTCGATGACGCGCCGGGCATCCGGCCCGTCGTAGCGCAGCAACGGGTCCGGATCGATCATCCGTTCCGAGACCGCCCCCCGGATCCGGCTGTACAGCACCGGGTAGATCGCGCCCGTCCCGTCCGCTTCGAGCGTGAACGCCAGCGCGTCGGGCCCGCCGGCATCAAGGACGTGGCTGAGCGGCTGGACACCGTCGTCCAGGAGCCCGGCATCCGGGTCGGCCGTGATCACCCGGGCGAGGTAGCCGCGCTGGTGCCACAGCTCGGGTGCCTCGGCAAGCTCGCTCGTCACGAGGTCCAGCAGGTCCGCGGCCGCCACCCCCGGACGCGACGGCGCGACCCCGAACCGGGTCTCCGCGAGTCGCCGCACCAACAGGCGGGCGTTGTAGCGGGCCCCGTGGACCGCGCCCGAGTTGCTCGGCTGGCCGTGTCGCTGCAGCCCCTTGGCCCCCTGCCCGATGGTCCCCGCGAAGAACAGCCCGGGCACGGTCGTGCTTTCCCACCACGCCGTCTGCCCGGGCAACCGGGCGGCACCGATCGTCGTGACCCCGAGGTCGGGCAGGTCCTGGAGCGGACAGACGAACCCCGTGGCCGAGATGACCTCGTCGACCTCGAGCGCGAGGTCGCCCCCGCCGTCGGTCCGCCGGAGGTGCACCGACAGGGCTCCGTCACCGCCGGGCACGGGCTCGATGCGCTCGATCGCGGCGTCGAGGATGGCCACGCCGCCGCCCAGCACGTGGTCCTCGTATGGCTGGACGTACCGGGCGCGGACGCCGACCAGCGAGCGCGTGTCGACCGAGAGGCGCGCGGTCGACGGCGACGCGAGCACCAGCTGGCGCGCCCAGGGCAGGAGGCCGTTGGCGATCTCGAACCCGGAGTTCTGCTTGCCGACGATGAAGACGCGTTTCCCGGCGTAGCTCTGGGCTTCCTGGACATCCGCGTAGTGACGCGCGTGCTCCATGCCGGGGCCCGGTGGGATGTAGGGCTCGGACACGCCGACGGCGATGATGAGCGCTTCCGCGCGGTACGTCCCGTCCGTGGTCTCGACGACGAACTGGCGCCCATTGGGACCGTCTTCCAGATGCGTCGCCGTCCAGCGGCAGCCGTACCGGACCGCGACCGCGCCGCGCTCGGCGAACGCGGTGAGGTTCGCCTCCATCTCCGGCCGCGACGGGAAGTACGACGACCCGTCCATGAACTCGGGCTGGAGCGCCCGAGTCGTGGCGTCGTCACCCAGGAGGCTGTTCCAGTCGAAGCGCTCGTAGGCGCGGGAGCCACGCGGGGCCGGTGCGTGTGGCTTGGTCCACGACAGCAGCCGCTGGAAGAACGGCCAGCGCCGGAACATCCCGCCGGGTCCCGGGTCCGCGGAGATCGTCGCGTGCCCGATCCCCTGTCGGGCGAGTGAATAGGACGCCTGCAGTCCCCCGGGTCCGGAGCCGATCACGACCACCGGGTAGTCGCCGGGTGGAGAGGGGCGGTCGTCCGCGGCGGACCCGGTCAGCTCCGCCATCGGTTCGCCGCTCGCAGACGGCGTGCCTGCGCCTGGAGCATGCGGTACATCACGCGCGGATGGGCGACCAGGAACGGCTCCACGCGTGGTCCGGCAAGAACCAGGCAGCGCAGTGGCCGGGTGGCCACGATGTCGGCAATGGGGGCCTCGCCGAGGAAGATCGAAACCTCACCGAAGAACTCGCCCCGCGCGAGTCGCGCCCGCTCCTCGCCATCGACGACGACCGCCACCTCGCCGTCGAGGATCACGTGAAAGCCCGAGCCGCTGAGCCCCTGGTGGAGGATCTTCTGGCCTTCCGCGTAGGCCACCTCCTCGAACGTGTGGGCGACGCCCTCGAGCTGCGGCGATGTCAGATCGGCGAACAGGCCGAAGCCGGCGATCGCGTCGATGAGTTCGTCCTGGGCGGCCATCGCTCGCATGGTGCCACGCGCGCGTCGTCACGTGAAGCAGACTTCGTCATCAACACGACACTCGTGACCTTGACGCTCCCTGTCGGGCGGCGCAGCATCACGACCGGGCGGAGGGTTGCGCCCATGCGACGACGAAAGCGATGGCCGGAGGGAGCTCGATGACATTGACGCGCGACCGCAAGACGGAGCTGCTGGCCGCTGCGCCGCTGCTGGCCGGCGTCGATGCGGCCGGGCTCGAGCGGATCGCGGATCGCACCGTCGAGGTCGTCTTCACCGACGGCCACGTCATCGCCCGCCAGGGCGAGGTGGGCACCGGGTTCTTCCTGATCGCGCGCGGGGGCGCCCGAGTGGTTCGCGACGGCCAGACCATCGCGACGCTCGGACCTGGCGACTTCTTCGGAGAACTGTCCGTGCTGGATGGTCTCCCACGGATCGCCCAGGTCGTCGCCGATGGCGAGACCACGTGTCTCGCGCTCGCGACCTGGGAGCTCGAGGCGGTCATCAACGAACAGCCAGCCGTGGCGCTCGCGCTGTTGCGCGGACTGGCCGGGCGTCTTCGGACGCTGACCGAAGCCGGCCGGCACTGACCGATCCGCGAGACGCCACCATGACCGGCTCTCCCGGCACGTCCGGCACGTCCGGCACGTCCGCGTCCGCCGCGTCCGGCACGTCCGGCGCGCCGATCGGGACCGTCACCTGCCTGTTCACCGACATCGAAGGCTCCACGCGCCTCGAGATCGAACTCGGGACAGGCCCGTATCGCGACATTCGCGAGCGTCACCGTGAGCTGGTCCGGGCCGCCTTCCGCGCCCATGGCGGCTATGAGCAGGGCACCGAAGGCGACTCGTTCTTCGTGATCTTCCGCGGCGCGACCGATGCGGTCCTGGCCGCCGCCGACGCGCAACGAGCGATGGCCACCGAGCCGTGGCCCCAAGGCGTGGCGGTCCGCGTCCGGATGGGTCTCCACACGGGCGACATCGAAGCGACCGGCGCGGACGTCATCGGGTACGCCATCAATCGGACCGCACGGATCGCGGCGGTCGCCCACGGCGGCCAGGTCCTGCTCAGTGATCAGACCCGGGTCCTCGTCAGCGGGTCGTTGCCCGACGGGATCAGCCTCCGCGACCTCGGGGAGCATCGGCTCAAGGACCTGCGCGCCCCCGAGCGCATCGCCCAGCTCGTCATCGATGGCGTGCCCGGCGACTTCCCGCCTCTCCGCTCGCTGGACGCCCGGCCGAACAACCTGCCGACCCAGCTCACGACGTTCGTCGGCCGGGACAAGGAGCTCGCCGAGGCCGTGGCGCTGTTGGCCGGGACCCGGCTGCTGACCCTGACCGGGCCGGGCGGCACCGGCAAGACACGGCTCTCGCAGCAGATCGCAGCCGCCGCAGCCGATGAGTTCCCCGACGGCGTCTGGTTCGTGGCCCTCGAACCGGTCCGTGACCCGGCGCTCGTGGCCGCCACGATCGCGCGGGTCCTCGGCGTGGCGGACAGCCGTAACCGCCCGGCCGTGGACACGCTCGCCGACCACATCGGGGAGCAGCGGATGCTTCTCGTCCTCGACAACTTCGAGCAGGTCGTTGCCGCTGGATCGATCGTCGCCGAGCTTCTCCGCCGCTGCCCGAATGTCGTGTGCCTGGTCACGACCCGCATCGCGCTGCGCGTGTCGGGCGAACAGGAGTACCCGGTGCCGGGTCTTCCCGCTCCGCCCGACACGAGCCGGCTCTCCGAGGTCGACCGGCTTAACCTCCCCCGCGCGCTGCGCGAGTTCGATCTCGATGCGCTCAACCAGTTCGAAGCGGTCCGGCTGTTCATCGCGCGCGCATCGGCGGTCAAGCCCGGGTTCGCGGTCACGAACGCGAACGCCCCGGCGGTGGCCGGGATCTCGGCAAGGCTGCATGGCATGCCCCTCGCCATCGAGCTGGCGGCCGCGCGCATCAAGCTCCTGACGCCCGATCAGATCCTCGCGCGGCTGGAGCACCACCTCGCGCTGCTGAGCGCGGGTTCCCGCGACCTGCCGGAGCGGCAGCAGACCCTGCGCGGCGCCATCGCGTGGAGCTACGACCTGCTCGATGATGGCGCGAAGCGCCTCGTCGACCGCCTGTCCGTCTTCCGCGGAGGCTGGGGGCTCGAGATCGCCGAAACCGTATGCGGCCCCTCCGAGGAGCTCGGGATCGACGTGTTCGAGGGCCTCGGTTCCCTCGTCGACCAGAGCCTCGTGCGGATCGACGAAGGCATCGGCGACGACCCGCCCCGGTTCACCATGCTCGACACGATCCGCGAGTACGCCGCCGAGATGCTGGCCGCCCGAGCCGAGGCGGACGCGATCGCAGAGCGGCATGCGCACGCGATGCTGGACCTCGCCGAGCAAGCGATGCCCCACCTGACCGGGGCCGAGCAGCGCGAATGGCTCGACCGGCTGGAGCGAGACCACGACAACCTGCGCGCCGCGCTCGAATGGGCCACGGCACGACCAGACCCGGACCTGGGCGCGCGGTTGGGGTTCGCGCTATGGAGGTTCTGGCAGCAGCGCGGCTACCTGAACGAGGCGCGGATGCGGTTGGAGGCCATGGCGGCGCAGGACTGGTCGCTCGAGCCCGTCTGCGCGGCGCATTTCGCGGAGGCGATCGGCGGCGTGGCCTACTGGCAAGCGGACCACCCTGCGGCCGAGCGCTGGTATCACGAGGCCCTTCGGATCTGGCGCGAGCAGGGAGACAAGCGCGAGATCGCCAATGCGCTCTACAACGACGCCTATGCGGACATCCTGCCGCTCATGGGCTTGACCGGAGCGGCGCTGACCGAGGCGCAGAAGGCACCGCAATACGCGGTCGGCCTCGCGAAGCTCGAGGAGGCGCTGGCGCTCTATCGCGAGGTCGGCGACCAGGCCGGCGAGGGGAACATCCTGTGGGCGCTGGGGAGCTATCACTACTTCACGTCCGACTCGGTGCCCGCCGAGCACTGGTATACCGAGTCCCTGAAGCTGCATCGCGCGGCCGGTCATCGCACGATGGAGGCATGGTCGCTGCACATGCTCGGTCTCGTCCAGATCGGCATGGGGAAGTTCGACGACGCGCTCGCCAACGCCCGCGCGGCCCTGCTCCACTTCCGCGACGCGGGCGACGTCGCCGGCATCACCCTGATCCTCGACGACCTCGCGTCGATCGCGGTCAGCGCCGGGGACCCGCCGCGTGCCGGGCGACTGTTCGGAGCGGCACGCCACCTCCAGGCGACGAGCGGCACGACCCTCGCGATGTACGTCGAGGAGACCTACTCCCACTTCAACGCCCCGTCACCGCGGTCGGTGCTCAGCCCCGAGGACTTCGAGCGATACGTCGCCGAGGGCGCGTCGATGGGCCTCGACGAGATCGTCGCGTATGCGCTGGAGGACCCGGCCCAGGTACCATGAGCGCCGCGATGACCGACGACCCGTCGCGACCAGCGCTGTCGCCGGTACAACCCATCCGGTTCCTCGAGGGCCCCGACGAGCCTCAGGACGCGGTCGATCCAGGCCTCGTGATCATGACCTGCGCCAACTGCGGCGCGGCGATGGACGAGCGCAAATGCAAGCTCATCTGCCGATGCGGCTACTTCCTGTCCTGCTCGGACTACTACTGATCGGCTCGGTTCGCGCCTCTGCGAGGCGGCTCGGCTAGACTGGCGCTCCGATGACCGCCCAGTCCCTCCCCGATCCCGTCCCGTCCGGCCAGTCGCCGGCGCGTGAGAAGAGCGGCATCCCCAAGAACCCGGGCCGGCGCGACCTCGGGATGAAGGTTTCCCTCCTGTTCCCGGACCGGGAGATCGTCGAGAAGTTCTACGTCCCTGTCATCTACACGGCGTGTCGGACGTGCTACTCCGAAGAGGTCCCAGAGGAGATCTTCGCGAAGGCCGTAGACGGCGGCTACGACCCGGCCAAGATGCAGAAGCTGATCTCGTCGGTGATCGAATCGGGCCATGGCTCGACGATCGAGCACGTGGTCTTCACCTTCGCCATCACCGGGGTCTCGCGCACGCTGTCGCACCAGCTCGTCCGGCATCGTGCCGGCGTCGCATTCGACCAGCAGAGCCAGCGCTACGTGAAGTTCAAGGGCGCGGCCACGATGCTGCCGCACTCGATCGCCGAGGGCGATCCGGCGCTCCGCGAGAAGTACGAGGAGCAGATCGACGGCGCCCTGGGCCTGTATGGCGAGATGCTGGAGGCCGGCGTCCCGGGCGAGGACGCTCGGTTCGTCTTCCCGAACGCGGCCCGAACCAACCTCGTGATGACGACCAACCTGCGGGCGCTGATCCACATGTCAGGGCTGCGCCTGTGCACGATGGCCCAATGGGAGATCCGCCGGCTGTTCCAGCTGGTCCGCCACGAGATCTTCAGCGTGTCGCCGTTCCTCGGCTCGTTCCTGGCCCCCAAGTGCGTTCCCCTGGGGTACTGCGACGAGTTCAAGAACCGCGACGAGCACTGCCCGATCCGACCCCACAAGGACAACGTCCTGGGCGCCTGGGCCGAGAAGGCCGCGGCGGCCCGGGCGGGCGGCCGGGAGCTGCCGCAGGCGTGACGATCCGGCTCCAGTTCGACCGGATCCCGCCGGGGGTCGAGATCGGCCCGCACCGCCACGGTCTGGAGACGATCGTGTACGTCGCCGCCGGCGAGCTCGTGTTCCAGCACGGTGAGGAGCTGGAACGACAGTCGGTCGTCCGTGCTGGGGACGTGCTGTACGAGGCACCCGCGGAGCATCACCTGGTCCGCAACGAAGGCTCCGTCGACGCGCTGGCGCTCCTGGCGTCAGTCGACCCGGACCCGCGCCGACCGGGTCTCCTCCTGCGACGCTGGGACGGCGAAGACGAGCCGGTCCGTCGCGGCGGCGACGCCGTCGTCATCGATGAGGCCGGGATCTCGCGGCGGCTCATCGTCCGGCCGGGAGACTTCGGCACGGCCACGTTCACGATCAGCGAGGTCGTGGTCGCCCCCGGTGCCGCAGATGCGTGGCATCGCCATCCGGGCGCCGAGCACGCGATCGTGGTCTTCGAGGGTCGCGGGCTCGTCACGGTCGACGAGACGACCGAGACGCTGGAGCCGTTGACCGGCATCCGCGTCGAGCCAGGACTCACCCACCGCGTGGAGAACACGGGCCGGCTGCCGCTGCGCTACTACGTGTGCTCGTCGCCCGGGACGGACCCGCTGGACGACCGCGAGCCGGCCGAGGCGCCCCCGCGCACCCTGGACGCCTAGGTCTCCGCGAGCCAGCTCGCAGGAACGATCTGGACGTCGCGCGTCTCGACCTCCGGGGCAACGAACGCGAACGCGCGTGCCGCCTCCTCCTCGAGCTCGGCCAGTCGGGCGCCCTTCACCGCGGTGACTACCTCGATCGTCATCGTCGCCGCGCGCTTCTCGCGCCGGATCCGCCAGGCGCCCGATATGAATCCGTCGATGAGGACGCCGCCGCGCCAGATGAGGTCGGGCACGGCGATCCGTTCGATGAGGATCCGGGAGCGATCGTCATGCGACAGGAAGATGTTGTCGTAGGTCGGCAGGAACCGGATCGGGGCCGGCACGTCCGGGTCCACGAACAGCCCGTCCTCTACGTCGAACAGCTCTCGCCCGGCCTCGTCGCGGAATGTCCGGAGCCGTGGTCGGAGCCGCTCCACGACCTCGCGCAACCCGGTCAGCCACGACCAGATCCGCATGTCGGACACGGTCGCCGGCCCGAAAGCCGCCAGGTACCGGAGGATCGCCTCGTCGGGCGCCGTCTCCGTCCCGAGCTCCTGATCCAGCCAGACCTGCGCGGTCGTCGCCTTGGGAGCCGCCTTCCTGCCCCACAACCCCCGCGGCGGAACCTGGACCATGGGAAGCAGGAACCGCGAGGCGTATGCGAGAGAGTTGGGGACCCGATCGGGCCACCGCTCCGCGAGCGCCTTGGCCAACTGGGCGGTCGTCAGTGGCTGCTCCTCGACGAGCTCGCGCCCCGCGGCCAGGAGCTCCACGAGGTCGACACCGACGAGGTCCTTGGCGAAGGGACTGCTCTTCCACGCGCGCTCCAGCACGTCCTGCAGCACGGGCCGCAGGGACAGGAAGTCTCGCGCGGTCATCAGGTGCAGCGTCGTCCGCAGCGTGCTGCCACGAACCGCGCGCCGCTCCTCGATCAGGGTGCTGAGCTCCTGGGGGTCGAACCGCTCGACCCGGCTCCACAGCGCCAGATACGGGTCGGGCGGCTCCTGGGCCTGCATCCCGACGAGATGCTCGATGACGTCCTCGGCCGGCCGATCGACCCGCTCCAG
>JARDZW010000042.1 GCA_029240655.1 Chloroflexota bacterium
CTACCCCTGACTACCCCAGGGGACCGGAGCCGCCGAACAAGCGTCCAGAACTGAGGCAACCCACACCATGGCATCGATGGTCATGAACGAACTTGGGCCCATGCTCACCGCGACCGAAGTCGCCGAGATGCTCCACCTGCACGTCAACACGGTGAAGCGCCTGGGCGACCGGGGTGAGCTGCCCTTCTATCGCGTCTGCAAGCGTGGCGATCGCCGCTTCCGCCTTGACGACGTGATGAAGTTCCTCCACCAGAACCGCTAGCCCGCCAACTCGGCGGTCGTGGCTGTCGCCACGTCCGCCCGACAGTTCGCGACGCCGCCTCCGAGCGCCCGGTCCCTCCCCGGGCGCTCTGGCATGCTCGGGTGTGGCCGCTACGCCTCGTCTCGCGGGATCCCCGCCAGTGTCTCTCCGAAGATCTCGACCGCCTCGCTGATCTCGGCCGCGGTGACGTCGAGCGGCGGGATCCAGCGAACGACCTCGTGCTTGCTCCCACAGGTGAGCACGAGCAGCCCCGCATCCGCACAGGCGGCCGACAGCCGGTCGGGCAATGTCCCGTCCGGCTCGCGCGTCGCGCGATCCTTGACGAACTCCACCCCGATCATCATGCCCGGGCCCCGGACGTTCCCGATCCGGTCGTCCTCCGCGGCGATCCGTTCGAGGCCGGAGCGAAGCTCGGCGCCGCGCGCTACGGCATTCTCGACCAGGCTGTCTTCGCGGATGGTCGCCAGCACGGCCGACCCGGCTGCGCAGGCCACCGGGTTGCCCCCGTACGTTGACCCGTGGGCGCCTCGGCCCCAACGCTCCTGGAGCTCGCGGGACGACACGATGGCCGAGAGCGGCAGGCCGTTGGCGATCGCCTTGGCCAGCACGACGACGTCCGGCACGATCCCGGCATGCTCGAATGCCCACATGCGTCCGGTCCTCCCGTAGCCCGACTGGACCTCGTCGGCGATCAGCAGGATCCCGTACTCGTCGCAGAAAGCTCGGAGCTCTCGCAGGAAGGCCGGCGGGGCGGGCGTGAAGCCGCCCTCGCCCTGGACCGGCTCGATGAGCACGCAGGCCACCGATGACGCCGGGATGTCGGTCGAGGTCAACGTCCGCAGGTCGGCCATCGCGCCAGCGACGGCCGCGTCGTCGTCGCCGCCGAAGTCCCGGTATGCCGCCGGAAAGGTCGAGAGATGCACGCCGGGCAGCAGCGGCTCGTAGCCCGTCCGGTAGTTGATCGCGGAGCTGGTGACCGACATCGCGCCCCAGGTCCGCCCGTGAAATCCCCCGCGGAACGCGACGATCCCCGGTCGACCCGTCACGCGACGAGCGAGCTTGAGCGCCCCATCGATCGCCTCGGAGCCGGAATTGAGGAACATCACCGAATCGAGCGTGTCCGCGAACGTCGCGGCGATCTCGTCGGCCAGTCGCGTGATGGGCTCGGTGAAGCCCACCGCGTTGATCGGGCCGATCAGCTTGTCGACCTGGGCGTGGATCGCCGCCGTCACCCGCGGGTGGACGTGCCCCAGCGCGGTCACCGCGATCCCGTTCGCGAAGTCGAGGTACGCGCGCCCGGCCGTGTCGTACAGCCGGTGACCCTGTCCGTGGCTCCAATCGCGCTGGAAATAGCGGCCGAGGACAGGCGTCAGGTGCGGCGCGATCGGGGCGGCGGCTTCCATCGCCCGAGTGTATCGGGTCGTCGGCCGCGAACCTGTCCCGTCCCAGCGTCCGGCCGCGTACGATGCGACCCATGGTCGACTTCACGCTCACCGACGAGAACCGGCTGGTCCAGGATGCTGCCCGGGCCTTCGCCGAGGCGGAGATCCTGCCCCACATCCGCGAGTGGGACAGCGGCGACGGCTTTCCGCGGAGCCTGTTCGAGAAGATGGCCGAGCAGGGGTTCCTGGGCGCCCCGATCCCGGAGGCTTACGGCGGCGGCGGGATGGACTACGTCAGCTTCGCGCTCCTGTGCGAGGAGCTCGAGCGTGCCGACACCGCGTTTCGCGTCGTCCAGAGCGTGCATGTCGGGCTCAATTCGCTGGCGCTGCTTCAGTGGGGAACCGAGGAGCAGCGGCAGCGCTGGCTCGTGCCCCAGGCCAGG
The DNA here is from genome assembly GCA_029240655.1 of Chloroflexota bacterium. Classification (GTDB taxonomy): domain Bacteria; phylum Chloroflexota; class Limnocylindria; order Limnocylindrales; family CSP1-4; genus SPCO01. The sequence continues at coordinate 2,088 of JARDZW010000042.1, forward strand.
GGCGAGAAGCTCGCGACGTTCGGCCTGACGGAGCCGGGCGTCGGCACGGATGCCGGAAGCCTCCAGGCGACGGCGCGCCGCGATGGCGCCTCCTATCGGCTGAACGGCCAGAAGATCTGGATCAGCCTGGCCGACATCGCCGATCATTTCCTCGTATTCGCCAGCGTCGATCGCTCGAAGAAGCACAAGGGTGTGACGGCGTTCCTCCTGGAGCGCGGCATGGCGGGCCTGTCGACCGGCACGCTCCACGGCAAGCTCGGCATCCGGGCCGGCAACACCGGGCTGATCAACCTCGACGACGTCCTCGTGCCCGAGGAGCACCGCATCGGCGAGGAAGGGGAGGGGTTCCTGGTCGCGATGAGCGCCATCGACCAGGGCCGGTTCACGGTCGCCGCTGGAGCCGTCGGGCTCGCCCAGGCCTGTCTCGATGCCAGCGTCGCGTACGCCCACGATCGCCACACGTTCGGCCAGGAGATCGGCGAGCACCAGCTGGTCAAGCAGATGATCGCGAAGATGGCCGCGGGCACAGAGATGGGCCGGCTGCTCGTATGGCGCGCGGCCTGGCTGAAGAACCACGGCCTGCGCAATACGCGTGAGACGAGCCTCGCCAAGTGGCACGCCACCGAGCACTCCGTGCAGAGCGCGCTCGATGCCATCCAGGTCCACGGGGCCAACGGCTATTCGAACGAGTTTCCGGTCGAGCGCTACCTGCGCAACTCGAAGGCCGCGGTCATCTACGAGGGCACGAGCCAGCTCCACACCTTGATCCAGGCCGACTACGCGCTGGCGTATCGCGAGGACCGGCCGCTCAGGTGCGAACCGTGGCCGGCCCAGGGCTGGGAGCGTCCGACGGCCTGAACGCCGGCGCCGTCATCCGCCCGCGCGCGGTCACGATCAGTGCGACCGCGCCGATGATCACGGCGCCCGCCACGAGCGTACGCGGGTCGATCGGCTCGTTGCGCACGACCGCGCCCAGGATCACGGCCACGACGGGATTCACGTAGGCGTAGGTCGCGATGAGCGGGAGCGGCGCCACCCGCAGGAGCCATCCGTAGGCGGTGAAGGCGAGCAGGCTGCCGACGACCGTCAGGTACACGAGGGCGCCGATCGACTCGCGCGAAACGGCGGCCGGATCGAACCGCCCGAACTCGCCGGTCACACCGGCCATGAGGGCAAGGACCGCTCCACCGGCGAGCATCTGCGTGCCGGTCGCGACGAGCGGCTGGCGGGGGAGTGTCGCGCGATGTGAGGCATAAAGCGAGCCGAGCGACCAGGCGATGGGCGAGATGATCAGGGCAACCAGTCCGATCGGGTCGAGGGCACCGGTCTGGCCCAGGATCGTCGGGCCCACGAGGATCGCCACCCCGACGAAGCCCACCACGATGCCGACAGCCGCGATCCGCGGCAGACGCTCGCCCATGAAGATGCGTCCGAAGATCGCGACCCAGACCGGCATCATCGCGATCAGCAGCGCCGCGATGCCCGACGGGATCGTTTGCTCGCCGAACGCGACCATGCCCATGCCGCCGCCGAGCAGCAGCGTCCCCACGATGGCCGTGTCGCGCCACTCGCGCCGACTCGGGGCGATGAACGAGCCGCGCGCCCGCAGGAGCGACCAGGCCATCAGCACCGTCCCTGCGATCGCGAACCGCACGGCCGCCATGAGGAACGGGGGGATCGTCTCGACCGCGATGGCGATCCCGAGGTAGGTCGAACCCCAGACGACGTAGAGGATGAGCAGGCCGAGCCAGACCGCGCCACGATCGGGCGGGCGCCGGGGCTCGGTTGGCATAGGAAGATGGTCCAAGTGCGCAGCATACGCGTTTCGAGGGCTGCGCCGTTGCGCCCTACGATGATGGCGGAGGACCGATGTCCAAGGGTCGCCTGATCGTCGTGATCGCCGCCGCCGCCGTGCTCGCCATCGGCGTCGCTCCGGCGATCGATCGCGCGTCTCGGTCCCAGTCGCTCGATGGGATCACGACCGCGGGGGCGCTACACGTGGCGCCGGACGGTCGCCTCGTTGTCACCGAGGTCGGGACCGGCGGATCCGCCGACGGTCGGGTGGTGGTCGTGGATCCCCGAACGGACCGGCGCGAGATCCTGCTCGATGGGCTCTCGGTCCCGCGGGCCGCCGATATGGATGCCGCCGGAACGGTCTGCGCGGTGCTCGAGGCCATCCCCCCGGAGCCGCCGGAGCTGCGCTGCTCCGACGGTCGGCGGGTCGATCTGTCGCCGGTCGAGCCCGACGCCAGCTGGGTGGCCCGACCGATCGATGTCGTGTGGGACGGCGGGAACGGGTGGTTCGTCGCCGAACCCTCGAATACGTCCCTCTTGCACGTCGGGACGGATGACATCGTCGCGCTGGTGGACGACTTCCATGTGCCGACCGGCGCCGTCCAGCCAGTTCCGGTCGGCCTGACGCGCTCGCTCGATGGGAAGTTGTGGTTGGCCCTATCCGATGGCGGGATCGCGGCCATCCCGCTCGACGGCGACGCTCCGCCCGTTCATGGACAGTGGGTCGGTGGCGCGTCCGTGGTGGGGGTGATCCCGCGTCGCGAGGGCGAGATCCTGTTGTACTCGGGAGGGACGACCGGTTGGGTGGCCTGGTGCTGCGGCGTCCATGGCGGGGGCAACATGATCGTCGACGGATTTGCCTATCCGCGGAGCCTCGCCCTGCTCCCGGACGGTCGTCTCGCCATCTCGGCCGATGGTCGCGTCACGCTCTATCGGGCGAATGCGCTGCCAGGCGGAGAGCCGTGATCACCTCCCGCCCTGGCTAAGCGGCGAGCGACGCCCCGGAGTCGGGCCGGCAGACCTTGCACGGCCGGTAGCCCGCCGCTACGGCGTCCTTTGCCGACCGGAATGCCACTCGATGCACGTCCATCGTCCGGCGCGCATGGCGGCACGTCGGCAGGCACATGATGTTGGTCGTGTCCGAGCCGACGTAACGAATGCCAGCCGCGGCCTGCGCTTCCAGGCCCTCAGGATCAAGGCCCTCGCTGCGCAGGATCGTCCGCTTGTTGTCCGGACCGCCGAGCGAGTACTGGCCGATGAACCCGTCCGTCCGGACGACGCGATGGCACGGCACGATCAAGGGGACCGGGTTATGGCCGAGGGCCGTGCCCACCGCACGGACGGCACGCGGCCGGCCGATCTCGGCCGCGATCCAGCCGTAGGGACGCACCTCCCCGCGCGGGATCTCGAGCGCCTTGCGCCAGACATCCTGCTCGAACGGGCTGTGGCCGCGCAGGTCGAGGTCGATCCGTACCCGGCGATCCCCGTTCAGTCGCCGTTCGATCGCCTCGGCCAGCCGCCGAGGCAGGGCGTCCATGGGAAACGCGTCACGGCCTGTGGCCGCACGGTGGCGGGCTTCGAAAGTCGGACCGTCTGTCGCCGCGGCCACTTCCGACACCCCGCGACCGTTCCAGGCGACCGTGAGCGGCCCGATCGGCGAATCGATGTGCGCGTAGGCGTCGGCCAGGCCGGTCTCCACGAGCACCTTGGGCCGCAGGCCGGCGGGAGCCGTCGCGGCCAGGTCGGCAAGCGCGGCGCCGACGGCGGCATCGGTCGTCGTCGGATCGAGCGGGTGGTTCATGCGGTCATCTCCTCGAGGTCGTGGCGGGCATCCGCCTCGAGCATCGTGCGTAACAGGGCGATCCCTCGGTGGACCTGGGCCTTGACCGTGCCCTCGGGGCGACCGAGGGCCGCGGCGGCTTCCGGATAAGACAGGCCGTCGACATGGCGTAGCACGACGGCGGCGCGGTAAACGGGTGGTAGTTCAGCCAGGCGGCTGGCCCAGCGCTCGCGCTCGGCGTGGCGTTCCGCAACTTCGGCCGGCGCCTGGTTCCGGGACGCGGTCGGCTCGAGAGCCGGGCCTCCATCGCCATCCAGCGAGATCGGCCGCGCATGGCGGGCGGAACGACGGACTCCGCGGGTCCGGCACAGGTTGAGCACGATCGTCGTGAGCCACCCCCGGAGCCGCAGCTCGCGGATCCGCGCGGCGTCGTATGTAGCGAGCGCTCGGTAGGCTCGGACCAGGGCATCCTGCGCGGCCTCCTCGGCATCGCGCGGGTCGCCCAGCATCCGCAGAGCGATCGTGTACATCCGGTCCTGGTGGGCCACGACCAGCGCATCGAATGCGCGGTCCAGGTCGCGGGCGAGGTCGGCGCTGAGGCGGTCGTCCGTATCCATCAACCCCCAGAACCCCGCGCGCCCCGCAACCGTTGCATGACGCTACGGTACCCGGGTCCCCCGGCCCGGGCCTGGGCACCGTGCGACAATCCGGGCATGGGCCACGACGACCGCTACGACGAATTGATCGCGAGCCTCGGGGGCTTCCACCGGTCGTGGCTGGTGTACCTGGGCATCGAGCTGGGACTCTTCCAGCAGGTGCGCGCCGCCCGCGAATCGGGTGTGACCACGGCCGAGCTGGCGGCAGCGACCGGCACCCATCCCGCTGCGGTCGACGCGTGGGCATGGGCTTCCGACGCGCACGACCTGACCACCTTCGATGACGGTCGCCTGGTGATCGACGAGGACGTAGCAGCCATCCTGCTCGATGGCGACCGGGCCGACTTCCTCGGCGGCCAATTCGTGCATGCCGTCGTCGCGTCGATGGATTGGGGCGGCATGCCCGAATTCTTCCGGACCGGGAAGCCCATCGCCGAGCGACCGGAGCGCTACCGAAAGGCCATCGCGACGCTCACGCGTCAGGACATCGCGGTCTTCTTCCAGGAGGTGCTGGCGGCGCTTCCGCAGCTCGTTGCGGACCTGTCGCGCGGGGGCCGTGTCGTCGACGTCCATTGCGGCGGTGGCCGCTGGCTCGTGGCCATGGCCCAGCGCTTCCCGGCGCTCGAGCTCGTCGGCGTCGAATTCGAGGCCGACTCCGTCGCTCGCGCACGGGCCATCGTCGCCGACGCCGGCCTGTCCGATCGGATCGATATCCGCGAGGCGAAGGCCACGGATCCGGGCAAGGTCGGCGAGTACGACCTCGCCTATTTCCAGTACGCCCTGCACCAGCTGCCTGATGCCGCGCAGGTCCTGCGTGCCGCGTGGGCTGCCCTGCGACCCGGAGGGCGCCTGATCGTGCTCGACTGGCCGCTCCCATCGGGACAGGACGAGTTCCGCACCCGGCACGGCGAGATCATCGCCGGCGTCCAGCTCGACGAGCTGTACCAGGGCACGGCGCTCGCGTCGCGCGAGCGCTTCCTGGCCTGGTTCGCCGACGCCGGGTTGCCCGATCCGACGTCGATCGACCTGCCGTCGGGAGCGGCCGTCTTCCTCGCGGAGCGAGTGGACTGACTAGCTCGTGACCTCGATGGTCCCGGTCATGTCTGGGTGGACCTGGCAGAAGAACGCGTACGTGCCGGGCGCACTGAACGTCAGCCCGCCCGAGTCACCCTGGCCGAGCCGCTCGGTCGTGCACGTCGGGTCGTCCTTGTACGTCGCCGTGTGGGGCACACCGTCGCCGTTGGTCCACGTGATGACGTCGCCCACCTTGGCCTCGATGGTGCCCGGCGAAAAGGCGTTTCCGGTCATCGTCGCCTCGACGGCGCCGGCCTCCGTGGACGGCGCGCACACGCCGGTACCCGCCCCCCCGTCCGACGCTGCGGGAGCGGACGCGGGCCCGCTGGCGGCTGGTTCCGGCGGGCCGGCGGTGGCGGTCCCGGTCGTGCCTCCGCCGGCACACGCGGACAGGACCAGGGCGACGGTCATCGCGAGGACGGGTAGCAAGCGGGACATGGCTTCCTCCTGGGAGCGAGGCGTTCGATGCACAGCTTTCGGGAGCGTCTACGTTGCCACGGTCGCGTCGGTTTCGGAAGGGCCCGCGGTATGACACCGCCGATCGATAGCGACACGCTGCGCCGTCTCCTGCGGCACGAAGCCGAGGTCCATGCGATCCCGGGGCGTGAACTCCGCGATCTCGGCGATGCGCTGCTCCTTCATGACCCGTTCGATCCGGAGCCCTTCTGGAATCGTGTCGAAGGCGCGCGTTGGCCGAGCGAGGCGTCGGCGTTCGATCGGCGGCTTGCCGAGGTCGGCATCCTGTTCGCGTCGATCGGTCGGCAGCCGCATATCTGGGTCTCGCCGCCGCACGACGAGCCGCTCGATCTGGCCGCGAGACTGGCGGCCAACGGCTTCGAGGATATGGGCAAGGGCCTGCTGATGGTCGCGCGGGACAGAAAGCCGGCACAGGCAGCCCTGGCCGCTTCGCCGGCCGCCGACGTGGTCCTCGAGCCGCTCGCCGGAGTCGACGGTCACCCCGCCGAGGTGGCCGCCGACGCCATCGTCTCGGTGCTGTTCGACGCGTTCGACGTCGGTGCGGCCAGACGTGAAGGCATCGTGGCAGAGACCGTGGCCTCGCTGGCAGACGGGCGCTTCACGCACTACCTCCTCCGTCACGGCGGCGAGCCGGTCGCGGTCGCTCGTCGGGCGACGTTCGACGGCCTGAGCTATCTCTCGTCGATCGGGACCGTAGAACGGGCACGCGGTCTCGGGTTGGGTCGGATGGTGACGGCCCGTGCGCTGCTCGACGCAGTCGATGCCGGCAGCGAGTGGGTGCACCTCGGGGTGTTCGCAGACAATCTTGGTGCCATCGCCCTGTACGAACGACTGGGGTTCGTGATGAGCGGCGACCCGGGACCGGACATGGTGCTGGTCGGGTGATCGCCCTGCCGGAGGCCGCGCCCCGGGTCCTCGCGGTCGGCTGGGCGACCGTCGAGCTGGATCGCGCCGCGGAGGAACTCGCCCACCTGCTCGCCCCGGGCGCCGGCTTTGGTGCCGCGGCGTCGTCCGTGCTCCTCGGAGCGCGCTGCAGATCGGCCCCGGCGGCCGATGCGGGGCTGTGGATCGCGCTGCTCGAGCCCGATACCGAGGGCCGCCTCGCCGCGTCCTTGGCTCGCTCGGGCGAGGGTTGGGTTGCGACCTGGGTCCTCGCGGAGCCGACCGGCACGGATTCCGCGGCGCTATCCGCGGCGCGGCCGGGTCCATTCGGACCTGAGCGTCTGCGGCTCGGTGGCGGGCTCGCCGGTCCCCATCGCCTCGTCGTCGAGGTCGTACCATCGCCACCATGACCGACAGCGACCCCACCATCCGACCCGCCTCCGAGGCCGACGCCGAGACGATCGCCGCCCTCTTCACCGATGAGGGCTACCCGGCCGGCCCCAGCGATATCGTCGAACGGCTCACGCGATTCGGGTCCGATTTCTCCCGCGTGCTGGTCGCGGAGCACGAGGGCGAGCTGCTCGGGTTCATCGCGCTCCACGCGATGCCCCGCTTCGAGCACGACGACCGGATCCTGCGGGTGCTCGCGCTGGTCGTGGACGCGGGCGCCCGCGAGCGCGGCGTCGGGCACGCGCTGATGGCGGAGGCCGAGCGCGTCGGCATCGAGCTAGGCGCGGCGTTCATCGAGATCACGGCGGGCCACCACCGTCCGGAGGCCCGCCGCCTGTACGAATCGCTGGGCTACGACGGGACCGTCACGGCCTACCTGCGCAAGAAGCTCTGACCGGCCCGTCCGTGTCGACTCCAGGGACCGGGCCGGTCGAGACGGCCGCCCAGCCCTCGGAATCCACCCCGCGCGACGGGTCCGGGTTCCCGCGCCTGCGCCTGCGTGCGGGCGCGGCCGAGCTGCTCGACCTGCCTTGGGAGCGCCCGCTCGGGGAGTGGCGCCCCGACGAGCACGGGACGATCGCCGGGATGCGCGTTCGCGAGCTGCCCGTTGGCCCGTCTCGCCACCTCGTCCGGTTCCTGACGAGCGGCCGCCGAACCTACGCGCTCAAGGAGGAGCCGCTCGAGGTGGCGTCCACCGAATTCACGGTGCTGCGGCACCTCCAGGCGAAAGGCCTGCCGGCCGTGGCGCCCGTCGGCCTCGCGGCCGCCCCGGAGCGGGAGACGGCGATCGTCGTGACCGAATACCTGGAGTTCTCCATCCAGTATCGCCGCCTGCTCATGCGCTTCCCGCTCGGCCCGGGGCCATACCGCGACCGGTTGCTCGACGCGATGGCATGGCTCCTGGTGGACCTCCATCGAGCCGGTGTGTACTGGGGCGATTGCTCGCTCGCCAACACGCTCTTCCGCCGTGACGGCGACAAGATCCAGGCATTCCTCGTCGACGCAGAGACGAGCGAGATCCACCCCTCCCTGTCGGACGGGCAGCGGGAGTACGACCTCGACATCCTCGTCGAGAACGTCGCGTTCGGCCTGGCGGACCTTGGGGCGATGCAAGGGCGCGAGGGGGCGTCGGACGACGCGGTCGAGGCGGCCGAGACCGTGCGTGCCCGATACGCCGGGGTCTGGGACGAACTGCACATCGAGCCCGAGCTATCGGCCGACGATCGGCATGCCGTGCGGGCCCGCATCCGTCGCCTCAACGAGCTCGGCTTCGCGGTCGACGAGATCACGCTCGAGCCGATCGGGGACGGCCAGAACGCGGTCCGGTTGAAGGTCGCGGTCGCCAATCGGCGGTTCCACGCCCGAGAGCTCGGTCGTCTGACGGGGCTCGTCGCGCTCGAAGGGCAGGCGCGGCTCCTGCTCAACGACCTGCACGAGTACCAGGCATGGATCGAGCACGAGGAGGGGCGTTCGATCTCCGAAAAGGAGGCGGCCGAGCGGTGGCTGGTCAACGTCCTCGAGCCGAGCCTCCGGGAGCTGGTTCCGGCCATCGGGCCGGGACGTGATCCGCTCCAGGCGTATTGCGACATGCTCGAACAGAAGTGGATCCTCTCCGAGCTCGCCGGAAAGGACGTCGGCCTCGCCGCCGCGAAGGACGAGTACCTGGGCCTCGGGGCGCCGGCACCCGAGTCTGACGTCGCAGCGGACGACTCCAGCATCGCCCTCGATATCGATTGGTCGACGGGGTGGGAGACGGATCCGGACGCGACGCCCGACCCGATCCCCGACGTATAGCCCGGGCGAGCATGGCGGGCGCCGCTCGGTCTATGGCACCATCGCGGGCATGACCGTCGCGATCGGGGGGAGCCCGGTCATCCGAGTTCGCGGCCTGACCAAGCGCTACGGCGACGTCCAGGCCGTTGCCGGCGTGGACTTCGATGTCGCCGGCGGCGAGATCTTCGGCCTCCTGGGCCCCAATGGCGCCGGCAAGACCACGACCGTCGAGATCCTCGAGGGCCTGCGCCCCGCCGATGGTGGCGAAGTCAGCGTCCTGGGCGTCGACGTCACCCGTGACGCGGATGCGCTCAAGCCACGGATCGGGATCAGCCTGCAGACCGCGGCGCTGTACCCGAAGCTCACGGTCACCGAGGTCATCGACCTGTTCCGCAGCTTCTACGCGACCTCACGACCGACGGCCGAGCTCATCGCCGACCTAGACCTCGGTGAGCGCAAGAACGCCCAGACCAAGGTCCTCTCCGGCGGGCAACGCCAGCGATTGGCCGTGGCCCTCGCCCTGGTCAACGACCCCGAGCTCGTGTTCCTTGACGAGCCGACGACGGGACTTGACCCCGCCGCCCGCCGGTCGCTGTGGGACCTCGTGCTGGGCCTGAAGGCCGCTGGCCGGACGGTGCTCCTCACGACGCATTACATGGAGGAGGCCGAGGTCCTGTGCGATCGGCTCGCCATCATGGACCACGGGAAGATCCTGGAGATGGGAACGGTCGACGAGCTCGTCATGAAGCGCTTCCATGAGCGGGCCGTCCGGTTCGACCGCCTGCCCGAGCTGACGACGGCCGAGCTCGAGGCGCTGCCGGCCGTCGCATCCGTCAAGGCGGACGGCGGCGAGATGCTGCTCTACACGAGCGACGTCGGCCCGACGATCGGGGCCTTGCTGGCGCTGACGGAGCGGCGCGGCCTGGAGCCCCAAAACCTGGCCATCCGGCGGGCCACTCTCGAGGACGTGTTCCTGGACCTGACCGGTCGGGCGCTTCGTGACTGACGCCCGATGAACGCCCTCGTCGCACTGACCATTGCCAACATCAAGAGCTACGTGCGGGATCGGGCAGCACTGTTCTGGACCCTGGCCTTCCCGCTGATCTTCATCTTCATGTTCGGGTTCATTTTCCAGGGCGGTGGCGGGGGAGGGCTGACCCTCGGCTGGGTGGACCACGACGCTTCGCCGGAGTCGGCCGAGCTGCATCGGGCCTTCACCGCTCTGCGATCGAACGAGCTCGTGGAGCTGCCCGAAGCCGAGGCGCGTGCGCAGATGCAGGACGGCGAGGTCGATGCCGTGATCGTCGTTCCCGATGGCTACGGCGAGGCGATCACCGCGGGGACCGCCGGATCGGCGACCGCCCCCGCGTCGATCACGGTGATCACCGACCCGTCCCGCTCGGACCTCGCCGGGTCGGTCTACCAGGCGGTCGGCGCGGTCCTCGGGATCGTCAACCTTGGCGGCCGGCCGCCACTCGTCGTCCCCGACCCGCAGACCATCCAGACCGAGAACCTCAACTTCATCAGTTACTTCGTGCCGAGCATGCTCGGGTTGTCGGTCATGCAGGTCGGGATCTTCGCTGCCATCCCGCTCGTGGCCGACCGCGAGAAGCTCATCCTCAAGCGTCTCGCGGCAACGCCGTTGCGGCGCTGGCAGCTCGTCGGGTCCAACGTCCTGATGCGCCTGCTCATCGCGATGGTCCAGGCCGTGATCATCGTGGCGGTCGGCGTCGTCTTCTTCGGCGTCGAGGTGACCGGGTCGATCGCGGCGGTCGCCGCGTTCGTGATCCTCGGGGCGATGGCCTTCCTGGCGCTGGGCTACGTCGTCGCGTCCTTCGCGGCCACCGAGGATGCCGCCAACGGCATGACCAGCGTCATCCAGTTCCCGATGATGTTCCTGTCGGGAACGTTCTTCCCGATCGACTCCATGCCCGACGTGCTGCAGGGCGTCGCTAGGGTCATCCCCCTCACGTACCTCTCGGACGCGCTTCGCCAGGTCATGGTGAGCGGGGCCGCCTTCGCGCCGCTGTGGGTCTGCGCCGCCGTGCTCCTGGGCTGGTTGGTCGTGTGCTTCGCGATCGCGGCGGTGAAGTTCCGCTGGCAGTAACGCCCTGGACTACCAGCGCTCCCAGTGGACCAGGTCGTCCAGGGGTCGTCGCCCGCCGGTCTTGAGCGGACGCTGGAGGTCGGCCGGGTCGGCCGGGTAGCCGAATGACAGCAGGAATTCGCAGTGGTAGCCGTTGGGATAGCCGAGGAGACGCTGCGCCAGATCGTGCTCATAGACCGTGGCCGGCACGCTTCCGATCCCGATCTCCCAGGCCACGAGCATCATCGAGTCCGCGGCCTGCCCGATATCGAACAGGACCGAGAGCGGCGCCTCCGTCGTACGCGGATCCGGCGTGACGAGCGCGATCGCAGCGGCCGCGCCGGCGAGGTGTCCCGCATACGGCCCGACCGAAGCCAGCTCCTTCAAGTGGGCACGGTCCTGGCAGACGATGAACGCCCAGCGCTGCTGGTTCTTGGAGCTGTTCGCTCGGCGCCCGGCGTGAAGGATGCGCTCGAGATGCGCGGGATCGAGGGGGCGATCGGCGAACCGGCGGATCACACGCCGCGATCTGACCGCGTTCCAGACGGCGTCGCCCGCGTCGCTCACCCGAGTCCGGGCTCTTCGGCCGCCGGTGGGACGCCCGGTTCCCGGTCGTTGACGACGTTCGGCGCCGGCACCCGCGTGGCGCCCGGCATGGCGACCTGGGCGAGCGTCCGAAATCCGCCTGGCGTCGCCGCGACCGCGTCGAACCGCGTCTCCCCATCCGGGATCCGCTCGGCCTGCGCGGCGGCCGCCAGCCTCGCCGCCTCTTCGGGGTCCAGCGGGCCGCCGAGCGCTCTCGTGAGGAACCGGGCCACGGCCGCGCGATAGGCCGGCTCCTCGTACAGCCACGAGTGCTGGCCGCCGGCGATCGCCAGCGTCTCCACGGGCGCGTCACCCGTGTCGCGACTGGAACGGGCGGCCCCGGCGAGGCGGCCCATATGACCGAACGGCACGACCTGGTCCGCGGCCCCGTGCGCGAGCAGGATCGGACCGCGATACCGCGCGATCGCCTTGGTCGCGTTGATCTCGCCGACCGTGTGGCCGCGCGGCGAAAGGTAGACCCGTGTCGTCAGCCAGGCCAGGGGGTAGGCGATCGGGTCCGGGATCGGCAGGTGAGCCAGATGGAACGTCTCGCGTGTGAGCCGGTACGGATCGGCGGGCGCGGACGTGGCGACGACAGCCCCCACCCGCGGATCAGCGGCCCCCGCGAGGATGGCACCGATCGCGCCCATCGAATGCCCCATCACCGCCCCGACCGTCACCTCCGGGCGGGCCACCAGCGCCTCGAACGCGGCGGTTGCGTCGAGCCCGAACTCGCCGGCGCTCAGCGGCAGGATCTCTGCGGGATTGGCCCCATGGCCACGGACGTCGATGGTCAGGCTGTGGAACCCCGCGGCGTGGAGGAACAGCGCGTTCGGCAGCGTACGGTCGCGCGCCGATTCCCAGCCGTGGATGAGCGCCACGCCGGGGCCCGGCAGCCCGCCGCGTGCTGGGATGTACCAGGCCGGCAGGTCCAGGTCGCCGGAGCGGACGGTGGTCGTCTCGAAGGGCAAGCCGACGTCGTCCGGGGTGATCTGGGGTGGGTGCTGGCGTGGGTACCCGGCTCGGGCTCGGTACGCGAGCGCGAAGCGATAGGCCAGGCCGAGCGGCGCTGCGGCGATGGCCGCCGCGAGTCCAGCTCGACGGACGAATCCCATGGCACAAGGGGACGGCACCGGATGCCGGCCTGTCAAGCGCGGGCATCCGGGCGGCGGCCGGTACACTGACTGGCGTGGCGAAACGCGATCCGCACGTGGTCCTGGGCGTCGAGCGCGGTGCCGCCCCGGCCCAGATCAAGGCGGCTTGGCGGCGGCTGGCGCGATCGAACCATCCGGACCTGACCGGCGATGACCCGACGGCCGTCCAGGCCGCGACGCGGCGGATGGCGGAGATCAACGACGCCTATACGGCGCTGACCCGCGAGGCGGCGGCCGACCGCCGGGCACGGGACGGCCAGCGCGCAGACTTCGAGGATGCACCCGCGCCACGGCGGGGCGGGCCGCCACGGCCGCGTCCGACCCGGCCGGTGACGCGCCACCTGGACATGACCGGCACGTTCCGGCAGCGCAACCAGGCGACGCGACACGATGGCACCAGGGCCGCAGCCGCTGCGCCGGAACGCCGCGCCACGGCGCCCGCCGCCCAGCCGCCGCTGCGCGGTGAGCGTGTCCGCAGCGAACCACCGCGCGCATCCACGCCCACGGGTCCGCTCGAGCGAGGCCGCCTCCGTGATTTCCGGCGGCCAAAGCCGCCGAAGCTCGATGCCGCTCGCGAGCACCTGATGGAGTTCGGGAAGTTCCACGGGCACACGCTGGGCCAGATCGCCGGCTTCGAACCTTCGTACATCGACTGGGTCGCGGGCACCGTCACGCGCGACCCCGACCTCGTCGCCGCGGCCCGGGTCGTCCAGGCGGATCTCGACGCCCGCGGGATCTCGCGCAGGTCACACCCGGCGCCGGTCCGCCCGGGTCGCACGGCCTGAACACGAAGATCGCCCCCCGATATCGGAGGGCGATCGATGCGTTGTCCGCGCCGTGGCGATAAGTGCTGCCGTCCCTGCGACCTTACGGGCCTGATGGCCGAAGATCGGTTACTCGGCTCGTGACCGGGACCCGGGATCCCTCCCTCGAACCTCCTCGAGAAAGCGTCCGTTTCCCGATCCGTGGCGCGACGCCCCAGGTGCTGTTCCCGGTTCGATCGCGGGTCGGCTTACGCGGAACAGTACGTCGATTTCCGTAGACGGGGCAATGGCACTTACAGCCCCAATGGAAGACGGCGATGGTCGGGCGCAGGGACGCACCGCCAGTGGGACGCCCGTACCAGGTGCCCGGATGCACCGACCCGGTGCCTTTCGTTCATGGCAAGCGGGGATGCGGAGGCCCTCGAGCGGGTCTCCCGTAGGCTATGAGCGTGTCACGACCCCTGGCCCCGCGACTGCTCCTGTTCGCGCTCCCGGTCGCCATGTTCGTTGCTGCCTGCGGCGCGTCGCCGGCGGCCTCGTTCGACCCGAGCGGACCCTGCGCGCAGGACGGCTCCGCGCCGGGCGCGTACCCGGAGCTCGAGGCCCTGGTGCCGCCGGTCTACGAGGACACGCCGCCCGAAACCCTCGATTCCGGACGGCACTGCACGGCCGAGAGTCTTGGCACCTTGCGGGGGGCGGGCATCGACGAGGTGCGCTTTGCGGGCGGCACCTGGGGGTTCGGCGGTATCCGCGCCGCGGCGCTCGCCGTGTTCAGCGCCCCGGGCTTGACCGCCGACGCCATGGCTGACTTCTATGCAGCGAGCGCCCGCACGGCAAACCGCACCCTGGTGACGGCCGAAAGCGAGCCGACGCTCGCCGGTCGCCAGGTCCATCGCATCGACACCGAGACCGGGCCCCGCCAGCAGACCGTGGTCGTCTGGCCCGCGGAGGAGGCCGACGTCGTCAATGTCGTCATCACCAACGACCTGCCGGACCCGAAGATCGAGGCCGCGATCGAGGCATTCGACGAGCCGTGACGAGGGTTGAACGTGGTGGACGCTGACCTGACGGATCCGGGCCGGTGCTAGAGTCGGCTCCATGACCGATCGGTCGACGTCGAAGCCGTCCGACGTCGCGTCTCGCCGTGCCGCCTGGGAAGCCGAGCGCCGTGATCCGGCCCTCGGCCGCGCGCCCGAGCGCAAGCCCCGCTTCTCGACAATCAGCGACATGCCCATCGAAGGTGTGTATGGGCCGTGGTCGCTCGCCGACGACGCCGAGACTCGTATCGGCCTGCCGGGCGATCCGCCGTTCACCCGCGGCATCCATCCGACCGGCTATCGAAGTCGCCTGTGGACGATGCGGATGTTCGCGGGGTTCGGGGCTGCCGAGGACACGAACGCCCGGTTCCAGGGGCTGCTGTCGGCCGGCCAGACCGGCCTCTCGATCGCCTACGACATGCCGACCCTCTACGGCTACGACACCGACGACGCCGAGGCGGAAGGCGAGTTCGGGACGTGCGGCGTGGCCGTGAGCTCGCTCGCCGACATGGAGGTCCTGCTCGACGGCCTGCCGCTCGAACGCGTGTCCACGTCGATGACGATCAACTCGCCGGCCGCGCCGATCTGGGCGATGTACATCGTCGCCGCCGAGAAGGCCGGCGTCCCGCGCGACCGACTCGAGGGCACGACCCAGAACGACATCCTCAAGGAGTTCATCGCCCAGAAGGAGTTCCTGTTCCCGCCCGAGCCATCGATGCGCCTCGTGACCGACACGATCGAGTTCGGCACCCGCGAGCTGCCGCGCTGGAACACCATCTCGATCTCGGGCTACCACATCCGCGAGGCCGGCTCGACCGCGGTCCAGGAGCTGGCGTTCACGATCGCCGACGGGATGGCCTACGTCGAGGCCGCGCTGGAGCGCGGGTTGCGCATCGATGACTTCGCCGCGCGGCTGTCGTTCTTCTTCAACTCGCATTCGGACTTCTTCGAGGAGATCGCCAAGTTCCGGGCCAGCCGCCGGATCTGGCACGACCTCATGACCGGGCGCTATCACGCCGAGAACGAGCGCAGCGCCTGGATGCGGTTCCACACGCAGACCGCCGGGGTGTCGCTGACGCCGCAGCAGCCGTTGAACAACCTGACCCGGGTCGCCCTGCAGGCCCTCGCCGGCGTCCTGGGCGGGACCCAGTCGCTCCACACCGACGCCTACGACGAGGCGCTGGCGGTCCCGACCGCCGAAGCGGCCATGCTCGCACTCCGCCAGCAGCAGATCATCGCCGAGGAGAGCGGGGTGGACGCGACCGTCGACCCGCTCGGCGGCTCCTGGTTCGTGGAAGCGCTGACCGACGAGACCGAGCGCCAGGTCTGGCGCTACCTCGACGAGATCGACCGCCGCGGCGGCATGGTCGCCGCGGTCAAGGAGGGCTATCCGCAGCGCGAGATCGCCGACGCGGCCTATCGGTACCAGCGCGAGTTCGATGCGGGCGAACGGCGCGTGGTCGGCGTGAACGCCCATGTGAACGAGGACGAGGAGACGCGGGTTCCGGTGTTGGCCGTGCCACCGGGCTCCCTGGAGCGGCACCTGGCCCGTCTCGAGCGGACACGCAGCGAGCGGGACGCGACCGCCGTCGAGGCCGCCTTGCGCGGACTCCGCGAGACGGCATCCAGGCCGGGGACGAGCGAGACGAACCTCATGCCCCACTTCATCCGCTGCGCCGAGGCGTACGCGACGCTCGGCGAGCAGTGCGCGGTGCTGCGGGGCGTCTTCGGGGAGTATCGGGAGCCCGTGGCCGTCTGAGCTCGATGCACCGGGCGACTCAGGTCCGCAGGTCCTCCCCGTAACCCGCATTCTGCATCGCCGTGCCCAGCTCGACGGGGAGTCGTTTGTAGAGCGATGTCGAGGTCGCCTTCAATCGCGCGAGCCCGGCGATGGACCCTTCTCGATCGGTGTCCAGATCCTTGGCTGCCAGCGCGATCTCGCCCTCGACGGAGTAGACCTCGTCGGCGAGTGGCCTGAGCAGCAGGTACAGACCGAGATCAAGTGAAGCCACGATCGCCATGGCGCTGAGCGCCTTGGGAAAGGCGCCGTGAACTGTCGCGTCAT
>JARDZW010000147.1 GCA_029240655.1 Chloroflexota bacterium
GCTCGACGCCGCGGGTGTGCCCCCGTGGCGGATATCGACCGTCCTTCGCCAGGGTGTGCCGAGCATGGGCAGGAGGTACCGATCGAGGCCGTAATACCCGGCCACGCGCCAGGCCAGCATCAGGCCCACGGCGAGCGTGAACAGCACCGGGTTCGTGGATGCCGAGCCGGCCAACAGGAACGACATGTTCATGAACGCCCCGAAGAATGCGGCGATCCCGGTCAGGGCGCCGGCGATCAGGGCCAGGCCGATGGCCAGTTCACCGAGGGTCACGACCCAGGCGAACCACGTCTCGTGACCGCCCGAGAGGAGCGTGTTGATGAAGTCGCGATACCACTCGTAGGTGATCGGCGGTCGACCCTGCTCCGGGATGGATGCCGCCCGCTCCCAGTAGGCTCGGAGGGCAGCTCCGCCCTGCGTCCATTCAGGGTCGGTGAACTTGTGCCAGCCGGCATCGAGCCACGAGAAGCCGACGAACAAGCGGATGGGCAGCCAGAAGAGGCCGGCCCGGGTGTTGTTGAAGAGGAATCGGACGAATCGCGGTCCCTCCACCTCGACCTCGTCACCCTCAGGCTCGTTCCGATCCTCGAACAGCGAGACGAGCAGCACGATGAACGTCAACCAGAACGCGATGGTCACGATCTGTCGGACGGTGCCCTCGATCACGAGCCATGGGTTCACCAGCAGGAATAGCAGGACCGCGGCGGCGATCCCCAATGGCAGGGCCAACCTTCGGAGAGCGGACATCCCTCACCTCCATCGTCGCGAGCCGGTCGTCCATCGCCGGCCCATCATCGGGCGGCCCGGGTCATGAGGCGCGGCGGTTCGCTTGACGGGCACGTGTCGGATGGGTCCGCGGGTGGGCCGAAGCGACCGCCTCCAGCGTGCGGTCCGCCGCGTTGTCGACCCGATGACGAGTGCGGCCCGCGGTCGCAGCGTGCGCCGCGCGGTCGTCCGTGTCAACGCGATGGAGGGCCTCGACGCAGATGATCCCAAGATCACTGAGGTCAGGCCCGCGGACGGAGCGTGGCGACCACGATGACGGCCCCAAGACCGATCAGCGCGAACGGCCAGACACGATCCCAATCGACCTGGAGCCAGACGTTTGCGAAGCCCGCGATCCCGATCAGGACGAGAAACGCCCCGATGACGATGGCGGTCTGACCCGGTGCGACTGTGGCTCGCTCACCTGGTACCGCTACGCCATCCCCGTCGGGCACCACGATCGCCGCGACGATGTACACGAGCACCATCGGCACCACCCCGGTGAACAGTCCGATGATGAGAGCGGCCAGCCGGACTGCGGTCGGGTCCGAGCCGTAGTGCTCGGCGATGCCACCGCAGACGCCGGCGAGGACCCGGTTCGTCCGCGAGCGATGGAGGCGGCGCACCGTTGCCTGGGAGGGTGCGTCTGGAAGTGTCGGGGGCGCAGTGGATTCGGCAGTCATCAGACATCTCCTGACGTGTTCGGGTGGATTCGCCGATCACCGGCTCGCGAGCCGCGGCCAAAGAAGCCAGCGATCAGGGCCAAGAGCCCGGCGCCGACGACAACGACCGGCCACCATTGGCCGAGCTCGAGCGGAGCCTGCCCCGTGTCGAAGATCGCCTCGAAGTACCAGTAGCCGACGGCGAAGATCGCCGCGGCGACCGCGACGAGTCGGGCACCTGTGGCAAGCAGGTCACGCTGGCCGAAGATCAGGCCGTAGACCACCATGCCGAGGCCCGCCGCTCCGGGTCCCACCAGCGCCCAGGCATACGCCCAGCTCTCCCAGTTGCCAGTCGCCTGCTGGTAGAACAGGACAGCCCCGACCGTCGTCACGATGCTGCCGGCGATCGCGAGGCCCACACCGTGCGGCGGTGTCCGGAGCAGCGACGCGATGAGCATGACGACGCCCGGGATGATCACGAAGTATGGCCACCCGGCGCCGGCGATCGCTTCGAAGGGGTCGATCCGGAGCTCGCGGAACACGAACCAGCCGACACCGACGAGGACGAGGATCACTCCAAGGACGGTGAGGCCACCCCACCGCTGGACAGCGTCTTTCGCTTGCATGTCTACCTCCAACCGATGAGACGGGACGAACACGCGTCGATCTCGGTACTCAGCGGCGTCTCGCCGCTGCGGCGTGTCCACATCGTCGAGCGGCGTGGCCCCTGAGACGACGGCCTATCGGCCCGAAGCGGGCGGGCCGTCGCGCCTGATTCCCTCGGAGCTCGGACTGCATTCCTTGGTCCCGAGTGGCGGAGGAGTCTGGGCCGATCGCGCGACCTATCCGCCGAGGAACGCGGCAGCCGCCTCGGCGATCACCACGTCCTCGCGGCTGTGGACCACCAATACCGCCGGCCCCGGCCCACCGGTCGACAGCACGCCCTCTCTCGTATCCGCATCGCTCGGGGACGATACCCGAAGGAGGATCAGGCCCTGGCAGATCCGCGTCCGAAGGGAGCTGGCGTGCTCCCCGATCCCGCCGGTGAAGACGATGGCATCAAGGGTCGGCAACGTGGTTGCCGCACCGGCGATGCCGGCGGCCGCCCGACGGACGTACAGGCGGATCGCCAGCGCCGCGCGCCGATCACCCGCGGCCTCTGACTTCAACAGCGCCCGGACGTCGTCAGTCCCACCGACCCCAAGCAGACCGGATCGACGAGTCAATCCCTCCTCGATGGAGTTCAGGGTCAGGCCGTTTCGCGCTAGACGGAAGACGATCCCAGGGTCGATCGACCCGGCTCGGGTGCCCATCATCAAGCCCTCCAGCGGGGTCAAACCCATGCTCGTGTCCACCGATCGGCCGCGATCGACAGCCGTGACCGAAGCCCCGCCGCCGAGATGCGCGACGACCAGACGCAGACTCCCGGTCTCGCGGCGGAGGAGTTCCCCTGCCCGACGGACGGCCCAGGTGACCGACAGGCCGTGGAAGCCGTAGCGGCGTATGCCATGGTCCTGGACCCACGCCTCGGGGATCGGGTACCGGACGGCATCCTCGGGAAGCGTCGCATGGAACGCGGTGTCGAAGGCCGCAACGTGCGGCACGTCCGGCAACGCCTCAAGCGCCGCGCGGATCGTTGCCACGGCCGCTGGATTATGGAGAGGCGCCAGATCCGCCAGTGCTTCGATGGCCGCAAGGTTGCTGTGATCGATCAACGTGGGTTGGGTGAACGTGGCCCCTCCATGGACGATTCGATGCCCGACGGCGTCGACCTCAGCGCGGGTCCTGGCGACGCCCAACCGGTCCACCGATGCGCCGATCGCTTCCGCGCGCTCCGATAGCGAGGCGCTCGCCGCCCAGGAGACCTCGTGCTCGCCGACCGGGTCCAGGGCCGGAAGTTCCAAGAAGGTCGTCTTGAGCGTGGCTGATCCGGCGTTGAAGACGAGGACACGAGCATGGCGCTTCGGCGCCGCGCCCTCGGAGCCGGCTGTCAGTGGGGCCACGTCCAGTCGCGGATCTCTGGTGCATCCTCGCCATGTTCGTAGGCATAGGCGCGAGCGCGGAGACGTTCGTCGACGAGGTGCTGTCGGAGCGCGGCGGCGCGCGTCCCCAACGTCGGAACCCGGTCGATGACGTCCATCGCCAAATGGAAGCGGTCGAGATCGTTGCGCATGACCATGTCGAACGGGGTCGTGACGGTCCCTTCTTCCTTGTACCCGCGGACATGGATATTGCCGTGGTTCGTGCGCCGATACGTCAACCGATGGATGAGCCAGGGATAGCCGTGATAGGCAAAGAGGATCGGTTTGTCGGTCGTGAAGATCGCGTCGAACTCTCGGTGCGACAGCCCGTGCGGGTGCTCGTCCTCGTCCTGGAGCCGCATCAGGTCGACGACGTTCACGAACCGGATCAGCAGGTCCGGAACCTGTTCGCGGAGCAGCGCCACTGCGGCGAGCGCCTCCAGCGTGGGCACATCCCCACAGCAGGCAACGACCACGTCCGGATCCCCACCGTCGTTACTGGCCCATTCCCAGATCCCGAGTCCACGAGTGCAGTGCAGGATCGCGTCGCCCATGGACAAGTACGTCAAGGCCGGCTGCTTACCCGCGACGATGACGTTGACGTAGTCGGTGCTCCGAAGGCAGTGATCCGCGACGGAAAGAAGCGTGTTGGTGTCGGGCGGCAGATAGACCCGGATGACCTCGGCCTTCTTGTTCACGACATGGTCGATGAATCCCGGGTCCTGGTGGCTGAAGCCGTTGTGATCCTGCCGCCAGACGTGGCTCGTGAGCAGGTAGTTCAGCGACGCGATGGGCCGTCGCCAGCCGATCTCCCGCGTCATCTTGAGCCATTTGGCGTGCTGGTTGAACATCGAGTCGATGACGTGGATGAACGCCTCGTAGCAGCTGAACAGGCCGTGCCGACCCGTCAGCAGGTAGCCCTCGAGCCAACCCTGGCAGAGGTGTTCGGACAAGACCTCCATGACCCGGCCTTCGGAGGCGAGGTGTTCGTCGTCCGGTTGCGTCCCGGCCATCCATACGCGGTCGGTGGCCTCGAAGACGGCATCGAGCCGGTTGGAGCTCGTCTCATCGGGCCCGAACAGGCGGAACGTCCGGGGATTGGCGCGGATGATGTCGCGGACGAACTCGCCGAGGACCCTCGTCGCCTCACTCATATCCGTTCCAGGCGCGGAGACCTCCACCGCGTAATCACGGAAATCGGGCATGGTCAGATCCTTGCGCAACACGCCCCCGTTGGCGTGCGGGTTGGCGCTCATCCGGCGATCTCCGCGCGGGGCGAGCGCCACCAGGTCGGGCCGGAGCGCGCCCGCTCCGTCGAACAGTTCCTCGGGTCGGTAGGAACGGAGCCAGGTCTCGAGCAGCGAGACGTGCTCCGGGTTCCCCCGGACGTTGGCGATCGGGACCTGATGCGACCGGAACGTGCCCTCCGATGGCAGGCCGTCGACGGTCTCCGGACCGGTCCAGCCCTTTGGCGTGCGGAGGATGATCATCGGCCAGGGCGGGCGCTCGGTGACGCCGTCGCGGGCCGCCTGCTTGATCCGATCGACCTCATCAAGGACCGTGTCCATCGTCTCCGCCAGCTGCTCGTGGACCAGCATCGGGTCGTCGCCAGTCACGAGATGCGGTGTATAGCCGTAGCCCTCGAAGAGCTCGATGAGCTCTGACTCCGGGATACGCGCCAAGACCGTCGGGTTGGCGATCTTGTAGCCGTTGAGGGCAAGGATCGGGATCACGGTGCCATCTACCGCGGGGTTGACGAACTTGTTCGAGTGCCAGCTCGCGGCCAGCGGCCCCGTCTCTGCCTCTCCGTCACCGACGACCGCGAAGACGACCAGATCGGGGTTGTCGAATGCCGCGCCAAAGGCGTGCACCAGTGCGTAGCCGAGCTCGCCGCCTTCGTGGATCGAGCCCGGCGTCTCGGGTGTCACGTGGCTGCCGATGCCGCCGGGGAAGGAGAACCGGCGGAAGAGCCGACGCAGACCATCCTCGTCCGGCGTCAGCTCCGGGTCGACCTCTGCGGCCGTCCCTTCCATGTAGGCGTTGGCCACCGCGGCGGGGCCGCCATGACCGGGCCCGACGATCCAGATCGCGTCAAGGTCTCGGTCCTTGATCACCCGATTGGCGTGCGCGTAGATCAGGTTCAGCCCGGGGGTCGTACCCCAATGGCCGAGCAGGCGGGGCTTGACGTGTTCGGGACGCAGCGGCTCGCGAAGCAACGGGTTGGCGAGCAGGTAGATCTGGCCGACCGATAGGTAGTTGGCCGCCCGCCAGTAGGCGTCGAGCCGCCGCAGCTCGTCGGCGCCCACGCGAGACGGCGTCTCCAG
>JARDZW010000148.1 GCA_029240655.1 Chloroflexota bacterium
CTGCGCTACCTGTTCAAGGACGAGGTGCGCAAGGTCGGGCAGGAGCTGGGCCTGCCCGATGCCATGGTCCTGCGCCAGCCATTCCCGGGGCCAGGCCTCGCGATCCGGATCATCGGCGAGGTCACGCGTGAGCGACTGGAGACGTTGCGCGAGGCGGACTGGATCGTGATCGACGAGATCAAGGCGGCGAACCTGTACCGCTCGTTGTGGCAGAGCTTCGCGATCCTCACGCCGGTCCGGTCGGTCGGGGTGATGGGCGACGGGCGCACCTACGCCAACGTCGTAGCCATCCGCGCCGTGACGTCGGAGGACGGGATGACCGCCGACTGGGCCAAGCTGCCCTACGACGTGCTCGGCAAGATCAGCAGCCGCATCGTGAACGAGGTTCCGGGCGTCAACCGCGTCGTGTACGACATCTCCTCCAAACCGCCGGCCACCATCGAGTGGGAGTGACCGCCAAGGGTTCACGCACCACCCTGACCGATGGGGTATTCCTGGCGGCATCCGGCGGGGTAGCATGCACGGCATGACCGAGGAAACCTTGTCCGGCGAGGCGCAAGCCTCCATCTGCCCTTGGTGTTCCGCCACATACACGGGCGAGCGGGAGACGTGCCCGTCGTGCGGCGCCGCCCTGACCGCCGACCCGAATGCCGACCCGTCACTTCCGGGGCTGACCGCCATCGACACCGCGGCCATCGTGCGCGCCAAGACGCCCAGCCCCCGCCCGCGCAACCGGATCATGTCGTGGATCAGCGGCGAATACCCGGACGAAGGCGGCGGCGTGCCCGCCGAGGCTGGCGCGCTCGCGCCCCCTGACCTCGCCGTCCGGCGGGAGATCCTGCGGCTCGAGCTCGAAGCGGAGGTTGCCAACCTCCAGGCCGAAGCCGATGCGCTCCTTGCCGAGGCCAAGGTCGAGGGCCGCGAACCCGGCGTGTCAGCGGAGGACGCGGCCGCGTCGGAGGCGATCGTCCATGAGATCGAGCGAGTCTCGGCCGGGTTGGACGCCGTCGATGAAGAGCTCGGTGACACCGCAGCCGAAGCCGTCGAACCGGCACAGCCGACTCCCATCGCGCCCCCGGCCCCGGAGGCCGAGGCCCAGCTCGCCAGCGACGAGGCCCCTCCGCCGGCTTGACCGACCCCGGCCGCTATCCTTGCGGCCGTGCCCGACCGACTCCCACCGCCCGGCCCGTCCTTCCTGCGCGAGCACGAGGTTCGTGTTCGCGAGCACACGTACCGTGCGGGCATGGCCCGGCCCTCAGACGCGCCCGACGGTTGGTGGCTCACGCTGATGTGGGTGACCGACGACGACGGCGTCGTCAGCTTTCGGGATGTGGCCCCCGTCGCCGGCCCGCCGCCCGACCCCCCGCTGGCGCGACTCGGCCCGGCGCTCGCCGGAGCGCTCTCCGGGCTCATCCTCGAGGACGCGGGCCGCTTGCAGCTCCGCGTGGCCGGGCTCGTGCCACCAGACGACGAGACCCGGCCGTGGCGCACGCCCCTCGCGGTCCGGGCCGCGTTCCGGTTCGAGCCGGCACGCGCCGCGGCGATGGGCGCGAACGAGCTCGCGGACACCGTGCTGGCCGGGTTCCGCAAGGCGGTCGAGGGATTGGGACGACCCTGACCAGCCTTCGGGCGTGAGGTTCGGGGCGACCGGCTAGACTCACCGGACCGATGCGCGATCTGTTCGACGATTTCCTCGAGGACCTTCGCCGACGAGAAGCGGCCGCCCGCGGGGAGGACCCCGACGCCAAGGCGCCGCCTCGTCGCCGCCCTTCGGGCGACGGCGATCCTGATCCGGACCACCGCGACGAGGACGACCGCGACCGGGACCGCGAACCCCCGCCCCATGAGCCCAGCCCTCCACGCCGCCCGCGCGTGGTCCGCGATCAGCGTCGTGGCGGCCGCCGCCGGCGCGTGACCTGGTGGATCGTCGGGCTCATCCTGCTGCTCGTCTTCATGCTCTTCAGCTTCGGGCTGGACCTCTGGACGGACGCGCTGTGGTACCGGAGCGTCGGTTTCGATGCCGTCTTCTGGACGCGCCTCGGCGCTCAGGTCGGGCTGTTCGCGGCAGCATTGTTCGGGAGCCTCGCGATCCTGCTCCTAAACGTCTACCTCGCCGGTCGGCTCATGCCGCCGCCCGACCCGGACCGCACCGGTGGTTCGTTCCGGAACCTGATGGATCGCATCAACGAAGCGGCTCAGGCGGCCGATCCGGACCGCGGCCCTGGCATGCGCCGGGATGCCGGAGCCTCGCGCCCGGTCACCTTCGACACCGGCGACATCCCCGACCTCACGCCGGTCGCCGGCGTGGCGCTCGCGGTCCTCGCCGGGCTCATCGCCCTGGCGATCGGCGGCTCGGTCGCGAGCGTCTGGGAGACCGTGCTGCTGTGGGTCAATCGCGTGCCGTTCTCTCCGGAAGCGGCGGCCGCGATCACGGATCCCGTGTTCGGGCGGGACATCGGTTTCTTCCTCTTCGAGCTCCCATTCCTGCGGCTCGTCCAGGCCCTCTTCAACGGCATCGTGCTGGCCTCGCTGGTGCTGGTCTTCGGCCGGTACCTCGTCGGAGCCGCGCGCGGGAGCCTCGTGTTCACGACCCCGGTCCGGGTCCACCTGGCGATCCTCGGCGGCCTGTTCCTGCTGTCGGTGGCATTCGGCTACCAGCTCGACAAGTACGAGCTCGTGTACAGCAATCGCGGCGTCCTCTTCACCGGCGTGAGCTTCACGGATCAGAACGCCCAGTTCCTGGCGTATGACGTGCTGACCGTGCTATCCGGACTTGCCGGCGCCCTGCTGGTGGGCGGTGCGTTCACGCGGATGCTCTGGCCGCTGGGCCTGGTGATCGGCGTGTGGTTGCTGGCCTCGTTGATCATCGGCCGGCTCTACCCCGAGGCCATCCAGCGCTTCACGGTCCAGCCCAACCAATACGCACAGGAGCAGACGTACATCGCCAACAACATCGCGATGACCCGTCTCGCCTACGGGATCGACCATTGGGAGGACGATCGGCAATTCCAGGGTGCGGCCGTGCTGGACGAGGCCGCGATCGAGGCCGAGGCGGCGACGTTCCGCAATGCGCGGCTGTGGGATTACCGACCGCTCGGCGACACCCTCGACCAGCTCCAGCGGATCCGCCGTTACTACGACTTCCACGACGTGGACACCGATCGCTACGTCATCGACGGCGTCCAACGCCAGGTCATGCTGTCCGCACGCGAGCTCGATCTCACCCAGAACCCGGCGGCGGCCGGCTTCGTCAACCAGCGGATCGTCTACACCCACGGCATCGGCGCCGCGCTGGTGCCGGTCAATGAAGTGACCAACGAGGGCCAGCCGCGGCTGTTCATCCGCAACCTCCCGCCCGTCTCGAGTGAAGGAGCCCCCGAGATCACCGAGCCGCGGATCTACTTCGGCGAAAAGCCGAGCGGCTACGTGATCACCGGCGCCCGGCAGGCCGAGTTCGACTACCCGACGGGCGAAGGGGAAGGCGGGGCCGATCCGGGCACGGAGACTCGCTGGAGCGGTACGACCGGCATCAGCCTCGACACGACCCTCCCGCGACTGCTGTTCGCGTTGCGCTTCCGCGATCTCGACCTCCTGATCAGCGACCAGATCACCGCCGAGAGCCAGCTCTTGTTCCACCGCTCGCTGGCGGACCGGTTGGAACACATCGCCCCGTTCCTGCGCTATGACAAGGATCCGTATCTCGTGATCCGCGACGACGGCACCTTGACCTACGTGCAGGACGCGTTCACCGTCTCCGACCGCTTCCCGCACGCGCAGGGTTTCGATCCAGCTGGATCCGGACTCGAGGGGACGCGGCTGGGCGATCCGTTCAACTACATCCGCAACAGCGTCAAGATCACGATGGACGCTTACGACGGGACGATGAACTTCTACGTTGCGGACGACGAGGACCCGCTCATCCGCGCGTACAGCGGCGTCTTCCCGACGATGTTCCAGCCGTTGTCGGCCATCCCCGACGATCTGCGGCCGCACCTTCGGGTCCCGGAGGAGCAGTTCAACGTCCAGACGCGCGTCTTCGGGCGCTATCACGTCCGCGACCCGCTGCGCTTCTTCCAGAGCGACGACCTGTGGACGGTCCCGCAGGCGCAGGGCAGCACGCAGTCGCTGCCCAACGAGGCCTACTACGTGATCATGCGCATGCCGGGCGAGGAGGAGGCCGAGTTCCTTCTGCTCCAGCCGATGGTGCCGCTCAATCGACCGAACATGATCGCGTGGGTCGCGGCGCGCCAGGACGCCCCCAACTACGGCGCGACGCGGGTCTACCGCTTCCCGGCGGACACGACGATCTTCGGGCCGGCCCAGATCGAGGCCCGCATCGTCCAGGACCCTCAGATCAGCCAGCAGTTCACGCTCTGGAGCCAGGGCGGAAGCACGGTCATCCAGGGGAATCTCATCGTCGTTCCCGTCGGCGATTCGCTGATCTACCTGCAGCCTGTGTACCTGCAGTCGCAGCAGTCCGCGTTCCCCGAGTTCCAGCGGATCATCGTGGCGTCGCCGCGCGAGGTCGTCTGGTCCGAGACGCTGGCGGAGGCGCTCGACCTCCTGCTGGCGGCCGAGGGCAGCGCCCCTGGACCGACCGAGCCGCCCACGCCCACGCCGACGCCGTCGCCTGGCCCGACCCCGACGCCTGGGCCGACCCCATCGGGTGGCGCGACCGATGAGTTGCCGGCCGACGTCCCTGGCCTGGTCGAGTACGCCAACCGCCACTTCGAGCTCGCCCAAGCGGCCTTGCGCGACGGGGACTTCGCTCGGTACGGCGAGGAGATCGCCAAGGTCGAGGCCGCCCTACAGCGGCTCGGCGAGCTCGCACCGGAACTGGGGCTCGGGTCCCCCGCGCCGTCGGTCAGCCCCGCGCCATGACCGTAGGGGCGACCCTGGTTGCCTCGCTCCTGCTCGCGCTGGCCAGGCCGCGGACCTGGCCCTTGGCCCTCGCCACGTTCCTGCTCCGCGGCGGTTTCCTGCTCGTCCTCGCCCCGATCGTCGTGCTGCCAAGTGCGGTCGCCGTGGGGAACGTGCTCACGCCGCTGCTGTCGACGGCCGTGTTCCGCGGCCTCGCGGCGATTGCTGGGGCGCTGGCCCTTGTCGGTGTGTGGGCGCTCCTGTGGTTGTGCGGTGCGGGCCTCATCGCGGCCGCCGCCGAATCGGAGCAGGCCCGAATGGTCGCGCGGGACGACGAGGCGTGGCCAGCGGGTCGGGCGCCGCACGATCTGGTCCCCGCCGGGCATCCGGCCCCCCGGGTGCTCATCGTTCGCCTCGTCGCCCACCTTCCACTGTTGCTTGCCCTGTCGTGGGGCGCCATCCGCATCGTCGCGGTGACGTACCGCGAGCTGACGGTGCCATCGGACGTCGGGGTCGCCCTTGTCATCCGGGTCGCGGGCGGCGCCACGGACGCCGTCGTCGTTGTCGTCGCGGCGTGGCTGCTGGGCGAGACGGTTGGAGGGATCGCCGTCCGCCGGGTCGTCCTGAACGGCGAACGCGTCCCGAGCGCGCTGGGCAGGGCGACCGTCGGGCTCCTGCGTCACCCTCTGCGCTGCGGCGTGCTGGCCACCGTCCCGCTCGTCGCGCTGCTGCTCGTGCTCGGCGCCGCGGGTCTTGCGGGTTCGGCGACGTGGGACGCGCTCCGGGCGGCGTTGTCGTTCGGGACGGAGGGGGTGACGGCGCTCGTGCTCGTCGTGGTACTCGTGATGCTAT
>JARDZW010000149.1 GCA_029240655.1 Chloroflexota bacterium
GCCGGCCGCGCGGAAGATCTCGACCGCCTCGGGGTAGTTGACGACCTCGATGCCGACTTCCTGGAGGAGGGTGTCGGCGTTGTGCTCGATCGCCTCGAGACCCTCGGCGGAGACCACTTCGACCGGCGGCAGCTTGCGCGTCAGGTAGGGCAGGTGCTCCATCGATCGCGCGAGGCGCTCAGCCTGCCGAGCCGTCCGGCCCCGGCGTCCGGTGCGCGGTTCGGGTGCCTCCGTGGTGGTCATCGGCATCACCTTACATCGCGGTTCCGCCCGGAGTCGCGCCCCTCATAGCCTCAGGGCGAGCTCGCGGCCCTCGAAGAACGCGAGGCTCGCTCGGCGTGCGGCGACGCAATCGCCGATCTGGTGAAACGGGACGCCCGCGGCGGTCAGTCGGCTCGCCAGCGAGGTCTCCGCGACCGGCGTCTCGGCGATGACCAGCGTGTCGGCCGCGAAGCGCTCGGTGGTGCCCGTGAGGGTCGAGCGGACCGTGGCTCCCTCTTCGTCCCAGGCGAGGACCACCGTGTCGGGGCGCATCGTTCCGCCAGCCGCTGAGAGCCGGCTCCTGAGCGGGACGTCCGCGGCGCTGTGGTAGAGACCGCCACCCACGACCGCGGCCGAGGTGACGATCGCGACGTCGTGCCCGGCCTCGGCGAGGTACAGCGCGGTCCCGAGCCCGCGCCAGTCCCCGAGGTCGTCGAGCACGATCACCCGAGCTCCCAGCTCCGCCCTGCCGTCGAGCACGTCGTGGATCGATACGGCGTCGGGGCGTTCCGCGCCAGGGAGGCGATCGACCATCGGGAGTGCGCGTTGGTATCCGGTCCGCGGGGGCCGCGACCCCGTCGCGAGCACGACCTCGTCCGCTCCCGCGGCCACCACTTCTGCGACGGTCGCGGCGGTCCCGAGACCGAGGTCGACGCCCAGCGTCTCGAGCTGCCGCCCGTACCATGCGAGCAGGTCACCGATCTGGTGGCGTGAGGGCTGCCGACCGGCGAGCCGGAACTGGCCGCCGAGCTCCGTACCCGCCTCCAGGAGCGTGACGCGGTGGCCGCGTTCCGCCGCGACCCTGGCCGCTTCGAGGCCCGCCGGGCCGCCGCCGACCACGAGCACGCGGCGGGCCGTCGCGGCCGGCGTGAATCGGTCGCCGTCCCACTCGAATTCGCGGCCCGCAGATGGATTCACGAGGCACGAGATCCAGTAGTCGCGGGAGCGCCGGCCCCAGCACATCTGGTTGCACGAGATGCACGGCCTGACGTCCTCGGCGCGGTCGGCGCGGGCCTTGGCGACCAGGTGCGGATCGGCGATCTGGCCGCGCACGATGCTCACGAGATCGGCCTGACCGCTGGCGAGCACGGCTTCTGCGGCCTCGGGGGTGCGGATGTGGCTCTCGGCCTGTACCAGTGCGTGCGTGACGACGCCCTTGAGCTCGGCCGCGAACGGCACACCGAGCTGCTGCTCGTAGAGCGACACGGGGATGATCGGGTAGAAGTCGAAGTAGGAACCCGTCCCGCACGTCACGTAGTCCATCGCCCGCCGGGCGTCATGCCAGGCGACGACGTCGGCCAACTCGGACATCGACAAGGCCTGCGCGGAACGCTCGTCCATGCTCACGGCCAGGCCGAGGATGAAGTCGTCGCCGCAGGCCGCGCGGATGCGGTCGAGGATCGTCGCCGAGAAGCGCATGCGGCCCTCGAACGAGCCACCCCAGGCGTCCGTGCGACGGTTCGACCACGGCGTCCAGAACTGGTCGACCAGGGCGTGGTACGCGGCGAAGATCTCGACGCCGTCGAAGCCCGCCTCCTGAGCGCGTCGCGCGCTCGAGACGAACCCATCGATGACCTCGTGGATCTCGGCCTCGGTCATCGCGTGGCTGCCGTCGGCGTCGTGGTACGACGGCAGCCCCGACGGCGACCAGTTCGGCGCGAAGGAGTTGTCCGCGTCGCCGTGCTGCCCGACGTGATACAGCTGCTGGATCATCACCACGTCCGGGTTCGCGTCACGGCAGGCGTCCGTCAGGCGCCGGAAGTGGGGCACGGTGGCGTCATCGCCGTGGCGGAAGTTGCCCCGCGTCAGGACCGCGGTCCGATGCACCGGGACGGGCTCGACGACGATCATGCCGGCGCCGCCGAGCGCGCGTTCCCGGTAGTAACCGACGTGCCGATCGCCGGGCAGCCCGGCCTCGGCCATATTCGCCGTGTGCGCCCCGAACGTGATCCGGCTGGTCAGGGTCTTATGGCGCAGCGCGACGGGCTCGAACACGTGCGGGAAGGGCATCGCTCGTGCAGTATGGCCAGATGGCCGATGCCCCACCGCTCGTCGTGGTCGCGGGGGCGACGGCGACCGGCAAGACCGAGCTCGGGATCCGGCTGGCGGAGGCGTTCATCGCTGAGGGCAGGCCAGCCACGGTCATCTCGGCCGATTCGCGGCAGGTCTATCGCGGCCTCGATATCGGGACGGCCAAGGTGAGTGGCGCGGATCGGGCGCGCGTTCCTCATCAGGGCCTGGACCTCGTCGATCCGCCGGAGCGCTTCGCCGTGGCCGACTTCGTGGCGCACGCCCGCGCGGTGCTCGCCCCCATGGCCGCGAGCGGCCGTGTCGCGCTGCTTGTCGGCGGCACGGGGCTGTACCTGCGGGCCGTGGCGCGCGGCCTGGACCTCGAGGCGCTGCCGGACGACCCGGAGGTGCGCCAGCGGCTCGAGGCTGAGCTCACGGCGGTTGGGCTGCCGGCACTCGTGGACCGGCTGACGGCCCTCGCGCCCACGCTCGCTGCCCAGACCGACACGGCCAATCCGCGCCGCGTCCTCCGGGCGTTGGAGATCGCCGAGCTCCGCGGTGACGGGCCGAGGCCCGCCCCGCTCGGCTACGACGGCCCCGTCACCTGGATCGGGCTGACCGTGGATCGCACCGAGCATGAGCGCCGGATCGCGACCCGCGCCCGGGCCCAGTTCGACGGTGGGCTCATCGAGGAGGCCGTCGCCCTGCGCGAGCGGTACGACCCGGACCTGCCGGCCTTCTCCGCGATCGGCTACCGCGAAGCCTGGGACGTCGCCGACGGCCACGTCAC
This sequence comes from Chloroflexota bacterium, assembly GCA_029240655.1. Lineage (GTDB taxonomy): Bacteria > Chloroflexota > Limnocylindria > Limnocylindrales > CSP1-4 > SPCO01. The sequence continues at coordinate 3,062 of JARDZW010000149.1, forward strand.
ACTCGACGAGGCCGTGGCCACCGACGCGCAGCGCAACGTCGCGTTCGCAAGGCGCCAGAGAACGTGGTTCCGGAGCGAGCCCGACATCGCGTGGCTGGATACGACATCGACGGATCCGTTCGAACGAGCGCTCGCGCTCGCCCGGACGGCGACCGGCTAGGGGGGTGGCCGTACGTCAGCCATCGGCGAGTGCCGTCTCGTCGATGACCTCGTCGATCCCGTCCACGGTTTCGATCACCGCGACGATCGTGTCGCTGTCGTCAACGTCGTCGACGATCCCGCGCACGACCGCTGTCGAGCCGCGGGTACCGATGAGGAGCCGGTCGGCGTAGCCGCTCGTCGCAGCGTCAGCCTCGAGCGCGTCACGGATGCGGGCGGTCAGGTCGAGCTCACTCGAGTCGTCTGCAGCACCGGCCACGTCGATGCCTTCGGGGTCGTCGGCATCGACTCGGAAGGGTGGGTCCGAAGGCGCGACGTAGGCAAGCCCTTCCTCCGCCGCTACGTCCGGGTCGTCGGTCTCGCCCTCGCGCAAGTCGTCGAGCGCCAGCCCGTCGAGGCTCTCCGTGTCTCCGTCCTCTGCCTTCGGGTCCGGAGCAGGCTCGCCGCGGTCGAGCTCGGTCCGGGTCGGTGTCCGCCGGGTCTCGATCTCATCGGGCTCCAGCACAGCGTCCTGGTCGACGGGCATTTCCTCGCCCTGAAGGCTCTGGATCTCTTCGATCAGGGCGACGTCGTCGGGATCGAGCGGACCTCGCGTATCGCCACGGTCTTCGGACATGCGGGCACCTCCTGGGAGGTCGCAGCGTCTCACGGAAGGTGTTGCAGCGGCGTCATCGCCAGGGCGCGCCGTCCTGCACGTACGGTCGCTGCCGACCATCCGGGAGCGCGGATCAGGCGGCGGACGACGCCGCGACGAGGTCTTCCAGGGTATCGGCGTGGTCCTGCGCCTTGACGACCGCGCGGCGGGCGGCGGTCAGGCGCCGCGCCTCGGTCGTCCGGGCGCCAAAGAGGGCCAGCGCCAGACGTGCGCGCGCAGGATACTGGCCTTCGACGAACTCGAAGCCCACCATCGTCCGGCCGGCTCGATCGGTCCACGTGGTGCGGGCCACGCCGTCGAGCACGATCGGTCGGCCGCCACCGGTCTCGACCACGAGCCGCCCGGATGGGGCGACGACGGAAGCGTCCGGAACCTCCAGCCGAGCACCGGTCAGCGACAGGTCGCGGACCCATGTTTCGATGCCATCGATCCGGCCGGAGAAATCGGTCGCGAACCGGACGCTCGATCGACGTTCCGCGGCATAGCGCGAGGCGCGGACCCGGTGGATCGCCAGCCAGACCAGCCCGACGTTGACCAGCATCCAGACGAACGCGGCGTGCACGGCCCACGGGACCTCGTACACGACCGGCGTGAACCCCATGAGGGTGGCGCCGTACCACCCCACGGAGACCAATGACAGCACGAGCATCGCGGTCAGGATCGGCGAGACGTGCGCTCCGTTTCGCCCGCCGGTCCGGCCCTTGGGCGTGACCCGGAACGCCGCTCGTCGATTCGTGAACAGGGTCATCGTGGCCATGAAGTTCGGGGTCATGCGCACGAACTCGAAGAGGATCGAGAGGATCGGCCGGTGGCAGCCGCGCGACAGCACGCGCAGCGACAACTGCCCGAGCAGGAACGTCGTACCGAAGAAGACCATGAAGGTCAGGGCGTCGGCCGCGATCGGAACGGCCCCAGTGGCGATGACCACGAGCGGCAGGAGCAGGTAGCCGAGCGACCGCCAGGAGTCGAACCATCCGAGCAGCGTGGCGGCGTACGTCAGGCGCTGCGGGAGCGTCAACCCTGACACGAGGAGCGGGTTCTCGCGGCGCAGGACCTGCATGGCGCCGGTGCCCCAGCGATGGCGCTGGAGCTGGTAGGTGCCCGCGTCGCTGGCGGCCAGGCCCCGAGCCAGGACCTCGTTGTGATAGACCGTCTGCCAGCCCTTGCGGTGGAGGCGGATCGTCGTGTGGATGTCCTCGGTGATCGTATCGGTCGCAACCCCACCGACGTCCCGCAGGGCGGAGACTCGGACGACGGCACCGGTGCCGCACCAGAAGGCGCCGCCCCAGCGGTTCTTCCCGGGCTGCAGGATCCGATAGAAGAGGACCTGCTCGTGGAAGAGCGCGGAGGTCGGCGCATCGAGGGGTTCGACCTTCGTGACGCCGCCCCGCTCGTGCTCGAACGATTCGAGGTTGTAGAACTCCTGCGGCGTCTGGACGAGCGCGACCTTCGGATCATCGAAGTAGCCGAGCGTGTGGGTCAGGAAGTCGGGGGACGCCACATGATCGGCGTCGAGGACGGCGATGAGGTCGGCCTCGATGATCCCCAGCGCGTGGTTGAGGTTCCCGGCCTTGGCATGTTCGTTGGTCGGTCGGGTGAGGTATCGGGCCCCGAGCTCTCGCGCGAGTTGCGCCACTTCCGGTCGGTTCCCGTCGTCGAGGACCCACGTCTCGTGCTTGACCCGCATCTCCAGTGCCGCCGCGATCGTCGGCATCAGCACCTCGAGGTCCTCGTTGTAGGTCGGGATGAGGACGGCCACGCGGGCGCGAGTTCGGAGGACCTCGCGGGTCTGCGGTCGACGGTCGACGTCCCACAGCGAGAACGTGAACAG
>JARDZW010000043.1 GCA_029240655.1 Chloroflexota bacterium
CAGCGATCTTGGCGGACGCTCGGTCACCAATAGGGCCCTCTCTGGCTCGGAACGGTCGCCAACCAGCCTACTCGGAGAACGTCATGCTGGCACGATCACCACGCGGCAGGGTGCCTCATCGGCCACGTGAGCGGACACGCTGCCAAACAGACGATGGAGGTTGGTGCGCTTGCGGGAGCCGAGAACGACCACATCGGGATGCTCCGTGCGGGTGGCCTCGAGGATGGCTTCACCGGGTGCGCCATACCACACCACTGAGGTGGCGGTCACCCCTTTGGCGGCAGCGCGAGCGACGATCTCGCGCGCGGCGTGGTCACGGCGCTCCCGCTCGGCACCTGGGCTGCCGCGGCGCAACGGTCGAGGCAGCACAACGGGCGGTACCACGGTCAGGACGAGCAGTACGGCCCCCTGTGCGGCGGCGAGGTCGATCGCCTCGTCCTCGGCATGCGCGGACGATCCGTCAAGATCAGCAGCGAGCAAGACGTGACGGAACCGATCTTGGGAGGTGGTGTTCGGCAAGGTCTCCATGCCGCCATGGTCGCCCGCCGACCACCGCCTCACAGCGGCCATCCGGCCCATCCTCGGAGGCCGTCCGGCCCGTGTCGTACGGACCGGATGCTACGCTCGGGTCGATGAGCGGGACCTCTCGGTCGAGCGATGACGACGCGACGCACGACGGCGCTGACCTCTTTGGTGCCGTCGACGCCGCGACCCGAGCCGTGGCCAGCGTCCTGTCCGTGGACGAGGTGCTCCAGGTCATCGTCGATCAGGTCCGTCCCCTCGTCGGTGCCCAGTACGCCGCGCTCGGCATCGTGGATGCCCGCGGCGTCATCGAACGTTTCATCACGAGCGGCCTGTCCGATGAGGCCCGGGCCAGGATCGGCCCGTTGCCTCGCGGACATGGATTCCTCGGGCTGATCATCCGGGAGAACGGCTCGTTCCGGATCCCGGACATCAACAAGGATCCGAGGCGATACGGCTTCCCGCCGCACCACCCGCCGATGACGAGCTTCCTTGGCGTGCCAGTAGCGGTGAAGGGTCGGTCGGTCGGTAATCTGTACCTGACGAACAAGCAGGGCGCCGCCGAGTTCACGGCCAACGACCAGGGACTCGTCGAGACGTTCGCTCGTCATGCGGCGATCGCGATCGAAAATGCCCGGCTGCACGAGCAGGTCCATCGGCTGGCGATCTTCGACGAGCGCGAGCGCATCGGCAAGGATCTCCATGACGGCATCATCCAGAGCATCTACGGCGTGGGGCTGTCGCTCGAAGACGTGCCCGAACTCATAGCGGAGGACCCGGACGAGGTCGTGCAGCGCGTCGAGCGCGCCATCGATACGCTCCACCTGACGATCCGCGATATCCGCAACTTCATCCTGGGGTTGCGCCCGGAACTCCTCGGAGGCACCACGTTGGCCGGAGGTCTTGCTGCGCTCGTCGAAGACTTCCGGCACCACTCGATCGTGGACGTGGAACTGGAGATCGCCGGCATCGAAGACGAGCCGGCGGACGGGGTCACAAGCCACCTCCTGGGCATCGTCAACGAGGCATTGAGCAATGTGGCGCGTCACTCCGGAGCCACGCGAGCCTGGATCGACGTGGCAGGCGACGATCGGGGCCTGACCGTCGCGGTCCGTGACAACGGTCGTGGGTTCGACCCCGCTGCGGTTGCCGCACTCGGCCACCAGGGCCTGCGCAACATGCGGTCGCGCGCTACGGGTATCGGCGCCATGATGGACATCAGCAGCACAGAGGAGCTGGGGACTGAGATCCGGGTCACGCTCGGCCTGGACGGGACAAGGACGGGAGAAGCCGGGTGACGACACCGACCGAAGGATCCGCACCGAGAACACTTCTCGTGGTCGATGACCACGAGGTCGTGCGCCAGGGTCTCGTCGCGCTGCTGGACCGTCGCACGGGTTTCCAGGTCGTCGCGGAAGCCGGAACGGCCGCCGAGGCGATCGAGCAGGCCCGTCGATTTGAACCGGATCTGGTCGTGATGGATGTCCGCCTGCCGGACGGTTCGGGCATCGAGGCATGTCGCGAGATCCGTTCGGAGTTGCCGAACACGCGCGTCGTGATGCTCACGAGCTATCCGGACGAGGATGCGGTGCTCGCGGCCATCGTCGCCGGAGCGAGCGGCTACCTGCTCAAGCAGGTCCGGGCCCGCGACCTGGTAGCCGCCCTCGAGACTGTGGCAGCGGGCGGGTCGCTGCTGGACCCCGCGGTGACCGGCAAGGTCCTGGATCGCATGCGCCGGATCGCGACCGACGACGACGAGCTCGCCGCATTGACGAAACAGGAACGGAAGATCCTGTCGCTCGTCGCCGAGGGCAAGACCAATAAGGAGATCGCGACCGAGGTGTTCCTGTCGGACAAGACGGTAAAGAACTACGTCAGCTCGATCCTTGCCAAGCTCAACCTCGAGCGACGAGCCCAGGCCGCCGCGTACGTGGCCCGGATGAAGGGCCACTCCTCGGACTGATGGATCAGGTCCCTACCGGCTCTGCCACAGGGATGTCCAGGGTCGCGGCGAGGTCGACCGTGCGAAGAGCGTCTGCGATCCCGCGCGCCCACGTCATGATGTCGTCCCACGGGCGGTAGTCGCCGTATGGGGCATGGACGCCGGCAACGACGACCCGCTCCCCGCGGCCAAGCTCGCTCTTTACCAGCCTTCCGGGGAAGACTCGGTGATCGATGGCCCCGGTTGCCACTCGCATCGCCGCCACATCGGCCGGCGCCCTATCCGGCGTTGCGGGCTCCCCCAGCGGGCCGCACGAGAACAGCCACACCCGACGACCGGAAAACTCGCCGTGGCACCGCTCGATCAGCCGGCGGGCGGGATCGAGCCATCTGCCCATGTAGACGCCGCTCCCGATGACAGCAGCGTCGTAGCCAGCGAGCGACATGATGTCGTCGGGGTCACGAACGTCAGCCTCCAGGCCGGCGTCTTCGATCAGCCCCGCGATGAGCGTGGCGATCTCCCTGGTCGATCCATGTCGTGAGGCGACCGTGACGAGGATCTTCATGATCGCCTCCTTGCGATTCGCTGCTGGGTCAGCCGGCGGTCGCTGCCGGAGCCTCGAGCCGTAGGGCAGTCGACGACCCGACTCGTCCGCCTTGAAGGGTCCGCCAGGCCAGCAGCAACACCGCGCCGTAGCCGAACAGGGTCGCGACCGCGGACACGAGCGGCAAGATGCCGACGATCTCGAGGGCGACCAGCCCAACGACGGCCGCGAGGTACGGGCGCTCCCGGGTCACGCCGGGCGATAGCCGTCCGACGATCCAGTCGCCGATCGCGATGCCAGCCACGAGGTAGCCGATGAAGGCCGCCAGCGGCCAGAGGCCGAACGCGATACCAAATGCCAGCGGCGCACCGATGACGGTCACGGTCAGGAGCACCAGGAACACGATCGGAACGAACACGCCAAGAAGGCCCACGCCCGCGGTAAGGAGCGGCTCGCGGCGGATAAGCGCCTCCGCGGACCGCACCTGGCGGGCGGCGAGGCCGGCCAGGAGAAGCCCGGCGGCGATCGCTGCCAGGGCAAACCCGAGGTACAGCAGGACGATGGCCGGCCCCAGTACGAAACCGATCCCGGCGATATCCGGCGCGAGATCGCGGACCTGACCACTCATCGCCGCACCTGGGTCCACCGAGACCGTGGCGTCGAGCGTCATGACGTCGCCCATCACGGAGCTGGATCCATCGATCGACGCGTCGCCGCGAATCACCACCACGGTCTCCACCGTCGCGCCGGTGAGCTCGGCCACGCCGTCGATGACGACGACCGTGTTCGCGTCTCCGGCGATATGTGCCGTCCCGTTGGTCACCAGGACGAGATCGGCCTGCTCCCCCACTGGCAGGGTGATATCCCCCTGCGTCGAGACGAGGATCCGGCCGCTATGCGGCGCCTCCTCGGCCGCGACGACGAGCGGGACCAACAGGAACATTGCGATGAAGAGGCCCATGAGCATGGCCATCGGGCGGTGGATCGCGTGGAGTCGGCCGGGTCGCATGGGACACCTCCAGTCGGGGGCACGTGGTTCGCCGGCCGCGCCGGGTTTGGCCCCTCGTTCGTGCAGATGGTCTGCCCGGGCCGGCTGCGCCGACAGTGCCGGGCGACCCCACCTCGGCCGCCAAAGGACCTGAAGCTCCGGCCCTGGGCCCGCGTCAGATCGTGGGGGTATCGGTCGGTGTCCAGCCAAGGACCAGCACGGTCCACAGCGCGAGCACGTCGATCGCCACTCCCACCGCCAGGTAGGGATGGAAGAAGAGGATCAGCATGGCCAGCGATCCCGCCGCACCGATGACCGTGGACCAGGCCCACACACCGGCGGGCAGGAAGCCGACGGCGGCGATGGCAGCCAAGGCGAAGGACGCGAGGACGAGCGCGAACAGCGTGAAGCCGAGGATCCGGAGCGTGTCACCCCCGACACCGAGCGGCGACAGGATCCAGGAATGCGCCAGATCGAACGGCCATGACGGGCCGCCGACCGTCGCGGCCGGACGCGGTGACAGGTAGCCGGCGTGGACGGCGGCGTGGCCGAGCAGGAACGCCGCCAGGAGAAGCCTCGGTAGCATCAGGGACCTCCTTCGCGATCTGATGTGACGATCGCCTCGGTGCGTCGTCAGGCCGCCTCCACCCCAGCCGATGCATCGGCAGTGCGCGCTGGCCGGACGATGAGGACCGAGGTGGGCGCGTGATGCAGGACGTGACGACTGGTGCTCCCCACGAGGGCGCGGTGCAGCAGCCCGTGGCCGCGCGTGCCGAGAACAACCATGTCCGCCTGCCAGTCCGTAGCCTCAGCGACGATCGTCGAACCAACCTCGCCGCCGAGCGGCGACGCTTCGGCGACGACCTGCTCGACACCGAGGCTCGCCGCGGTCGAACTCGCGACCTCCCGCGCGTGATCCTCCGCCGCACGCAGGGCGCTTGCGTAGGCGTCTGCGGCGACCGCGCCATCGACGGGCGAGATGCTTGCCCACCACGGCATGCCGGGATCCACGACACTGATCACTTTCACGGCGGGCTCGCCGAAGATCCGCGAGGTCGCGAGAAAGGCCGCCGCTGCGGCCCCGTCGGTGGACCCGTCGGTGGCGAGGAGCACCCGCGCGAACCGAGGCGACCGCACCACGAGCACGGGGCAATGCGCCTGGTCGACCACTTCGGACGATACGGAACCGACGAGGAGGCGTTCCACCGCGCTGTGGCCGCGGGCACCGACGACGATGAGGTCGACCCCGAACCGGTAGGCTTCCGTGACGATCTCGGATGCGGGGCGACCGTGGCGAACGATGGTGCAGATCGTTTGATCGTCAGTCGCGAGGCCAGCGGCGATGTGGTCGACCCGCGCACGGACGTCCGAGAAGGTTCGATCCGGGGCGGGCGTCTGGATCGGCGCCGAGGCAGGCCAGGTGCCATAGTCCAAGGGCTGATCGGCGATGACGGTCATCACCTCGATCACGGAGCCAGCTGGAAGCGACAGGGCCTTCACCAGCGAAACAGCATCCAGCGACGGCTCCGAACCGTCGACAGCGAGCAAGATCTTCATGGCAAGCCTCCTTGCTCCGAGATCGTGCCCCTGTGGCGGTCGCTTATCACGTGCCACACGGCCCATGGCGCGATGACGCCTGGCCCACCTCGTCTCGGGTGGTGCGTGGCACGATCGGGGACATGGCTGATCTGACAGCGCCGACTCTGTCGCCGGGGCCGGCGACCGGATCAGCATCGCGGGTCCAACCTCCAGGGCCGCATGCGCTGGCCGTATCCGCGGTCGCGGGCGAGATGCACGTGGACCCACGTCGTGGTCTGGAGCTCGAGGAAATCGCTTCGCGCCGTGCAAGCTCCGGCCCGAACGAGCTCGAGGCGGGCCCACGACCGACCGTCCTCGGGGCAGTCCGCCACGCCGTCATGGAACCATTCGTCCTGCTGCTTCTCGCGGCCGGGGTCTTGGCGATCGCGCTCGGCGAAGTGCGCGACGGGATCCTCGTGCTCGCCGGGCTCGTGCCGATCGTGGGCGCCGATGTCCTGATCAGCTACCGCTCCGAGCGTGCGCTCGCCTCCCTTCGCGAAGCCACCGCTCCTCGGGCATTAGTGCGTCGTGCGGGGAGTGCAAACGACATCCTCGCCGCGGACGTAGTCCCCGGCGATGTCGTGCTCCTCCGGACGGGCGATATCGTGCCTGCCGATCTCCGGGCCAGCCGCGCCGATGCACTCCTCGTCGACCGCAGCGTCCTGACCGGTGAGTCCGTGCCCGAGCTCGCATCGATCGAACCGGACGAAGTCAGCGCCGTCGTGGCGGATCGCCGGTCGATCCTCTTCGCTGGCACGGCCGTTGTCGGGGGGCGCGGCGAAGGGATCGTGGTCGGGACCGGCGCTGGCACCGAGCTCGGCCGGATCGCGCGCGGCCTCGCCCAGACGGAGCGCCGCCGCTCCCCTCTGCAACGAGAGCTCGACCGCCTCGTCCGCATCCTCCTGGTCGTGGCAGGCGGTCTCATCGTCGTGACGGTGGGGTTCGGGTTCCTGCGGGGCAATCCAGCCGGTGCCAACCTTCTCGCCGGGATCTCCGCCGCGATCGCGGCGATCCCGGAGGAGCCCCCGGTCCTCCTGGCGGTCATCCTCGGGCTGGGCTCGTATCGGCTGCTGCGACGCGGCGTCCTTGTCCGCCGGCTGAGTGCGGAGGAGACGCTCGGAGCCGTCGATCTCATCATCACTGACAAGACCGGCACGCTCACGGAGAATCGTCTCGCCCTGCGGGAAGTCCTCACTCCCGCGGGCCGTTCCGAAGGCGAGGTACGCCGAGCGACCCTTGCTCTTGCGTTGCGAGCCGAGGACGACGCCTGGCAGCTCGCGACCGGCACGCCACCGGGCTCGTTCACGCGCGCGTTGCTCGAAGCGGCTGAGGAACCCGTCGAGATCGCACAGCTCGACTTGGCAAACCTTCACGCTGCGGCCGGCCCCGCGGACGGTCGACCCTATTCGATGACCTGGTCGCGCCCGCCCGGGGGTGACGAGGACGAAGGTCTCGCGATCGGGGCACCGGAGGCGATCCTCGCGCTCCCGCTGGGGCGTGATGCCGCAGCGGACGACTGGCGTCGACTCGTGGAGCGTGAGGCGAGCAGTGGCGCCCGACTACTCCTCCTGGCCCGCGCCGATGCACCGGACCGCTGGTCACCCGTCGCCGTTCTGGCCTTCGCCGATCCGCTGCGTCCCGGAGTGGAGTCGGCTTTGCGGATCGCGACTGGGGCCGGGATCCAGACCATGGTCGTCACCGGCGATCACATCGCGACCGCCACGAGCATCGCCCGCGGAGCCGGCATCGACTCCGGACGGGTCGTGACCGGGGCCGAGCTCGCGACCTGGGATGTCGATCAGCTCCGGCGCGAGCTCGGCGATCTCGCCGTCGTCGCCAGGGCAACGCCGGAGGACAAGCTGCGTCTCGTCGATGCGGCCCGAGGTCTGGGCCGGACTGTCGCAGTGACAGGCGATGGCGTCAACGATGCGCCCGCGTTGCAGCATGCCGACGTCGCCGTCGCGATGGGCAGCGGGACGGCCGTGGCCAAGGACGCGTCCGACCTCGTCCTGGGCGACGACGCCTTTGCCACGCTCATCTTCGGGCTGCGCGAGGGCCGTCGCATCGTGGCGAACGTCCAGAAGGGGCTGGTCTTCCTCGTTTCGACCCACGTGGCGCTTCTGGGTTTCATCCTGATCGCCACGGTCGGAGGCTATGACCAGCCCCTCCTGCCCATCCAGATCCTGTGGCTCGAACTGTTCATCGACCTCGCGACGTCGATCGCCTTCGAACGAGAACCAGAGGAGCCCGACGCGATGGATCGCCGACCGCGGCAACGCGACCGACCGTTGCTCACTACGTCGCTGCTTGCGAGGATCGCGGGCGCCGGCGGGTTCAGCGCCACTGCGGCGTTCCTGGTGCTGGTCCTGCACGACGGTCCGCCGGAGCAGGTCCGCTGGCTCGCGTTCACGATGCTCGTCGTGGCTCAGGCGGTCCGGGCGTACGCGAACCGGAGCCTCAGTCGGCCCGTGGTGTCACTCCGGCCGAACGGATTCCTCGCCGCCGCGGTCATCGTCGTGATCATCGTCCAGGCCGCGATCCCGCTGATCCCACCCATGGCAGACGTCTTCCGGGCCGTGCCCCTCGGGGCTGCGGACTGGTTGCTCGTCGCTGCGGTGGCCCTGGCACCCGCAGCACTGGCCGAACTGATCCGGTGGCGGACCAACCGGGATTGGGTGGCTTGACCGTCGCCGCTGGCCGCGTCGGCACCGGCCACCTGGACCGTCGCCACGGGACGTTCGGCACTGCCGAATGAGTGAGCGGGGGGTCACGCTGCATCCATGGTCACCGCCGCCACGCCCGCATCGATTCGGATCCGACCCATCGAGCCCGGAGACCGCGACGCACTGATCGCGTTCTATGAATCGCTATCGGCAGAGAGTCTCGCCCTGCGTTTCCACGGTGCGAGCATCGGGATCGTCGATCGCGTCGCTGTGTTCTTCTGCGGCCCGGACCACGAGCATCGCGAAGGGCTCGTAGCGGTCCTGGAGGAGTCCGGTGCGCGTGACGCGCTCGCGCCGACCATCGTCGGCCACCTATCGCTGGAGCCTTCAGGCGCCCACGAGGTGGAGGTAGCCGTGGCCGTGGCGGATGCCTGGCAACGGCATGGGATCGGGCGGCGCCTGCTGCTGGCCGCGTTGGCCTGGGCCGAGCATCACGGGATCGAGCGCCTTCGGGCGTCGATGCTGTGGACCAACGTCGCCATCCTGAGCCTCCTCCGGTCGATCGGGCGGGTCGTCACCTTGTCGATGCCTGGCGCGGGCGAGATCGACGCGACGATCGATCTGCCTTCGGTCCTTCGTCCCGCCGCCTGATCTGCCTTCGGTCCTTCGTCCCGCCGCCTGATCGGCGACGGCGAGGTTCGACGACGGGACTAGAAGACCCGATGCCGTGCGGCTCGGGGGATCGTGACCAATGGCCCGTGTTCCTGATCGGGCCAGCCCCGACGATGGGGCTCAAAGGAGAGCCCCATGAAGTTGCGCAACGCAAACCGGATGCGACCGCCACGCGCCCGGGTCCTCGCCGTCGAGGGCGGCCAGGTAGTCTGTCCACGCCGCGGGATCGTTGATCTGGAAATGTGCTGGGATTGCCCGGCCTACCGCGGTTTGACCACGGGCCATCGTGAGGGCATCATCTGCGGGACGGAGCCGGTGTTCCTCTCCATCGCCGCCTGTTGGCCGCTCAACGACGTCGCCGCGGCCGGGCGCCCGAATCGTTGAGATGGGCAGTCCCGTCGAGGATGTCCCATGACGACCCTGGTCGCAGCAAGGCCCGATCGAACCGTCGCCAGTGTGGCGGATCTAACCCCGGAAGCCGCCTTCGTTCCGGCTCTCGTGGAGGTGCTGGCGTGTGGGGATCCCGACCGGGGTGACGACGGTGCCTCGCTCGCCGCCCTGGCCGGGCTTGGACCCGACCTTCCCGGTGACGTGACCGTACGGGTCGTTGGCAGGCTCGACGTCGACGACCTGCTGGCGGTCGCGTCCGGGGCAGGGGCGGTGGTGGTCGACACCGTGACGGGAGTCGACCCGGGATGGGTGGTCGAGATCCCGTTCATCGGCTTCGCCGGTCGGGAATCAGGGATCCGCGCCCGGTCGTCGGACGCGCTCTCCAGGCCGGAGACGGTCGGTGTCGCCTCGATGATCCGCGGGCGTCCCCTGGTCGGCGTTCTGGTTGCCATCGGCGGGGCGTCATTCGGCCCGGGTGAGGCGCTCAGCTGGCCGGTCGCCGCCGGCCTTTGCAGCTTCCGGGTGGCGATCGTGGATGCCATCGAGCGCGTCCGATCCCAGGTCGTCGCCAACGCCCTCATGCACGCCTGACCGCCAGAGCATCCGAGGAGGACCTCCGTGGAGCCCGCGGCAGGCCCGCGCCACGCGATGGATCGCTGCCGGCTCAGACCGAGCGGGGTCGTAACGCGGTTTCGGGGCGCGCGACGAGCACCGGACAGGGCGCGTTGCGCACGACGTGCTCGGAAACCGAGCCAAGGAACAGGCGGCCGATCGGTCCACGCCCGTGGGTCCCCACGACGATCATGTCGGCCCCCTCGGCTTCCGCCGCTGCGACGATCGACTCCCCTGGGTCTCCCGTCCACACGAGGACCGTCACGTCCAGACCGGTCGGACGGCCTCGCGCCACGAGCTCCTGCGCTGCCGCTTGGCGGCGATCGCGGACCTGGTCCCAACGCAGACCCGTGCGCTGGCTCTCCTGGCGCAGCTCGTGTGGGTCGATCACGCTGACGACCAGCAAGTCGGCGCCATTCCGCTCCGCCAGCGCGAACGCCCAGTCGGTGGCGACCTCCGACGCCGCACTGAGGTCAGTCGCGAGGAGGATCCGCCGGATCGTGTCCGGCACCGCCCGGATGCCCGTAGCCATGTGGGCTGTGCCCGAAGCGGCAGCGCCTGGCCCCGGCGAGAACGTGGGATCGTCGGTGGCATGCATCCCGGCCACCTTCAAGGATGCGAGTGCAGCGGCCAAGGTGCCGTTGGGCACGAAAAGGGCGGTCTGGCGCCTCGGCCAGTAGGGGCCGAATGGCTCACCCTCTCGACCTCGCGAACAATGAATCCGTACCGGACCAGCGACGGCTGGCGACGGGTCTGGATCCCCGTCATGACCAGGCAGGGCATTCGATATGACCTTTGGCCCTGTCGTCGTCGGGTCGGCACAGCCAAGGTGATTCAAGAACCGGAGCGCGTGCATGGGTCGCGCCCGGGCCCGCGAAGCAGTTCGCCACGCAAGCACCTGGAGGCCAGCTATGACACTCGCTGAAGCAACTCCCCGATCGGCCATCGCCGCGCCCGACACGATGCGAGCGACGGTGTTCCATGGCCCCGGCGACATCCGCGTGGAGCAGGTCCCTCGTCCGCATGCCGGCCCCGGGGAAGCCGTCATCCGCGTGACCACGACGACCATCTGCGGCACTGACGTCCACATCGTGAAAGGCGAATATCCGGTCCGCCCGGGACTGGTCATCGGCCACGAGCCGGTCGGCGTCATCGAGGAACTCGGCGTTGGCGTCACCGGCTATGAGATCGGCGACCGCGTCTTGGTCGGTGCGATCACGCCCTGCGGCCAGTGCCGCGCGTGCCTGTCCGGGAATCTGAGCCAGTGCGGCCATGGAGGAGGATATGAAGCCCTCGGTGGCTGGCGCTTCGGCAACACCATCGACGGTGCGCAGGCCGAGTACCTGCTCGTTCCGTCCGCACAGGCCAATCTGACGCCCATCCCGGATGACGTGACCGACGAGCAGGTCGTCCTGCTGGCCGACATCGCTTCGACCGGCTTCAGTGCCGCGGAGTCCGGCAGGGTACGGATCGGCGATTCAGTGGTCGTGTTCGCGCTCGGACCCATCGGCCTCTGCGCTGTCGCGGGCGCCAAGCTTTCGGGCGCGTCCCTGATCGTTGGCGTCGATAGCGATCCCGTCCGGATGGAGATGGCGCAGCGCATGGGCGCTGACGTGGTGCTCGACTTCACGCAGGTCGATGTCGTGGCCGAGGTCAAGCGACTGACGGCCGGGGGCGCAGACGTCACGATCGAGGCGCTCGGCACCCAGGGGACGTTCGAGAACGCCCTGCGCTGCCTGCGACCGGGCGGCACGCTCTCGAGCCTGGGCGTGTATTCGGGCAAGCTCGAGATGCCCTATGAGGCGTTCGCAGCCGGCCTGGGCGATCACCGTGTCGTGACCACGCTGTGCCCGGGTGGCAAGGAGCGAATGCGGAGGCTCATCGCGACGGTCCAGTCCGGTCGCTTCGATCCTCTCCCGCTCATCACCCATCGCTTCGCCCTCGACGACATCGTCGCGGCCTACGACCTGTTCAGCAATCGCCGCGACGGCGTCCTGAAGGTGGTCATCCACCCCTGACCGTTGGACGCCGAACCATGAGCCGGGCGGATGATCGCCGCCCGGCTCAACCATTGCGCGACCCCGGACCGACCGTGACGGCCGAGCCGGATCGTGGAACGCCACAATGGCTTCCCACGAGGAGGGCCTGACGTGAATCAGCAGTACGAATGCCTGGACGGCAACGAGGCGGCGGCCCGCGTGGCGTATGCCCTCAGTGAGGTGATCTCGATCTATCCGATCACCCCGGCCTCCCCGATGGCTGAGCACTGCGACGATTGGTCGGCGGCTGGCCGTCCCAACCTCTGGGGCAAGGTCCCGGACGTGGTGGAGATGCAGTCGGAGGCGGGCGCGGCGGGAGCGCTCCACGGCGCCCTGCAGAAAGGCGCCTTCGGGACCACCTTCACTGCCTCCCAGGGGCTCCTGCTGATGGTCCCGAACATGTTCAAGATCGCGGGCGAACTGACGCCCGCGGTCATCCATGTCGCAGCTCGGACCGTAGCGACCCACGCCCTGTCGATCTTCGGTGATCACAGCGACGTGATGCACGCGCGCACGACCGGGTGGGCGATGCTGGCGGCCGGTTCGGTCCAGGAGGCACACGACTTCGCACTCGTGGCGCATGCGGCGACCCTCCGGGCGAGGGTGCCCTTCCTCCATTTCTTCGATGGCTTCCGAACATCGCATGAGATCAACAGGGTCGCGTTGCTTGACGATGCGGACATCCAGGCGCTCATTCGCGCCGAGGATGTCCTGGCCTTCCGCAGCCGAGGCATGACACCTGACGCTCCCGTGGTCCGCGGAACGGCGCAGAACCCCGACGTGTTCTTCCAGGCCCGCGAGGCTTCGAATCCGTTCCACCTGGCCGTTCCCGGGATCGTCCAGCAGGTCATGGATGAGCTCGCGACCCGTACGGGCCGGCGCTACGGGTTGGTGGACTACCACGGCGCTTCCGATGCGGAGCGGGTGATCGTCGTGATGGGTTCCGCCAACGGCGCGGTAGAGGAGACGGTCGACAGCCTGGTCGCCGCGGGTGAGCGGGTCGGCATGCTGCGGGTCCGCCTGTTCCAGCCTTTCCCGACCGCACAGATCCTGGCCGCCTTGCCGTCAACGGTGCGCGCCATCGCGGTCCTCGATCGAACGAAGGAGCCCGGCGCAGTCGGCGAGCCGCTGTACCTGGGAGTGGTCGGGGGGCTGAGCGAAGCCATGGACAGCGATACGCCTCCGTTCGCGGCCTGGCCGCGCGTGATCGGCGGCCGGTATGGGCTCTCATCGAAGGAGATGACACCTTCCATGATCAAGCCCATCTTCGAAGAGCTGGGCGCGGCGCGGCCAAAGCGCCACTTCACCGTTGGCATCTACGACGACGTCACCCACCTGAGCCTGCCGATCGATAGCGACTTCCGCATCCGCAGACCGGCGGGCGAGGTTCAGGCCGTGTTCTTCGGGCTCGGCTCAGACGGTACCGTCGGCGCCAACAAGGCGTCCGTCAAGATCATCGGCGAGGGGACCGACCTGTTCGCGCAGGGATACTTCGTGTACGACTCCAAGAAGTCGGGGTCGGTCACGGTGTCCCATCTGCGCTTCGGACCCGAACCCATTCGATCGACCTACCTCGTCGCGGACGCGGACTTCGTCGCCTGCCACCAGTTCGGGCTCCTCGGCAAGGTCAACGTGCTCGAGACGGCGAAGCGCGGAGCAACCTTGTTGCTCAACGCGCCCTTCGGTCCCGAGGAGGTCTGGACCCACTTGCCCGCCTCGGTGCAGGAACAGATCCTGGACAAGGACATCGACCTGTGGGTCATCGACGCGCTGTCTGTCGCGGACGAGGCCGGGATGGGCAGCCGGATCAACACGGTCATGCAGCCGTGCTTCTTCCACCTCGCGGGCATCCTGCCCGCGGACGAGGCGATCGCCCGCATCAAGGGCTTCGTCGAGAAGACGTATGCGAAACGAGGCGAAGCGATCGTCCAGCGCAATTTCGCCGCGATCGATCGATCCCTTGCGCGCTTGGCGCACGTGACGCCCGGGCCAAGGCACAGCAGCAGTGCGCCGGCTCCCGCGATCCTGGACGGCGTTCCGGATTTCGTTGCGCGCATCACGTCGCGACTCATCGCTGGTGAGGGCGACCTGCTGCCCGTGAGCGCGCTGCCGGTCGACGGCACGTTCCCGACCGGTACCACGAGGTACGAGAAGCGGGCCATCGCACAGGAGATCCCGATCTGGGACCCGGCGATCTGCATCGATTGCGGTAAATGCGCGATGGTCTGCCCGCACGCCACCATCCGGATGAAGGTGTTCCCGTCAGCGGCGATCGAGTCGGCGCCAGTCGACTTCCTCCACAAGGAGTTCCGGTCGAGGGACCTGCTCGACCATCGCCTGACGATCCAGGTCGCCCCCGATGACTGCACCGGCTGTGGCGTGTGCGTCGACGTCTGCCCGGCCAAGAGCAAGACCGACTCGAGCCACAAAGCCATCAACATGGAACCAGTAGCCGATCATCGCGACATCGAGCGGCCGCGCTGGGACTTCTTCCAGTCCATCGCCCCGCTCGATCGCAGCCTGATCCCGGTCGACTCCGTCAAGGGTTCGCAGGTGCTCGAACCACTCTTCGAGTTCTCTGGGGCGTGCGGTGGCTGCGGCGAGACGCCCTACATCCGTCTCGTCAGTCAGCTGTTCGGCGATCGGATGATCGTGGCCAACGCTACGGGATGCTCCTCCATCTACGGCGCCAACCTGCCGACCACGCCCTGGACGGTCAACGCGGCCGGACGTGGCCCGGCCTGGAACAACTCGCTCTTCGAGGACAACGCGGAATTCGGGCTGGGCATGCGACTCGCGCTGGATGCCCAGACCGACCACGCTCGACTGCTGCTTCGGCGCCTCGCGCCCGAACTCGGCGCGGATCTCGTCGAGGGCCTCATGGGGGCGGTCCAGGACACTGAAGCCGAGATCGATCTCCAGCGCGAGCGGGTCACGCGGCTGCGAGACGAGCTCGCTCGGGTGGAGGGTCCCGGCGCCGCTGACGCCCGACAGCTGCTCGCACTCGCCGGAGACCTCGTCCGCAAGGGAGTCTGGATCATCGGGGGCGACGGCTGGGCTTATGACATCGGCTTCGGCGGCGTCGATCAAGTCTTGTCATCAGGTCGAAACGTCAACATCCTCGTGCTCGATACCGAGGTCTACTCGAACACGGGTGGGCAGGCTTCGAAGGCGACACCGCGCGGTGCCGTAGCCAAGTTCGCCGCGGCCGGCAAAGGCACCGCCAAGAAGGACCTCGGCGCGATCGCGCGTTCCTACGGAAATGTCTTCGTTGCCCAGGTGTCGATGGGCGCCAACGATCTCCAGACGACCAAGGCGCTCCTCGAGGCCGATGCCTGGCCCGGACCCTCTCTGGTGATCGCGTACAGCACCTGTATCGCGCACGGCATCGACATGTCCAAGTCAATGACCCACCAGAAGGACGCCGTCAAGAGCGGCTACTGGCCCCTGTATCGATTCCGGCCCTCCGAGATCGAGGGCGGCAAGCCGTTCAAGCTCGACTCGAACGCCCCGTCGATCCCGATCGCCGACTTCGTCGCGACCGAAACGCGCTTCGCCGTCCTGCAGCGGACGCATCCGGAACGAGCCGCCGAGCTCGCGGCGTTGGCCCAGGCGGACGCCGATGAGCGCTGGCGATATTACGAACAGTTGGCCGGCATCGAGCGCACGGTCCCCCATGTCCATCGCCCCGACCCGGACATCGTGCCCGAGATCGAGAGCGACGCCGGGTACCGGTATGAGACAGAAGGGAAGTCCGAATGACCGTGGACCTGGTCACACAGTACCTGGGTCTGGAGCTCCGCTCCCCGATCGTCGCGTCGGCAGCGCCGCACAATGCGGACCCGGCGATGGCCGGTCGCATCGAACGCGCCGGCGTTGGTGCGATCGTGCTCCCGTCGCTGTTCGAGGAGGAGATCCTGGCCGAGGAGATCGGGCTCAACCGCTCGCTCGAACAGGGTACTGAGCATTTTGCCGAGGCACTGGACTACTTCCCGACCGTCGAGGAGCTCATCGGCGCGGCCGACCTGTACCTGGCAGCGATCGGAAGGATCAAGGCCGCGACGAGGGTGCCCATCATCGCGAGCCTGAACGGCAGCACGTCCGGCGGCTGGGTCCATTACGCGCGACGGATCGAGGACGCGGGTGCGGACGCACTCGAACTGAACCTGTACCACCTCTCGGCCGATCCGCTTCGGACCGCGGCCGAGATGGACGCCATCGACCTTGAAGTCATCGCAGCCGTACGAGCGGCCATCACGATCCCTCTTGCCGTGAAGCTCAGCCCCTACTACTCGTCGCTGGCGAATTTCGCCACCATGGCGACCGCGACCGGGGCCGATGGCCTCGTGCTCTTCAACCGCTTCTATCAGCCGGACCTCGACCTCGATGCGCTCGAGGTCGTGCCGCGGCTCGAGTTGAGCCATCCTTGGGAGATGCGGCTGCCGGCGCGCTGGATCGGGATCCTGCGACCGCAGCTGGGCCCGGGCATCTCGCTCGCGGCGTCGTCCGGCGCCCAGGCAGGCAGCGACGTGGTCAAGGGCCTGATGGTCGGTGCCGATGTCGTGATGATGACCTCGGCGTTGCTGCGCCACGGTCCCGAGCACGTGGCGACCGTTGAGGCCGAGCTTCGGGCGTGGATGACCGAGCGCGAATACGAGTCGGTCGCGCAGCTGCGCGGCAGTGCGAGCCAGGCGACCGTCGAGAATCCGTCCGCGTTCGAACGCGCCAACTACGTGCAGACGCTTCGATCCTGGGTGACGCCAGAGCCCTGATCAGCGCGGCGTCACGGACCCGAGTGCGGACTGGATCGCCTCATGCAAGCGCGCTCCGGTCGGCTGGCCGAGCAACGGGGTTACCGCGTGCGGTCCGATGCTCTCCTCCCAGGCCAGCTGGAGACCCGGGGATGTCAGGACCACCGGCGTGTCCGGATGGATGTCACGGATGTTCTCGATCAGCGTCCGGGCTCCCTCCGCGTCGCCGCTTGCCCAGACGTCGTAGACGAGCACGTCGGCACGTTCGGCCAGATCACACGGGCGTCCTTCGAGGACCGGGCAGCGATTCCAGGTCGGCCCGCTGCATTCGATGACGTCGTACCCGAAGCGCCGCAGCGAATCGACCTCCTGGCCGGCGAGATCTAGATCGTGATGTACGACGAGGACGCGAGTCATGTCACACCTCCGCGAAGCGCCTCGTCCGGTCCGGGTGGGCCGGGTCTCGAATCCCAAGACTCATCGCAGGCGACCCGCTGGCCGAGAGGCGAAAGTCATCCAGTCGCGGGCCATCCGGCCCCGGACCTCTATCAGACTTGCCCGAATGGGAAGACGGGATCGGGCGCGGATGGCCTGAACTGGCTATCGTCGACCGCCCAGGTCACCTCGGCTCGGACATCGACGATGCCCGGCACCATGCTCACCGTCGGCGCGATCATCTCGGCGGTCGAGCGCCGCTGGACTCGGCCTGTGATCGTCGCTACGCCATCGCTCACGGCGACCCTGAACAACGCCGGGTCGAGCCACAGGATGTGGAGCAGGACCTCGTCGCGAATCGTCTGGGCCAATTCGGCGTCCGAGCGAACGAAGACCCGAACCAGGTCGGCGCGTGTCACGATGCCGACCAGCCGCCCATCGTCCACGACGGGGAGCCGATTGACCTTTCGGGCGACCATGAGTGCGGCCGCCTCGGCGACGCGGCGATACGAACCGATCGTCACGGCGGGCGCCGTCATCGCCTCACCGGCGGTGACAGCTGTGAGCTTCGCGAGTTGCCGGCGTGATTCGCTCGAGTCGCCGAAGAACCGAGCCATGCGCCGGTGGCGGATCGACTCGGCTCCCTGCTCCTTGATCAGCAGGTCGGTCTCCGATACGACGCCCACGACGGCCCCGCCAGCGTCGAGCACAGGGACGCCGCTGATCCGCCGATCGACGAGCAGCCCGGCCACATCCTTGAGGGCCGTCTCGGGATCGACCGTAACGACCTGGCGCGCCATGACATCGCGAACCTTCAACATCAGGATCACCTCGACTTTCGAGGCAAGGATGCGGACGCCCCGGCCGCGCCGACAGGGTCGAAGGTCACGTCCTGCTGGGCCATCAGGATTTCGGCGATCGCTGCCCGAAACGCACAAAGGATGAGCGACCCGCCGGCCCATCGGCCGGCGGGTCGCTCTTGCGGGATTCGAGGACGACGATCGGGTCAGGCTGTGACCGGCCGATCCGAATAGGTCCCTCCCGTCAGAGTCCGGGTCGCAACCTCGACGACCACACCCAGGACGAG
>JARDZW010000044.1 GCA_029240655.1 Chloroflexota bacterium
AAGCTGTCGGCATCCACGGTGAAGGTCACCTGGTCGTCGGGGTCAAGGGCACTGCCGAACCCTCGGATCTGGATGGCCGGTCGATCCGCCAGCAGATACTCGGGGGCGATCGCGGCGTCGATGAAGAAGGGAAGTCCGACCGGGAGGAGGGTCGATCCTGCTCCAGCCTCCAAGCCGGCCCCGATGGCCGATGCGCCCACACGCCACGAGGTGAGGTCGTCCGACAACCGGAAGGTCACCGAAGCCCGTCCGTCGGCACCGGTCTCCACGGCCCGGAACAGGACGGTGTCTCGGAACTGGTCGTCACCGCCGCCCCCGGCCGTGTCGCCGCCTTCGCCCCGGTTGCGTGGTCCTTGATGCGATAGGTACGTCGCACTGATGCCGGCGTCCACCGAGGCGTATAGCTCGCCGAGCGGATCGTCGACGCTGGCGGCGCCGATAGCGAATAGCTTCTCGTCGACGGCGCGTAAGACAACGGTGGCGGAAATGGGGTCCCCCTGTGCGTCCCGCGTCCGGACGCCGACGGTCACCTCGTCGCGGGGACCGTAGCGGGCTTTGTCCGGACGCAGCTCGACCGTGATCGCTCGGTCGGTGGAGCGGAAGCGCGCCTGGAACCGGCCTGCATCCACATACCCCGTGCCCGTGAACCGGACCGCGCCGATCTCGGCGTTCGGCGGTCCCCACGCCGGGAATTCAGTCACGAAGCGCGGGGATCGCGCCACGGTGACGTTACGCAGGCCACGCTGGGCCAGGTAGAACAGGCGTCGGTCGTCTTCGGGGGTGCCGCTGCTGCTGCCATCTCGCATCGTCAGGTCGATCTCGTCTCCGATCCCGAACGCTGGCGCATCGTCCTGATCGACTGTCAGCCCCAGGGAGGCGGACGGTCGACCCCCGTCGAAGTCGTGCTCCACGCTCGCGTAGGTCGTCCGCCGGGCGACATGGCCATCGGGATCCGTGAGCGTGATCTGGACCCGGTAATCGTGGTCCTTGCCGGACACCGGGATGGACCCGCCGAATCGGCCGCGCCCGTCCGTGCTGATCCGGATCGTCCCGGCGGCGCGCTCCCGCTGGTCGTACTCGTACAACGGGACGACGCGCTTCTCGATGAAGTCGTACGTCGTGCCTACCTGCGTGCGTACCGGGATGATCTCCTTGAACCTGGCCGTGACGGTGCGGTCCCTGACCGGCGTGCCCCGCGGATCCAGGTCCCAGATCGAAGCGCCGTCCGCCAGCTCGCGCTCGAGTCGATCACGATCGACGATGTTGACGGCGCCCGACATCCTGACCCGTCCGTCGCGGATCTCCGCATCCGCGGTGATGGTCCACATGCTCGGGAAGACCATGATGTCGTGACTCGCGCTGTTGATCTCGCCCTCCTCGGCTCGAGCGGGTCGCACGGACAGGGTCTGGTGGTCGGGGCCCTCCGGTTCCTGGTCATCGGAGAGACGGGCCGTCTTGCGGATGGTGGCGGTTCCGGACGAGTTGGTCGTGGCGCGCTCTTCCAGGAAGCCGTCGATCCGCAGCGGGACGCCGGGGACCGGAGTGCCCTCGAAGAAACTCGCCGTCGCCGTGACCCGGATCCGATCGCCGGCGATATAGATCCGGCGACCGGTCACGACGTCGAGTCGGTACGCGGGCTTGAGGATCCGCCCGACCTCGACGTATCGGCGACCGAGCACCGTCCCGTCGACGACGAGCTGGAGCTGATAGGCGCCCGCTGGAACATCACGAAGCGCGAGGGACCCGGTGAACGCACCAGTCGGCTTGGTTGCTCCCGTGACCTGCGCCACGGGGGCGATCGCACCGTCGGACTCATCGGCCGATCCGAGTCGGACCGTGACGCTCGGGGGGACCTTGCCCGTGTCGCGGTCGCGGACTACGCCCCACGCGTTGATCGTGTCAGTCGGTCGATAGCGGTCGCGATCGCTATGGAAGAGCTGCCAGTACCGTGGGTGCCCTTCGAACTCGGACCAGGAGGCATCGATGCCGGTGCCGCCGTCGGGGGTTCGCGCACCAGTCGCCGGGACGAAGGACGATCTTCGCCCAGCGCCGATGACGACCACCGGCTCGCAATCCTGCAGACAGGCTCCACCTCGATCCGGCTTGAGTGCTGCCGGGGTGGCAGTCACCAGCGTGCCGTCCCCACCCGTGCGACCCAGCGACGCGCCATCCACGGACACCGTCGCATCGGGGATCGGGTCTCCTGAGGCGAGATCGTTGGCCCACAACAACGTGTCCGTGTCGGACACGAGCAGGTAGCTCGCGATATCCGTGACCTGCAGGATGGCTTGTGACGGGCGCTCGGCCGATGGGTACTGGACCAGGTACCAACCCGCTGGAAGCGGCGCCGGCAAGCGCGTCCACAGGGTCCCTTGGTGTTCCTCGACATGCGCATCGAGCTTGACGGCCCGGCGCAGGCCCTTGGTCGAAACCAGGGGGAAGGTGCTCCAGTCGCTCCACGTCGGGATCGCGCGAAGGTGGCGGAACGCCTCGATGGCCTTCGCCTGGTCTGACAGCGCGTAGACCTCCAGCGGCACGCTGTCGATCTCCTCGTCGCCTTCCCAGGCGTACGGCCAGAGGGAGATGGTCGGTCGGTCGGCGGTCCCGGATTCGAACAGATCGTTGGCGAACCGGAACGTCGTCTCGCGCCGGGCCGCGTCGTTGACGGGTGCGGTCTCGAACTGGAACCGGACATCCTCCTCGAGGATCTCACCGGTAGCGTCGACCTTCACGCCGCTGCGGACCGTGACCGTGTACACCGTGGCCGCGGCCAGGCGCTTCGCCGGCACGAACGCGAGGACGCGATCGTGCACCTCGAAACGGCCGTCGACCTTGGGCTCGATCGACACGTGAGCGGCGGCGTCGACGACACCGTCCTGGTCGAAGGTGACCTCGATCCCGGTGTCTCGCGGGACGTGCGTCTCGGTGTCGCCCGGAACAGTCGAGACGACGCGCAACGGCTGACGCGCCTGGAAGGCCCACGAATCGAGCGTCTGCCCATCTGCCCCAGCCAGCGTGAACCGGTACACCGCGCCCGGCGTCAGCGGCTCCAGGGGGGTCAGGCGGACCCGGCCATCCGATTCGGGCGTCGCGGTCAGGGTCAGCGGTGGCTGAACGCTGATGCGTCCAGCCAGCTCAGCCGGCGATGTCCCGTCGAGGCTGCCGAGGAGGAAACTGTTCTCGAGTTCGATGATGCCGTCGCGGGCACGCTCGACCGTCAGTTCGGCGACCGGATCCCACGTCGTGGCAAGCGCGTGGTCCGGGACGTCCGTCGGCTCGGGTCCACCCGGATCAGCGGAGCTTGGCGGTCCCGACCGGTCCGGCCCGATCGACGGAATCGGTGATGGACCGAGGATCGCGATCCCGCCGTCGGACGGGATCGCGCGCCAGGCGAGCGTCCCGCCGACGACAGCGACGATGACCGCGGCCGCGGCCACGAGAACCGCCCGGTCCCGGAGTCGATCCGGCAGCCGGAGGAGGGTCGGCCGCGCCCTGCCCGGCGAGGGGAATGGAGCCAGCTCGCTCCCTTCTGCACCGCTGGCGGCGCGGAGGATCCGCTCGCGCAGCACGCTCGGGGCATCCTCACGACCGAGCTCGGTCAGGGCCACGGCATCGGAGCGCAAGCCTTCATCGATGGCACGGCATGCATCACACGATTCGAGGTGGGCGGTCAGGGCATCGGCGTCCGCATGAGACAACTCGAAGTCGAGGGAGCTGGCGGCAAGCTCGAGGGCGCGATCGTGATCGATCATGCCAGCGCCTGCATGGAGCCGAGACGCTCGCGGAGGCGGAGCCGACTGCGGCACATCAGGGCCCTCGTCGCGATCGCGCTCCGCCCGATGGCCTCGGCGATCTCGAGCCCGTTGAAGCCACTGGCTGCCATGAGGAGGGCGGTCCTGGCATCAGGTCCGATCTCGGCGAGGACGGCGTCGATGTCCTGCTTCCGCTCCTGTTCCAGGAATTCCGGCTCGGGGCCGCCGTCGACCTGCTGGGTCACGAGCGCGCCCAGCTGCCGCTGGGCCACGGCGGCCCGGCGCGCCCGCGACACGACCAGATTCGCGATCACGCGGTACAGCCAGGCGCGGATATTCGCCGGTTCGCGTCCAGCGTCGAGCTCCACGATCAGGCGTACGAACGCCTCGTGCACCAGATCCTCGGCCGCCTCGCGGTCGCGGCTCGACCGCAGCGCGAAGCTGAACAGCTCGCCCTGGTGCGCGTCGTAGATCGCGGTGACCAGCTCGGCCGGCCGCTGGCCGGCGGCGAGATCGGTGCCCACGAGGACGTGCAGGTCATCCATCGGCGCGATCGCCATGCTGAGGTTCACGCCGCGTGTGACGCTGCGACCGCTCGGATGTTGCGCTGCCGTTGTCCATTGCCTGGGCCCCTTGACGGGTGATGGCTCGGGCCGGGGTGGCTCGATCACAGCAACCGACGCTTCATCCGCGCCGTTGTTGCAGTCTCGCAGGCAGGTGTCGCCAACTTGTCAGGCCGCGCTTCGCGGCGGATGTGTGTGCGCGCTGACCGATCAGTCGAGGTCCTGCAGCAGCTCCGCGAGCATCAGCGCATTCGTCGCGCCGTAGTTGGCGTAGCAGTTGTTGAAGAGGACGTGGGTCTCCTTCGCCTGGCCCGCGGCCTCGCGCACACGAGGCACCCACTCCTCGAGCTCGCCCTCGTCGTAGAGGTAGCGAAAGCGCTCGACGGTCTTGATGCCGGGCTTCTCCCAGGTCTCGGTGCGGCGGCCATGGAAACGCACCAGCGCGAGTTCCGGTGACGTCGCGGCGACGATGGGCGGCACGCTCGACTTGAAGCCCTGCGGGCCATCGACCATGACGAGCGGGATCTCGCGGTCGCCGAGGAACTTGAGCGTGCGCTCGATGTTCTTGTCGTTGAACCAGGAAGCGCTGCGGAACTCGACGGCCGGCGTCATCCCGACATCCCGCAACCGGGCGACGGATTCCTCGATCGTGTCGCGGTTCGCTGACGAGGTGAAGAACCAGCGCGGGTACTGCAGCAGGATCGAGCCGAGCTGTCCGGCCTCCTGGAGCGGCTCGAGTCCGTCGGCGAACCAGGCCCAGACGTCGTCCCTGAGCGCGTCCGGCAGGTCCTTGGCGTAGATCCGCGCCTTTTGCGCGACCTCGCCGGGCAGCGCCTCTCGCAGGTCCTTGGGGAGGCGCTTCGTTTCGGTCGGCTGGCCGGTCATCAGGGCGTGCGCCTTGATGTCGAAGGTGAAGTCGGGCGGCGTGCGCTCGACCCAGAGCTCCGAAGTGCGCCGGACGGGCAGCGAGTAATAGGTCGCGTCCACCTCGACCAACGGGAAGCGGGACGCATAGAACTGGAGCCGCTCCTCGGCGGAGTCGGCGCCGGTGGGATAGAAGACTCCCGACGCCGTCATCGTCGGGTCGGTCCATGACGCCGTACCGATGCGGATCGCGCCGCCTCCCTTGATGTCCAGGGGGTTCGCGGCCACATCCGATGGTCCATCGAAGGTCGCCGCCGCGGCATCCGGGCCCGGGTCGTGAACGTTGTCGGCCATGCCCGCAGGGTACCCGGCCGAACGCCAGGAGTCGTCACGATGACGAAGCCCGAGCGAGATTACGATGCATCCGTGGACGACAGCAGCCGCGCGATCGACCTCCACCTCGAGCTCGCCGACGACGAGGAGCTCGAGGAGCTGGAACGGGCGCTCTTGAAGGCCCGGGCGACAGAGCTCGGCGAGTTCCGCCGGCGCGATATCCGGCTGACGGCCGGGTACGGCGACGCGACGACCCGCGACGTGCTCGATGACGAGCGTCGCCGAGCCCGGATCCGCTACGACGTCCTCGGTAAGCTGCTGGGCGCACTGCGCTCCGGGCGAGGCCTTTGACCCGGCCGCGACCCTGACATCCGCGGTCAGCGACCCGCCGCCACGGCGACCCGATCCTCGGTGCTGACGGCACGCGCCGGCAGGAACAACGACGCGATCGTCACCCCGACCGCGACCGCCGTGAGCAGCCCGAACCCGGTCGATACGCCGGCGGCCGTCACGGTCCCACCAAGGACCGCCCCAGCGAGCGTCGCCCCGATCGCCCCGCCGATGTATCGGCCGGTCAGGTAGGTGCCGGCGGCCATCCCCACGCGCTCCGGTTCGATCGCCTCGAGCGCGGCCGCCTGCCGAGGCGCACCGGCGAGCCCCATCCCGAACCCGACCAGTGCCAGCATCAGGCCCAGCAACAGCGTGGTGGCCTCAGGCGCGACGAGCCACAGGACCGCCAGCCCGACGACGCAGGCCAGCATGCCGATCACGGCTGGCCGGCGACGCCCGACGGCATCGGACATCCGGCCGCCGATCGGCGCCGCGATCGCGCCCAGGGCCGAGATGCCGAGCAACACGAACCCGCTCGTCTGGGCGTTCCCCGATTGGAGTTCCTCGACGAGCAGTGGCACGAGGACCAGCGTGCCATGGAGGATCACCGTCGCACCGAACACCCCGACGACGGCCGCCGTGAACGACCTCGACGCGAACAGGTGGGGATCGACGGCCGGATGTTCCGTCCGGCGCTCGACCAGGACGAACACCGCCAGGAGCACGGCCGCAGCGGCGACCGCGACGAGCGGCGATCCACCACGCTCCAGCTCCCGGAGCCCAAGGAGCAGCACGATCAAGAACACGGCGAGGATGCCGAGGCCGGGGAGGTCGATCGGTCGTGGCGCCCCTCGGACCCTGACGGCCGGGGGTCGCGCGAGAGCGCCAACGGTGACCAGAGCGAGGAGGGCGACGGGCACCGCCACGATGAAGATCCACCGCCAGCCGAGCCCGGCAACCAGCAGGCCGCCGACGAGAGGGCCGATGGCCGCGCTCGTGGATACCAGCATGTCGAACAACCCGAATGCCGAGCCTCGTCGATCGGGCGGCGCCATCTCGCGCAGCAGGGCCACGGAACTCGTCGAGACGAGCGCTCCACTGACCGCCTGGAGCACCCGCGACAGGGCGAGGACCTCGAAGGACACGGCCGTGGCCGCGAGCCCCGAGGCCAGCGCGAAGGCGCCAACGCCAACGAGGAACACCCGCCGATGACCGAACCGGTCCCCGAGGCTGCCGCTCGCCGGGAGCGCGATGGCGACCGCGCCGAGGTAGAGCGTGACGAGGGAAGCGACCGTGGCCGCGCCAACCCCGAATTCCTCCATCACGCTGGGCAGCGCGACCGCGAGCATCGTCGAGTTGAGGGGTACGAGGATCGCCCCGGACGCCAGTCCGAGCATGGCGCCGGTCATCAGGCGGGCCTGACCGCCCGCCGGTGCCACTCCCCCGGGGCCCTCGTTCACAACAGCCGGACGAAGCCCGTGGTCCCGTCCAGCTCGAGCTGCTGACCGTCGACGATCCGTGTCGTGGCATCGCCCGTGCCGACGACCGCGGGAAGATCGAATTCGCGGGCCACGACCGCGGCATGGGAGAGGACCCCGCCCGTGTTCGTCACGAGACCACCGGCGATCGTGAAGAGCGGCACCCACGACGGGTTCGACGAAGGCGCGACGATGATGTCGCCCGGCCGGACACGCGCGAAATCCACCGGGCCCAGCACGATCCTTGCCGGTCCCCGGGCGATGCCGGCCGAGGCTCCGGTCCCACGCACGATCGCCTCGTCCTCCTTCGCGAAGCGCGCCCCGCCGAACCGTCCGGACGGTTCCTCGTCGCTCGGCTTCCCGATCTTGGATGGCGGACTGAAGCTGCGCCAGTGGTCGTACTCGTCCTTCCGTCCGGCCACCACGGCGTGTCGGTCCGCGGGTTCGCGCAGGAGGTCGGGCACCTCGGCGCGGCGAAGGAAGAGCACGTCGCCTGGCTGCTCGATGACGCCAGCCCCGGCGAGACGGCGGCCGACCCGCATCACGAAGGTTCGCAATCGGGCCTGCGCCATCCGGTCGATCCAGTAGTTATGTGTTTCGGTGATGGGACCGATCTGGCGAGCGAGGCCGAGCAACCGCTCGAATTCCACGAGCTTCTCGGGCTGATCCGCGAGTCGGCCCCGGACGCGGTCCGCGAGCGCGTCGGCCTCGCGTGCAAGGCGCGTGGCACGCGTGACGGCGGGCTCGACCGGATGCTCCAGACGCTTGGCGACCTCGGCGAGCAGCATCTCGGGCTCCTCGCCCCACGACGCGAGCGCCAGGTCGTCGAACCCCTGCCCGAGGTGGCCGTGTTCGTCGAGGAAGGAGTGCAGCTCGGACACGAACGCATCGCCGCCCGGCAGCTCCGCCAGCCGCTCCGGGTTCGGCGCTGGCGTGGCTCGCACAGCGTTCGCGACCGCCGGGGCCGCCGCCGCGAGGTCCGTCAGGCGGCCGAGCCCGGCATCGACGCCGACCAGCTCGTGGATCGTGCCCTGGATCAGCTTCAGGGCCTCACCGGGGTGTGGCTTCTCCACTACCGACTCGTAGAAGTCGGCGAGGTCGTCCATGACTTGGTACGGGCCGGTGATCGCGTAAAAGTGGATCGCCCACGCCCGCTGGGCGCGTTCCCACGCTTCGTCCCACGCCGCGGCAAGCTCTCCGACCGAGAGCTGCTCGACCTCGATCGCGGCGATCCCCGCATACAGCTCGCGGAGCTCCGGGACGGACCGCTCCCAGTAGTCGACCGCAAGCGGGGTGTGTGCTCGGCAGGTGGCCAGGTACTGCTCGACGATGGCCTCGTGCTCCGATTCAGGACCGATCGGGACCCACGAGAAGTACAGGTACCCGTTGACGATCTGGGCCCGCATGCTGATGGGGACCTCGAGCCGCTCGTAGCGGTACGCAAAGCCATTGCCGATGAGCCCCACGTAGTCCTGTGACATCGGGACCAGGCAGAAGGGCGAGTGCATCTCGTCACGTCGCCACGACCGCTCGACGTCGCTCGGGTCTGACCAGGCGATCGGGAAGGACGCGGTGACGGACGCGTTCATGCTCGGGCGTGTGCTCCTGCGGGCTCGGACCGAATGAGTTCGCGACAGTCTAGCAACCGTCGAATGCGGGGAAGGGACGTCGCTCGACGCCGCATCGGTATCCTGAGGGCCTGATCCACGAGCCAAGGGGACGCACGCGATGACCCGGAACCTGCTGCTGGTCGGAACCTCGAAGGGAGCCTTCATCCTCGATGGGGACGCGTCGCGGCGATCGTGGTCGCTGCGCGGCCCGCTGTGCAACGGTTGGCCGATCCACGACCTGTCCGTCGACCCGGCAGACGGAGCGATCCTGGCGGCAGGCGGATCGGCGTGGTACGGGCCGGCCGTCTTCCGGAGCGAGGATCTCGGGTCGACCTGGAGCCATTCATCCGAAGGGCTCACCTACGGCGACGACGGCCCGAAGATCCCGACGATCTGGAATGTGACGGCTGCGCACGGCTCGATCTGGGCCGGTGCCGAGCCCGCGGGCCTCTTCCGGAGCGACGACCGTGGCGCGACCTGGTCCCACGTCTCGGGTCTGCGCGATCACCCGAGCCGTCCCGGCTGGGAACCGGGCGCCGGCGGCCTCATCTGCCACACGATCGTGCCGCACCCGGACGATGCGGACCGGATGTGGGTCGCCATCAGCGCGGTCGGGACGTTCGCGACGGAGGATGGCGGGGCGACCTGGGAGGCACGGAACCGCGGGGTCGCTGCCTGCTTCGCGCCCGATCCGTATCCGGAGACCGGCCAGTGCGTGCACAAGCTCGTGATGGCCGCCGGAGAACCCGACAGCCTCTATCAACAGAATCATTGCGGCGTCTACCGCTCAGCGGACGCGGGTCGGAGCTGGGAGGACGTGAGCCAGGGGCTCGTGTCCGAGTTCGGGTTCGTCATGGGCGCGCATCCGCGCGACCCGGCGACCAGCTGGGTGATCCCACTCTCCCACCCGGAGGAGGGTCGCCTGTCGCCGGACGGCGCGCTCGCGGTGTGGCGGACGCGCGATCGCGGCGATAGCTGGGAGCGCCACGGCGATGGGTTGCCGCAGAAGAACGCGTTCGTCGGAGTCCTGCGCGAGGCGCTGGCGGTCGACCGGCACGACCCAGCCGGTGTGTACTTCGGCACGAGCACCGGGCAGCTCTACGGCTCGGTCGACGAAGGGGTCAGCTGGTCGCTCGTCGCAGACCACCTGCCGCCGATCTGGGGCGTCGAGGCGGTCGCGCTCGACTGACCGCCATGGCGACGATCATCCTGCCCCGCTCGCTCATCGCCCTGTTCCCGGCGGCCCCGCGCCGCTGCGATGTCGACGCGGCGACGGTCGCCGAAGCGATCGACCGGCTGGACGAGCTGGCGCCGGGGATGCGCAATCGCATCGTGGATGCGGGGCCGGTGCTCCGCGAGCACATCAAGGTGTTCGTCGATCAGCAGCCGGCGGTGCTGGGTACCTCACTGCGCCCGGATTCGACGATCCATGTGATCCCGGCGGTCTCGGGAGGTCAGGCGACGGGCCGCTCCGCCTGATACTCCTGCGCGTGTTCGGACCGGTCCTTGTCCACGGTCGCGGTCACGATCTCGAAGGTCCTCGCGACGCTGTTGCCGTTCTCCTTCGCGGCGCGTTCCACGTCCTCGAAGGTGATGTTCGACTCGCCCATCTCTCGATGCGCATCCATGCAACCGCAGGTCAGACACATGACGTGGTCTCCTCTCGATGCGGGAACGGCGGTTTCGATGCCGCTGTGCGTTCCGATCATCGAAGACCGACTGTTGCAATCGCATCAATCGAGCGGCACCCAGATGTCGACATCTGTCCATCGTCCAGGGACCGAATGACCATCGAGCTGTCGTGGGACCCAACGGCACACTCGTGATACGACCGACAGATGGACGCCGGCCGCTCCGGATACGAGGCGAACGAACGATGACAGCACCTACGCCGACGACACGGTTCCGACGCCGCGCGACCGCGGTCATCGCAGGAGCCCTGCTCCTCCTGCTGATCGCGCAGCCCGTGCTGGCCGTCGAGTGGGGCAGCACCGCGCGACTCTCGTCCCTCGACAACTACCGGCCGCGCGTGTTCCGAACCGGTCCCTCGAGCGCGCTGACGGTGTACCAGCGCGGCTCGAACGCCTACGCACGCCGGAGCGTGGACAGTGGCAAGTCGTGGTCGGCGCCCGTGAAGATCGCCTCTGCGATCCGCCTCCACTTCTCCGCCGCCGCCTATGGCTCGAAGGTCGATATCGCCTATGTCCGCCAGGTCACGAGCGCGACTGGAACCACGTCGAACCGGCTGTACTACCGTCGAAGCCTCGACGGTGGCGCTACCTGGCAGGCGTCGAGAGCGATGACGTCGAGCGCGTCGAACATCGTCGACCAGGCCGTCGCCCGCCATTCGAGCGGCCGGGTGTCGATCGCATGGACCGGCTACTCGACCGGCCGTCTCTACCTGCGAACCAGCGCCGACGGCGGCGCCACGTTCGGGTCCGCGCGGTACATCGGCAAGACCTCCAACTGGGAACCCGGCGTGTACCCGATGTATTACGCCGAACCCTCGATCGCGATCGGCACGGGTGTCACGTATGTGGCGTATCTGTCGGCGACCAACACGATGTCGGTTCGTCGCACGACGGACAACGGCGTGACCTGGTCCTCCCCGATCAAGATCAGCTCGTCCACGGATGCACCCTTCGAGCTGGTGGCGACTGGCGGCACTGCGCTCCTCGCCTACACGTCGACGGCTACGGGCACGATGCAGGCGGTCTACCGCCGGACCACGAACAAGGGCGCGACCTGGTCGGGCGGCAAGGCGCTTTCCGCG
Organism: Chloroflexota bacterium; assembly: GCA_029240655.1. Classification (GTDB taxonomy): domain Bacteria; phylum Chloroflexota; class Limnocylindria; order Limnocylindrales; family CSP1-4; genus SPCO01. Next base: position 11,704 of record JARDZW010000044.1, read on the forward strand.
AGCACGAACGGACGCTTCAGCACGACCCCGCAGTTCGCACTTCATGGGGGCACGCTCGCGGTCGTCCTCAAGCACGGAACGCCGGGTGACTCGCCGGTCTGGTATCGCCAGAGCACCGACTTCGGAGTCTCGTGGACGCCCCTCACGCGCGTGAGCGAGGCCCAGGTAGCGGACTCGGACCCCGAGCCCGGCGGCGTGGCCATCCTGCAAGGCGTCCGACTCGCCGGATACAACGAGAACCGGGGCGCCGGCAGCGAAGGCCTCTGGATCCGACGCGGCCAGTAACGGGCACGTCCCAAGGCTTCGTCAGCGGCTCACGACACGCCGCGAATGTCGAGCACCCGGCCCCAGTGGAAGACGCGGACGGCCACGAGCACCCCGAACGCGGCAAGCACCAGGATCGCCGCCGCGGCGATCGACTGGTCCAGGTCCCCACCCTGGAACTCGGAGTACACGACGAGCGGCAGGGTCTGCGTCCGGCCCTCCACGTTGCCAGCGAACATGATCGTGGCCCCGAATTCGCCGAGGGCGCGGGCCCAGGTCATGACCAGGCCGGCCGCGAGCGCGGAACTCGCCAAGGGCACCGTGATCGAACGGAACAACTGTCGTTCCGACGCGCCGTCGACGCGAGCGGCGTCTTCGAGGTCCCGATCGACTCCGGCGATGCCGGTCCGAGCCGAGCGGACGAAGAACGGCGCCGAGACGAAGATCTGGGCGAGGATCACTGCGATCGTCGTGAAGGGCACCGAAACCCCGAGGAACTCGAAGGGCGCGGACAAGAGTCCGCGGCGACCGAAGACCAGGAGCAGCGCGAGCCCTGCGACGGACGGCGGCAGCACGATCGGCAGGTCGACGACCGTCTCCAGCCAGCCCTTGCCGCGGAACTGGCGTCGCGCGAGGACGATCGCGAGCGGCAACCCGAGGGCGACCGTGACCACAAGGCTGACGGCCGTGGTGACCAGGCTCAGCCAGAGCGCGTCGAGGACGACCGGCGAGGCCACAGCCACACGCAGTGATCCATCGACGATCGCCCGCACGACCAGGGCGAGGACGGGGAGCCCGAGGAACAGCGCGAAGAGCGCGGCCAGGGCAGCGATCGAGCGCTCGCCCCAGCCCGACCTAGTCGTGGCTGGCCGCGATCGACCAGTCGGGCCCCCAGTACTCCCGGCCGGCCCGGCGGAGAGACGTTCGATCACGACGCCGGCGGCAGGAACCCGACATCCGACAGGATGGCCTGCCCATCGGGGCCCGCGAACCAGTCGAGGAAGGCCCTGGCGGCCTCGGCGTTCCTGGATGCCTTGACGACGACACCGTCATAGGTGGCCGCGACGTTCGCGGAATCCGGAACATCGATCACCGTGACCTTGTCGGATGCCTTGGCATCGGTCACATAGACGATGCCGGCGTCTCCCTCGCCCAGTTCGACCTTGGCGAGGACCGCCTTGACGTTGTCTTCCTTGGACACGACGTTTTCGGCGTACGCCGCCGCGAACTCGGCCGCATAGCCGGCTTCCTTGGCGAGGTTGTCCACGAGCTGGGTGGCGTACCTGGTGATCGGCACCTCATCGCCCGACGCGATGATCTTGATCCCGGGTTTTGCTAGGTCCATCGGCGTGGTGACGCCAGCGGGGTTGGCGGCCGGCACGATGATCGTCAATCCGTTCGCGGCGAACGTGACCGGGTCACCCTCGGCAAGGCCCTTCTCGACGAGTTTCTGGGGATTGGTCGTGTCGGCCGACAGGAACACATCGGCGGGCGCTCCCTGCTCGATCTGTGTCTCGAGGGCGGATGATGAATCCGTCGAGATCGTGAGCGTCGTGCCGGGGTTCGCCGTCTCGTAGGCGACCTTGGCCATGTCCAGGGCCCCCTTGAGCGAAGCCGCGGCGTACACGGTCACCTCTACCCCTGCCGCAGGCGACCGGGCGACCGAGGCGATCGCGCTCAAGGGGGGCGATGCTCCCGGACTCGAACACGCCGCGAGAACGGCCGCGAGGATCGGGGTCACGATCGCCGGGCCGGACCTCACCCTCGTGCGTCCCTGGCAGATGGGACCTCGACGATGACGTTCGTGGCTTTCACGACGCAGACCGCCTCATCGCCGACCTTGAGGCCCATCTCGTCGACGGCCTCGGCCGTCATGAGGCTCACCATCCGGTGGGGACCCGCGATCACCTCGACGACCGCCGCCACCCGATCCTTTTCGATGCGGGTGACGATTCCGGGAAACCGGTTCCGGGCGGACTGGGCGACGATCGGTCGATCGGTGGATGCCTTGCGGCGCTCGTCGAGGAGGCGGCTGACCTCGTCGATGCCGACCAGGCGCTGGCCGCCCTCGGACCGCTCCATCCGGAGTCGTCCCTCGGTCTCCCAGCGACGCAGGGTCTCGACCGACACACCCAGCATCTCCGCCGCCTGACCGACTCGAAGACGCGCCCCACGTTCGGGCATATGTGTCATACCGCTGAGTATGAGTCCCTGGAGGCGTGCGTGTCTAGGGTTTGCGGTGCTCGCCGAGAGGAATGGGACTTGCAACGGTGGACCGAGCGGGAGGGTCCTGGAAACGTCGCCACGGGCATCCGTAATCCGGACAGAGTCTGTCCTGCCTCGACTCTAGACTGGCGCCAGTCGAAGCGCCTCGGTAACCGGAGGACGACCCATGGGTTCCACGGCCGTAACGTATCTCGATGCGCAAGGGCGCTACGTGGGCGCGAGCGCGGATCCTCGAGACATGGGTGCCGAGCTGACCACGCTGTTGGGGTTCTTGGAGCGCCAGCGGGCAACGACCGCCTGGAAATGCGGTGGACTCGATGCCGGCCAGCTACGAGCGACGCTTGGTTCGTCTTCGATGACCCTTGGTGGGGTCCTCAAGCACCTGGCGCGCTTCGAAGACGACATGTCGGCCGAGTGGCTCCATGGGCAACCCCAGTTGCCCCCCTGGAACGCGGTTGACTGGGCCGCAGAGCACGACTGGGACTGGCGCACGGCGGCCGACGATACCCCCGAGCAGCTCTACGGCCGCTGGCAGGAAGCGGTGGATCGTTCCCGCGGCCTGTTCGCCGAGGCGGCGGCGAACCGTGACGTGCGCCCAGCCGAGGCGCCGAGCATTTCGTACATCCTGATCAACATGATCGAGGAGTACGCCCGGCACAACGGCCATGCTGACCTGATCCGGGAGTCGGTGGACGGTCTGGTCGGCCACGATCCGCCGGGCTGAGGGCCCTCGTCCGCGAGGCGTCGATACACCCCAGGGGTATTGACACAGGGCTTGACAGATCAGCCCATAACGGCGCACAATACGGCTCTAGCGGGCTTGTCAAGACTTGACAGGCCCACAGGTGTGTTCGGGACCAGGCGAGTGGCCCGCACGAGATCTGAACGGCGCCGACTGGTCCTCGGCGCGAAGGAGTGGATTTGTCGGTCGGCGTCACTGCCGAGGTCAAGAGCAAGCTGTCGGTCGTCGATGTCGTCGGCGAGTCGGTCACGCTGAAGAAGGCTGGCACTACCTACAAGGGCCTCTGCCCGTTCCACGGTGAGAAGACACCGTCGTTCGTCGTCACCCCCGCGCGCGAATCGTGGCATTGCTTCGGCTGCGGCCTGGGCGGCGACATCTTCAGCTTCATCATGCAACGGGATGGCGCGACCTTCCCGGAAGCCCTCCGCACGCTGGCCGCGCGCGCCGGCGTCGAGATCGATGAGCGGACGAAGCGGGAGGACGCTCGCCGTGCCCGGTTGCGCCACGTCCTCGAGACGGGCGTCGCGTTCTACCACGCTGTGCTGACCGGCTCCAAGGCCGGCGAAGCAGCTGTCGCGTACCTCAAGGGTCGTGGTTTCACGGACGCCACGATCGAGACGCACCAGCTCGGCTGGGCGCCCGACGGATGGGACCAGATGGCGCGCCAGCTCCAGGCCAAGCGCGATATCCGACCGGAAGAGCTCGTCGAGGTCGGCCTCGCCAGCCCCAGCCAACGCGGCCGCGGCGTCATCGACAAGTTCCGCGCGCGCGTCCTGTTCCCGATCCGGGACACGAGCGGCCACGCAGTCGGGCTCGGTGGCCGACTCCTGGAAGGGGAGGGGCCCAAATACCTGAACTCCCCAGCGACACCGCTGTTCGACAAGAGCCGGACGCTCTATCTCATCGACAAGGCCAAGGGCCCCATCCGCAAGAGCGGCCAGGCCGTGATCGTGGAGGGCTACACCGACGCTCTGATGGCGCACCAGGCGGGCTTCGACAACGTCGTGGCCAGCCTCGGCACTGCGCTCACACCCAACCAGATCGGCCTGCTGACCCGCTACGCCAACCGGATCGCGCTCGCGTACGACGTCGATGCCGCCGGGGAGAAGGCGGGCACGCTCGGGGTCACGGCGCTCGCGGGGCTCATCGGGCAGCTCCAGGGTGATGCCTCGGGCGTGAAGCTCGAGGACGTGCGCGTCGTGCGACTGCCGGATGGGAAGGACCCCGACGAGGTCGTTCGTGAGGATCCGGCGGCCTGGGAACAAGGCATCGCCAAAGCCAAGCCGCTCGTCGAGTACCTCATCGGTCATCACGCCGGGCGCTTCGACCTCAAGACCCCGACCGGCCGCATCGGCTTCGTGGACGCGGTCATGCCGGCCATCCGCGACATCGCCGACCCGCTCCGGCGGGACGAGGCGCTCCAGCAGGTCCGCCGCGAATCGGGCGTGGAGGAGCGGGTGCTTCGCCAGGTCCTGGATCGTCGGATCGCCCAGACCGCAGGGCAGGGGACCAGTCGCGGTGGTGAAGCGGCGAGCCGGATCACGGTGGACGCCGTGCTGGCGTCGCCGGACGCCCTGCCGATCGGTGACATCCTGCGGGCGGTCACCCCGGTCGAAGCCGAGCTGCTTCGACTGCTGTTGCTCGTGCCGGATCAGCAGCTGCGCGTGACCGACGAGCTCGGCCCCGACCAGCTGCCGAGCACGCTCGCGCGCGAGCTGTATCGCGCGATGGTCCTGCAGCGAGCGCCAGACGACCAGGGCATCCGACCGCCATTCGATGGCGCCGCGTTGCTCCTCGCCGTGGACGACGAAACGGCGTCGCTCGCGCGGGCGTTGTACGCCAAGACGGGCCCGGATGCCCGGACGCTTGATCCGCGCAAGCTCGCATACGAGATCACGCGTCTCCTGCTCGAGCTCGAGGATGACCAGTTGCGCGAGCGCAGTGAATACAACGAAGCCGCCCAGGCGGAGGCCGAGCGAGCCGGTGACACCGGCTCGATGGAGCGTCTCCTCCTCGAGCGACGAAAGATCAACGAAGAACGCCGGTCGCTCGACCGGCGTCGAGAAGACACCCGAATGCTTGCCCGACCCAGCGCGGCCGTGCACGCCTGACCCTGTCCCAAGGAGGAACCCATGCCCGCCGATCCGCTCGATAAGCAACTCGTAGAGGCCGTGCTCTCACGGCCACGCCGCGCCAAGGCCGATCTCGAAGAGGCCAAGATGGCCGGAATGCGCCCAGCACGTGGCGCGACGGCCGTCGCGGCGGCCGAAGACGACGATGACGACGAGGATCTCGACCTCGGCCCGGAGGCTGCGGCGGCCCCGGACGCCGATGCCGAGGTGAACATCGAAGTCGTCGCCGAGGACGGCTCCGTCGACCCCGCGGCCAAGCTGCCGCTCGAAGGGCCGACCAAGCTCGACCCGAAGGAGGTCGAGGAGCCGACTGCCGAGGATCTCGAGGCCATCAGCGCCGACATGATCGGCATCGATGACCCGGTCCGGATGTACCTCAAGGAGATCGGCAAGGTCGCGCTGCTGACCGCCGAGGAAGAAGTCGTCCTGGCCAAGGCCATCGAGCTCGGCGAGCAGCTCGTCGACGAGCCGTGGAAGGGCATCGCGTCGCTCCACCAGTGGACGTTGCACGACACGGAGCGCAAGACACGGACCCAGAAGCCGCAGCATCGCCTGCCCTACGGCGACGAGGCCCATGCGCTCGTGCGCACGGCGATCTCGGCAAAGGCGGCCAAGGACCTGCTCGTTCCGTCCCCCGACTTCCACCTGATCAAGGCCGGCCGTGACGCCCAGTCCGACGGCACCAAGGAGCTGCTCAAGCAGGCGAAGAAGCTCGTCCACGCCTACAACGAGCAGCCAAACCCGGACAACTTCATCACGCTGCTGGACTGGGCCTTCATGGCCGTCCACAACGGCGATCTCGACTCCCGCGACAACGTCGGCCTGCGCGCGATCTGGGACTGGACCCGTGAGGATGTGGCCTTCCCGGCGCTCGAGCGCTACATCATGGCCGGCAACGAAGCCGAGCTCCTCAAGAAGATGGGCTACGACCCGGAGGTCCCGGCCAACACCAAGCTGCGCGACCGCAAGGGCGTCATCGTCGGCATCGGTCGCGACGCGCGCGAGCAGCTGACCTCGGCCAACCTGCGGCTGGTCGTGTCGATCGCGAAGAAGTACATCGGGCGCGGCATGTC
>JARDZW010000150.1 GCA_029240655.1 Chloroflexota bacterium
GCCGCGAACTCCCGAAGCCGAGACGCCGCCCCAGGTCGCGGGTGAGCGACGCCTGACGCGTGCACCGTCCGAGCGATACGGCGCGCCGGGGACCGCCGGCACCCCGCCGGCTCCAGACGGGCCGCACGCCACGACGCCGTTCACGGCGCCGGGCCAGGCGCCGGTCCGTGGAGTCGCGTTCGGCGCCATCGCGGCGCTCGTCGGCGCCGCGCTCATCGTCGTTCTCGGCGGGGCGCTCGCGGTCTCCGCCGGATTGCTGGTCGTCGCATCCGGTGTCGGCTATGCCGTCGGGCTGGCGACCGTGGTCGGGGCGGGTAACACGCTGTCGACGGGCACGCGGCCATGGATCGCCGCCGCCCTGGCGGGTCTCGGCGTGGGGCTTGGCCAGATCGGGCTGTGGCTCTTCGCCCGGGCCGAAGGCGGTGTCCTGGCGCCGATCGACTACCTGGCCCAGACATTTGGTCCGCTGGTCCCGGTCGAGGTGCTCCTGGCCGCGGCCGTCGCGTGGTGGCGCGCGCGATGACGTCGGGCGAGGATGGCGCGGACCTCGACGATCTGACGTTCCGGCGTCCGACCGAGGCGGACCATCCCCGTGTCGTCGACGTCATCGATCATTGGTGGGGGGAGCGGCGGATGCGGCACCTGCTCCCGCGCTTGTGGCTCGAGCACTTCAGCGGCACGTCCTGGATCGTCGAGCGCGAGGATGGCCGGCTGGCCGGGTTCGTGGTCGCGTTCGTCAGCCAGGACCGTCCAGATACAGGTTATGTCCACATGATCGCGGCGGAGCCGAACCGCCGGCGCCGCGGGCTGGGTCGCGCCCTGTACGAACGGACCTTCGCTGACCTCGCCGCCCGCGGCGTCCGTCGGGTGCAGGCCGTGACGTGGCCGGGCAATCGGACGTCGGTCGCGTTCCATCGGGCGCTCGGATTTCGCGTCGACGACGGACCCGGCACCCAGCGGCTTTACGGCACCCCCGCGCACGTCGACCACGATGGCCCCGATGAGGATCGGGTGGTGTTCACCCGCGACCTCTAGCCCGCGCCGGCGGTCCTTGGCACGGGGCGATCGATCCAGCCCGGGAACCGATCCTGTCCGCCCGGTGTAGATGGTTCGATCCGGACGAGCTGCTGCCTCGTCCCCCGCCTGGAGGAACCGACCATGATTCGCCGACTCGCCGCCACCCTTGCCGCGATCGCGCTGCTGCTCGCCCTCGCCGGACCGGCGCTCGCCGGCGGCTGGGCGGACATCGTGGCCGACGCCCAGACCGTCGAGCCGCCCGTCGAGGGCAAGCCGCTCGTGGTCGGCTTCCGCGTCCTCCAGCACGGGGAGACCCCCGCCCCGTGGGAGACCGCGACGGTGCACTTCACCAACACCTCGACCGGTGCGACCATGGACGTCGTCGCGACCAACGACCGCCCCGATGGCCACTTCACGGCGACGGCGACGCTGCCCGAGGCGGGCTACTGGAGCTGGCAGGTCACGCTCCAGGACCTCGTGAGTGAACACATGCCGGTGTCCCTCGCTGTGTACACCGCCGGTGGCAAGCTCCCGACCTATGACCCCGCCACGACCGCAACGGCGATCGCCCAGGCGAAGAAGGACGTCAGCGCGCAACTGACCGAACAGTTCCAGGGCGAGATCCAGCGGCTGGACAGCCTGCTCGTCGCCCAGGATGCCCGGACCGACCGCCTGCTCGCCCAGACGGACAAGATCGTCGCGGAGCGCGACGAGCTCGCGACGCGCCTGGCCGCGGCCGAGGGAGCCGGTGGGCTGCCGATCCTCGCCGTCCTCACGCTGGCGATCCTCGCCGGCGCGACGGCCGGGTTCGCGATGTCGTGGCTCGCCGGCCGGCCGAGCCCGAAGGTCGTGGTCAGCCCAGCTCCGCGAGGAGCCGACCCGGCGTGATCTGTTCGTGGAGGAGGCGGCCGAACCGCGCGACCCGCTCGGGCGCCGGGGCCGCCTCCACCCATCGACGGACGAGCGCCTCACCCTCGTTGTAGACGAAGACATACGTCCGCCAGAGCGGGTGCTCGATGAACTCGAGCAGCTTGGCGGCCACCTTCGGCGCGTACCCGCCGACGTCCTGCAGATAGGCCAGGACCTCGTCGTGGGACGCGCCGTCGGCGTGTCGCATCAGGGCTGCGTTGCCACGGCTCGCCGCCAGGCGGTGTCGCGGTCCTTCCAGCGCCACGGCCCGCTCCGCCGTCTCGCGCGCGTCGGCGGGATCCGCAAGGCCCGCCAGCCCGGCGCGCTCGAACAGCTCGAACAGGAGCTCGGCTCGTTCGTCGAGCGGAGCGACGAATGAGGGCCCGAGATCGGCCAGGCCCTCGCTGATGGGGCACTCGGGCGTGTTGATCAACAACAGTGAGCTCTCCAAGCGGCCTTGCCGATCGACCAGGTCCGCTTCCTTCCAGGCATGTTCGAGATGGTGGCCCGGGTAGGTCTCGTGGCCGATCATCGTGATGAAGTCCGGCGCGCGGACCGGCAGGTCGGTGTTGACGTCCACCCGCGAGCGCCGCCCGCCGTCGTACCAGTTGTAGCCGGACCATGGCTGGCCGGTGACCAGCGAGACACGCAGATCCTCGCCCTCGGGCAGGCCGAAGTCGCGGTGAGCGCGTTCGCGGAATCGCGCCACGAGCCAGTCCATCACGTCGGGCAGCCGATCGAGCGGTATCTCCAGGCGCCGGTCCCAGGCCGCCAGACGTTCGTGCAGCGGCCCCGCCCCAGGGAGTAGCGCATCCACCGCGGCGAGCGCGCCGCGAAAGCGGTCGTCGTCGTGGCACGGCGGCTCGAAGCCGAGACACAGTGCCACGTGGTCGGTGTACGGCAGCGGCTCGCCATCGAGCGCCCGTGCGTGGGCCGCCAGCGCCCGGACCTGGGCGATGAGCCAATCCCGACGCTCGGGCTCCGCGACCATCCCGATCCGCGCGGTCAGCGCCGCGGCGTCCTCGCGGAGCCGCGCTGCGGCCGGGAACTGCTCCGTATCGACGCGGGCCTTGATGGCGGCCGGCCCGAAGTACCCATCCACGAGCCCCGGGATGCGCTGGCCCAGCCGCAGGCCGAGCAGCAGATAGTCCTCGGCGATCGGGTCCGGCGCGGGGACCTGCCGGGTGCCACCGACGGCCGCCACGAGATCACGGGGGACGGTCAACGCTCCATCCGGTCCGGCCGCGGGGCACGCCGCTCCCCGTGATCTCGATGCGTCTCGGCGCGGGCACGGGCCTCGGCAAGACGGTCGGCCAGGCTCGGATCGGCCGGGAGGCCGCTGCGATCGGGAGCGCGATCCGGACCGCGGTCAGGAGTCGGATCGTCGGTCGGTCGCGTCGGCGCTGCCTCCCCCTGGCCCAGCCCACCTCCGGTCTCCCCCACGAACGGCATGTGCTGGCGATCGACCGCGTCCAGGCTCATCCGCAGGGCCGCGGTCTTTTGTGTCGCGACCTCGCGGACGTAGGCAGCCTCCTCGTCGGCCTCCATGGGCCGACCGCGGACGATGCCCTTGGGCTTGCCGACCATCAGCCATGCCAGGTGGTATCGATCCATGCTGCCCCACGCGCGCGACAGCAGGTCATCCGACAGCTGAAGCCAGGTCTGGAGCGCGTCCATCGACGGCGCGGCCACCAGCCGGTCGCCTTCCGCGATCAGCTGGCGGGTCCGGTCGATGAGCTCGTCGCGGGTCACGCTGTCACCCCGCGTCGTCGCCGTGGATCATCGCCTCGCGGGCTGCGCGGGCACGCAGCGTCCAAACCCCGGGCAGACCATCCCCGATCGGTGCCCCCTCGAATGAGGTCACCGGCAGGATCCCGGCCACGCTCGAGGACAGGAAGGCCTCGCGGGCGGCGGCGAGATCAGCCCGCGTGAGCGCGCCCTCGAACGGCCGCAATCCGACCCGCGCACCCCAGTCCAGCAGCCACGATCGGGTGGTACCGGGCAGGATCGCGCAATCCAGGGAGGGTGTCGCGAGCTCCAGGTCGCCCTCGGCCCCGCGCACGAGGAAGATGTTCGCCGAGGTCCCCTCGGACAGGCGGTCATCGACGGTCAGGAAGATGGCATCGTCCGCACCGGCCCGACGCGCCTCGAGGCGCGCGTAGACGTACTCGGCGCGGGAGGTCGTCTTCAGGGTCGCGAGCGGGTTCTGCGGGTCCCGCCGGACCGCAGACGCCACGAGGTGCAGGCCTCGCTCCAGGTGAGCATCCGGTACGCGGACGACCGGCCAGGCCTGGATCACGATGGTGGCCGGAACGACTTCGTCAGGCGGGAGGACCCCGCGCGACCGGTAGGCGCCCCGCGAGACCGTGATCCGGATCGATGCGTCACCGTCCGGCTGATCGAGACCATCGGCGGCGAGCAGGGCCGCGATCCCGTTGGTGAGGGCAACATCGAGGTCGGCCGGCAGAGCGATATCGAGGCCCTCCGCGGATCGATGGAGGCGGGCGAGATGCTCGTGTAGCTCGGTCGACCGTCCGCCGGTCGCTCGGAGTGTCTCGAAGATCCCGTCGCCGAGCTGGAAACCGCGATCGAACGCCGATAGGTGACGCGCCGTCGCGGGCAGGAGCTCGCCGTCGACCCAGACGTGCGCTCGGTCTCGAGCGTCGCTCAATCGACCTCCTCGCCGCCGATGGCACCTAAAGGCCCGCGCGCCTTGTCCACCGTCTCGTCCCACTCGGCGGCCGGATCGCTGCCCCACGTGATGCCACCACCGACATGGAGCGTGAGCCGCCGGCCATCGGCCACGAACGTTCGGATGAGGATGCTCGTCTGCATCGCCCCGTCCGGCCCGATCCAGCCGAGCGCGCCGGTGTACGGCCCGCGCCGGACCGGCTCCAGGCCCTCGAGGATCTCCATCGCGCGGATCTTCGGGGCGCCCGTGATCGAGCCACCCGGGAAGCTCGCCGCCAGCAGGTCGAACGCGTCACGGCCACCGGCCAGCCGTCCGGTGACCGTCGACACGAGGTGTTGCACGGCAACCGTGCGTTCCAGGCGACACAGCCGCGGCACTCTGACCGTGCCGGGCTCGCACACGCGGCCCAGGTCGTTGCGCAGCACGTCGACGATCATCACGTTCTCGGCCCGGTCCTTGGCGCTGGTCAGCAGCTCGCACGCGAGCCGGCGATCCTCGGCGCGGTCGCGACCTCGGGGGCGCGTGCCCTTGATGGGATCCGAGGCGACCAGACCGTTCGAGTCCACCGCGAGGAACGGCTCTGGCGAGGCGGACAGGAGGGCGCGCGGCCGGCCGGTCTCCTGCGAAGGCCCAAGATCGAGGTACGCCGAGAACAGCGACGGGTCGCCCGTGCGCAGGCGGCGGTACTCGCCCCACGGGTCGCCCGAATACGGCGTCTCCAGCCGCCGCGTGAGGTTCGCCTGGTAGAGATCGCCGAGCGCGATGTGATCCCGGATGCGCTCGACGCCGGCCTCGTACTCCGCGCGCGATAGGGACGAGCGGAAACGGAGGCCCACCTGCGCGCCCGGGTCCGGATCGACATCGGGGCTGGGGGTCGCATGGGCCGTCGTGGCGGGGAGCCACGCCGCAGACCTCGGCGCGGCCGGACTGGTCAGCCGGGCGTGGACGTCATCCAGACGCCGGGCGAG
>JARDZW010000151.1 GCA_029240655.1 Chloroflexota bacterium
CGGCCGGGGCGCCAGGCCGGCCGCTCCCCTGCCGGTAGGCCGGCCCACCGCCGCGGACCGGGGTATTGAAGCGGGTCGTGCGGCGCGAACCGAAGACCAGGTCGAGATCGAGATCGCGTTCGGGCTCGTCGAGGCCACCGAGCCGCGGGCCGATCATGAGCTCGGCTGGGATCTCGAGCAGGAACCGTGACGGCACGGCGGCCTGGCCCATGCCCCACGTCGCCCGCCGCCAGGCGTGCGACAGGTACAGCCGGCGCTTCGCGCGCGTGATCCCGACGTAGGCCAGTCGCCGCTCCTCCTCGAGCTGGCGTTCGTCCTCGAGCGCGCGGCTGTGCGGGAACAGTCCTTCTTCCAACCCCGCGATGAAGACGACCGGGAACTCGAGGCCTTTCGCCGCATGCAGCGTGATGAGCGTCACCGCATCCGCGTCCCCCTCGTAGGCGTCCTGGTCCGCGACGAGTGCGGTCTCCTCGAGCAGCCGATCGAGTGCGTCCTCCGGATCGAGATCGTCGTACCGGGTGGTCACCGACCGGAGCTCGAGCAGGTTCGCCCAGCGCTCCTCGCCCTCCTCGGAGCCGTCGGCGAGCATCGCCCGGTAGCCGGACACTTCGAGGACCTCGTCGAGCAGCTCGGGGAGCGGCAGCACGGCGACCCGGGACCGGAGCCGGCGCACCAGCGCGGCGAACTCGGCGAGGGCCGTGCGCGTCCGCGGGGCCAGGCTCTGCAGCTCACCGCGACCCCCTCGCTCGATCGCGCTCCACGTCGTTGACGGCTCGCCGGTCTCGGGATCGATCGCGGATGCACCGGCGCGCAGCGCCTCGATGGTCTTGTCGCCGATCGCCCTGGCCGGGACATTGATGATCCGCTCGAAGCTGACGCTGTCGGTGTCCGAGCGCAGGATCCGCAGGTAGGCGAGGGCGTCCTTGACCTCACGGCGGGCGTAGAACCGCGTCCCGCCGATGAGCTGGTAGCGGATCCCGTAGCGCAGGAACGATTCCTCGATGGCCCGGGACTGGGCGTTCATCCGGTACATCACTGCGATCTCCCGGGCGCGGAACTTCGTGTCCCCCTCGTCCTCGTCGGCGCGTCGCGTGAGGGCCGTGCCGCGACCGCCGATCAGGCCCTCGACCTGGCGGGCGATCCATTCGGCCTCCTCGTCCTCGTTGTAGGCCTCGAAGCGCTGGATCTTCAGGCCGCCGGCGTTCTCGGTCCAGAGCTTCTTGTCCTTGCGCGCGGTGTTTCGCGAGACGACCGCGTGAGCGGCGTCGAGGATCAGCTGGGTCGAGCGATAGTTGCGTTCGAGCTTGACCACGGCCGTGTTCGGCCAGTCGCGCTCGAAGTCGAGGATGTTGCGCAAGTCCGCGCCACGCCACGAATAGATCGACTGGTCGTCGTCACCGACGACCGCCAGGTTGCCGTACTTCGTGGCCAGCGCCTTGACCCACAGGTATTGGGCGCGGTTCGTGTCCTGGTATTCGTCGACGTGCAGATATCGCCAGCGTTCCTGGTACTTGGCGAGGACATCCGGGGCTTCGTCGAACAGGCGGACCGCCTCGAGCAGGAGGTCGTCGAAGTCAAGCGCGCGGGCGATACGGAGACGCTCCTGATAGCGGGTCGCGAGGCGGGCGATCGTCCGTTCCCGATGGTTCGCGGCGTTCTCGCTGAGGAACGTGGGATCCAGCATCTCGTTCTTGGCGCGGCTGATCGCGCCGAGCACCGCGCTCGGACGGAATTCGCCGGTCAGCGGGAGGTCCTCCTCGCGCAGGACCTGCTTCATCAACGCCTGCTGGTCGTCCGTGTCGTAGATCACGAACCGGCGGTCGATCCCGATCGCGGTCCCCTCCTGGCGGAGGACGCGGGCGCACAGCGAATGGAAGGTTCCCGCCTGGACCTCTCGACCACCTTCGCCGACGAGGCTGATGATCCGATCGCGCAGCTCGGACGCGGCCTTGTTCGTGAACGTCACGGCCAGGATGCGCCACGGCGGCACGTTCTTGACGCCCACGAGGTAGGCGATCCGGTGAGCGAGCACGCGGGTCTTGCCGGAGCCGGCCCCGGCCAGGATGAGGAGCGGACCCTCGGTGGTCGTCACGGCGCGTGCCTGCTCGGGGTTGAGCGCCTTGACGATCTGCTCCGCACGTTCGGCGCGGCGGCGTTCGATGACTTCAGGATCGGGTGGCGGGGCGGGCGGAGCGGTCGGGTCCTGACCCGGGAGAGGGGCGTCGCGCAGCCAATCGGGCTCGGCCGGACTTGCCGGCGCGTCGGGTTCCACCGCGTCGGCGAAGCGTGTGCCGGCCACGGCCGCGGCCTCGTCGATCGTGGGCTGTCCGCGGCGCTTCCGGGAGGTGGGACTCACCCCCGCATTCTAGGTGGCGGCGGGCATCAGAGCCTTTGTGGCGGGCGTCACGTCCCGGGCGCGACCTGGTCGGGCGGCGGCGCGCTGATCGACACCGCCTCATCCCATTTCGAGAACGTCAGGTCCAGTACCGCGGCACCGTTGGCTCCCAGATCCGCATCGGCCGTCACGCCGGCGAGTCGCGTCGTGTCCTTGGCGACGAGGACGGTGAGATCCACCGTCGCGGTGGCCAGGTCCGGCAGCGGGATGGGGATCGCAAATACCTCGATCGGCTCGAGATCGCCGGCCTCCAGCGCCATGAGGTCCGCGGGCGACAGCGTGATCAGGACCTGGTAACAGGTCGTGCCGCCGCACGCCACGTCCTCGGCCTTGACGGGATCGAGCTCGGGGTTCGCAAGGAGCTCGGCAAGAGCGTCGAGGATGGTCGCACGCGCGGCGTCGGACGGCTGAGGGACGTCGACGTCGGTGGACAGCTCGCGGTACAACGCCCCGGTCAGCGTGGATCTCAGATATGCCGTGCCGTCGACCAGGATGACCTCCCCGGTGAGGCCGAGCAGGCCGGGCGCCGAGAATGTCGCGCGGGCATCGCCGTTCTCCAGGTCCAGGTCGGCGGAGAAGGTCGTTCCCGCCAGCTCGAACGCCGCGGGCGCCGCGGACGCTGCCAGGTCGAGGCCGATCGTGCCATCGGCCGAGCCGTCGATGCGGACGGTCTTGGCAGTGCTCGCGGTCGTGACCGCGGCGGCCAGGATCTCCTTGGGATCGGTCAGCGCCGGGAGCGACGGGGCGCTTTGACATGCGCCGACGGCGACGACGATGGCGAGCGCGAAGGATCGTGCCTGCGGGACGCGGATGATCAGGGCCTCAAGGTGCGGGGAGGATGGATGTGCGCCCTAGAGACGCGCCGAGACAGGCTCTTCGTGATGCGTGGCTGTGTCAAACGCTCGACGTCGGCGGTGCGGGCGGGACCGGCGGAGCCGATGACGGTGGTTGCGTCGTGGTACCCCAGGCCGGCAGACCCGGTGGCGGCGCGACGGCCTCCACCTGGACTTCGATCCCGCCGACCCAGCCGGCCGCCACGTTGTAGATCGCAGCGGCGAGCGCCGTGAAGATCCATCCGATGAGGCCATACGCCAGGATCGCGACCGCTCCGAAGATGACGATCCCGACCACTGTGGTACCGGCCTGTGAACCCTGCGATGGCGCGATCAGCAGCCCGATCAGGGCGATCGGGATCACGAAGACCGCGACGATGACCATGTACATGACCGCGACGACGGTGGCGGTCTTCATGACACCGAAACGACGGATCCGGAACATGCGGTGTCCTCCCCTGGCTGGCCGGGACGATGCCGGCTCGGGTCGAGTATGCGTCGCCACGCAACGGTGCCGGACATGAACCGACCCTCGGGCCGTTCACGTCGACTGGGCGACGAGTCCCCCACCCCGAGGGTCTGATTCGGCACCAGTATCGCCGGCCAACCTTGCGGTCCCCCTTGCGCCACGCGCCCGGCCGGCTGAGGGGGACGCGACCGATGATCGCGTCTTCGGTCACAATGTCGAAGCCAAGCGGGCCCACCGGAACGCGCACCCGACGGAGGTGTCGGACCGGAGGGCTGAGCGCTACATGGATCGATCCTAGAGGGGTTCGCCGGTCATGACTCCAACGTTGCTCGGGACTGGTCTACTCGCCGTCGCGATCGTGGTCTGGGTCGTGTGTGCGATCTACGCGTATCGGATGGCCCCGACGTTCGGCCGGAGCCGGGCGGTGTGGACGATCCTCGCCGCCATCCTCGGACCGATCGCCTTGATGGTCCTGTACGTGCTGCCGAAGAAGCAGCCGGTCGGTAGCGCCGCACACTCGAAGCGGACGGACCCGTACGACGCGCTCTACGAGGTCCCGAAGAAGAAGCACTGAACCCCGCGGTGACCACCCGTTGGGTCTGCCTCTCGGTAGGAATGCGCCGAAGGCTCGGATCGACGACGAGACGAGAGACGGATCTGGCCGATCGCGGGTTTCCCCGCTCTTCGTGCTCGATGGATCAGCCTAGGCTGAGTGTCTGGTCCGTGCGGGCACTGCGGATCGGAACGTCGTGACCCGGGTGGCCGAATAGCCACCCCGTCACGACCCCGACGCCCGGAGCGGCCTCCCGCCCCGGGCGTCGTCATCGCCAGGCAACGAGGCAAGGCGGGCTTCGGTGGTGATCCGCCGTTGTGGCCATCTCGGTAGCGAGAGAGGCGGGCATCCCGGATGGGACACCCGCCTCTAGGCGTTCGGTCGGAGGCCGGACCGGCGGACGCCGGGCCGGCGTTTCGGGTCGGACTAGAAGTCCATCCCTCCGCCACCGCCGTGCTCGTGACCGGCGCCGGCACCGGCCGTCGCCTTCTCGGGCAGGTCGGTGATCAGCGTCTCCGTGGTCAGCACCATCGCGGCGATGGAAGCGGCGTTCTGGAGGGCGGAGCGGGTCACCTTGGCGGCGTCCACGATGCCCTTCTTGAACAGGTCGCCGTAGTCACCGGTCAGCGCGTCGTAGCCGTGTCCGGCGGGAAGGCTCTTGACCTTCTCGACGACGACTTCGCCGGGAGCGCCGGCGTTCTCGGCGATCTGGCGGGCCGGGGCTTCGAGCGCCTTGCGGACGATCTCGACACCGACCTGGGCATCACCCTCGAGCTTGATCGCGTCAAGCGCGGGGATGGCCTGCAGGAGCGTGGTCCCACCGCCGGCGACGAGGCCCTCCTCGACGGCCGCACGGGTCGTCGAGAGCGCATCCTCGATGCGGTGCTTCTTCTCCTTGAGCTCGACCTCGGTGGCCGCGCCGACCTTGATCACCGCGACGCCACCCGACAGCTTGGCGAGACGCTCCTGGAGCTTCTCCTTGTCGTAGTCGGACGTGGTGTCCTCGATCTGGGCCTTGATCTGGGACATGCGCCCCTTGATCTGGTCCGGGGCACCGTCGCCGTCGATGATCGTGGTGTCGTCCTTGGTCGAGACGATCCGGCGGGCCGACCCGAAGTCCTCGGCCGTGACCGAGTCCAGCTTGCGGCCGACTTCCTCGCTGATGACCGTGCCGCCGGTCAGGACGGCGATGTCACGCAGCATCTCCTTG
>JARDZW010000045.1 GCA_029240655.1 Chloroflexota bacterium
TCGACTCGATGACCACCCTCACCGGGGGTCGCGCGACCATTCGACGGCCCCGCCGGTCGCGCGGACGCCGCGCGGGAGGGTCACGTAGTCGGGCACGAGCGTCTCCAGCTCGGACGCGGGGCGGTCGGCGGGCGCGTTGCCCGCTCCAGCGGCCCCAGCCGCGGCGCCAGCCGATATGGCGGCCAGCTTGGCCGCCCCGGCCCGCAGGAGCGCCTGACCAAGGCCCGACCGGGCCTTCTCGCCACGCGCGATGGCATCGTCCGGCGCCCGCCCATCCAGGTCCACGGCCACCAGCCGCTCCCCGGCGGCGAGCTCAGGCTCCTCCCCGGCGGGCAGCGGAACGGGCGCAGAACCGACGCGAACGATGAGACGGTCGCGCGGGCCGGCCGGCAGCAGCAGGACGCTCGGTGCGGCCGGGCCGTCGAGGCCTTCCGCGACCGCCACGGCTGCCTCCGCGGCCTCGAACGCCTCGATCAGCGCCTCCGCCGTCGCGACTCCGACGAGCGGGATGCCCAGCCCGTGCGCGAGGCCCTTCGCCGTCGCGATGCCGACCCGTAGTCCCGTGAACGCACCTGGGCCGGTGCCCACGACGATGCCGACCAGGCGCGACCGCCGGATGTTCTGCTCACCGAGGAACCGCCCGATCGTCGGCAACAAGGTCTCGCCATGCCGATAGCCCGCGGTCCACGTCGACACCCCGTCCGCCACGCCCTCGGGCGTGCCGGCGGCAATCACGACGTGCGTGGTCGCGGTGTCGATGGCGAGGACCGCCCGCCGCCGTCCGTCGTGCGTCACGCCGCGACCTCCAGGTACCGCCGGTAGTCGTCCGAACCAGCGATGAGCGTGATCGAGCGCCTGTCATCCCCGGTGCCATCGATCCGGATGTCGAGGCGGGCGGCGGGCAGCGCGTCGCCCAGGCGCTCCGGCCACTCGACGAGCGTGACGCCCTCCCGCTGGCGCTCGTCGATGAGGCCGCCGGCCAGTGCGTCCTCCGCGGAGGCCAGGCGGTATGGGTCGATGTGGAAGAGCGGCAGCCGCCCGCGGTACTCGGCCATGAGGATGAAGCTCGGCGACGTGACGGTCTCGGTCACGCCCATGCCGGCCGCGAACGCCTTCGCGAGGTGGGTCTTGCCCGCCCCGAGCTCCCCCCACAGGCAAACGAGGTCGCCGGCGTGCGCCACGGCCCCCAGCGCGCGACCGAGCGCGCTCGTGGCAGCGGGATCCGCGGCCATGATCTGGCGGCGGTCGGCGGTGGACGAGGGCATCGCCGTCAGACGAACCGTTCGAGGTCGCCGAGTGGTACCGCCGTGACCGTGCCATCAGCGAACCGCACCGAGCCCGCCTCGAGATGCACCCCGCCCGCGAACCGGCGTGGCCCGACCAACCCGGCCCAGATCCCGTCGCGGCCGCCGAGGGGGCCGCCACGCACGCGCACGAAGTCTGGCCGGGGTTGCGGCACGTCCACCTCGCTCTCGAACACGAGCATCGGCGGGTTGGCGACGATCGCCACCTCGTGGCCGGCGAGCGCCTCCAGGACGTCCATCACCGGGCTCGGTAGGGGTCGGCGGGTCGCGCCTTCGAGCACGAGCACGGCATACGGGGCCAGCCGGTGCAGCGCCGCCCGCTGGCGCCGCTCGGAGGCCGTGAAGTCGCGCCGCTCCTTGCTGGCGAGACCACCGACCACGATGCCGTTCACGCCCATCGCCCGCGCCCGTGTGAGCGTCTCCGCGTCGATCCGCGATCCGACGACGAGGATCGTTCCGGCGAGTCCGACATCGAGACCACCGGAGCGCAGCTCGCCGTCGCTCCCTGCCGCGATGTGGAGGCGCCCGCGGCTGGGTCCGCCCAGGGCCACGATGCCGTTGAGTGCGCGACCACTCGCCTGGATGACGATGGCGGAACCTGGGCGGACCTCGCGGACGATGCCGGTCACCGGGCTGTCGAAGGATTCCGTGACCTCACCGCCAGCGACCCGCCATCGATCCCGCCAGACGAACAGCAGTTCGCCGTCGCTCGTGCGGCCGCCGGGTCGCGGATCCGCGCTCGCCGGAACGACCCGGTCGATCAGTTCCGGATCGCGCAGTCGCTCAGCGATGGGCGCTCCGGCGACGACCGTCTCGCCGGCGGCCACGAGCGCGCGGTCGCCCGGCGCGAGGGGGAACGTGATCTCGGCGGGTGGGGCGATGAGCCGGCGCGCGCTGACCAAGCCCAGGTCGGCCGGCACGTCGGGTTCCGACGCGCCATTCGTGCTCATCACGTGTCGAACCCCTGCCAGAGCGCGGCCTGCCAGGCGGCCAGCAGATCGCGCCGGCGGTCGGCCCGATCGGGCAGCCGCAGTGGGACGTCGCGCAGGTCGACGAGCAATCCACCGAGTCCGCCGGCCACGTCGACAGCGAAGTGTCGGCCGCGTGCGCCGAGCTTGATCCGGTCGCGGAAGCGGAATTCGGCCACTGCCGTCTCGCCCGGCGGCAGGTCGACGAGCTCGAGGCTGCCCGGCACGAGATCGAGCTCACTCACGCCCCCGCCGGCATGGACGAGCACGCTCCCGGCCGATCGCCCGGAGCGCAGTCCGGACGGGATGACCACGCTGCCCAGTGGCGCCAGCAGGTCATCGGCGAGATCGCCCATGACGGTGAGCCGTTCGTGCTCATCGGGGATGGCTCCGAGCGTGCCCATCAAGCGGGCGTGATCGAGCGCGTACTGGCTGGCTCCGGATCGCCGCAGGACGTCGACGTGGGCGAGGGCCACGGTCGGCGCCGGCACCGCCGACCACACGCCGCCGCCGCACACGACGAGATCAGGGGATGCCCCCTCGAAATCGGTCGTGGCCGCGGCGAGCCGCACGAGGGCGGCTCGTGCCGCCGCCATCCGCAAGGCGGCGCCGTCGCCCGCAGCGTCGGCCCACGGTGCGATCCGCAGCTCTCGCATGCGGTCGCGGATTCGATGGCGGTCGGACGGCACGGTGGACCACACGAGGACGCCGTCGACGATGGCGTCGTCGGGCTCGTCCGGGGCGACGGCAGCCTCAGGGACGACCGCCAGGCGCACCTCGCGGTGCGTGCCCCCGATCGAGGGCTCGGCAGCGGCACGGACTCCGGCGTCGTGACCCAGGATGATCGTCTCCACCCGGCGATGCAGCACGTCCGCCAGGGCCTGGGTCGCCGGGCCGATGGCCCGCCGTGGATCGTCGGCCGGCATGGCCACTTCGAGCAACAGCTCGCCGAGGGGATCGGGCTTGTCCGAGGCGGCGTCCGGGCCGTCGGTGGCGGGGATCCTGATCCGGATGGACTGCCCGGCGCGCGCCGGACCCCGCTCGAGGGCTGCGGGGGCGAGCACGATCGGGCCGGGCCGCGACGACACGTCGCCGAACTCGTCGAGGGCCTCCGACATCGCCCCGGACAGGACGACCGGCACCTCCGGGCGGCGGACCGCCACGGCCGCGACGAGGGCCGCCAGCTCGCGGATCGCGCTGCGCTCGTCGGGCCGCGGTGGATCGCCAGCACCGACGAGGATGGCGTCGATGTCGTGATCGAGGAGGAGTCGCGACATCACGAGCGGATCGGTGGTCTCGGCGCTCGCTCCCGTCGGACGCCAGCCGCTGCGGCCGGCGGTCGCCATCAGCCTCGTGAGGGTCCGCTCTGCGGCGGCCACCACTGCCAGCCGTCGAGGCCGCCGGCTGCGGACCTCGAACCTTGGCAGGGCGTCGCTGTCGATGTCGGCCACGCCAAGCGCCGAGGCGAGCTCCGGGTCGGCGATGCGCACGCGGCTCACGAGCAGGTCGACCGCGATGTCCACGGCCGCGCCGGCGGGGAGGGCCAGGGTGCCGATGAGTCGCCACGTGCCGGCGACACGACCGATCAACGCGATCGACGCGGTCGCGGCGCCGTGGTCGATGGTCAGGAATGCATGCGGTTCGGAGGTCACCGCCAGATGCTACCCGGACCGTGCGGAACGAGAGTGGGTCAGGCGTCCCAGGCGAGTTCTTCGTCCAGCTCCTCGAGCCGCGCGATCAGCAGCTCGATGCCGGTTTCGTCCGTCATGATCTCGCTGGCCGAGGCCAGTTCGCCGCCGAAGACGCCGCGGAGGACCGGATCGAAGAAGAGCATCGCGTTCGCGCCCAGGGCTCGATACGGTCGGCTGGCCTCCAGGAAATGCACGGCCGACGAGGTCAGCCCGCGCAGCTGGATCTCGCGCGCGACCGTCTCGATGAGCTCGTCTCGCTGTTCCTCGGTCGGCTCCATCTCGAGGTTCACCCGGCGGCGCCCCCGGACGCGCCAGCGTGCCCGACCGCGCTCGCCCGCTCGGCCGGTCCCAGGGCCGCACCGAAGGCCTCATACGCGGCAGCGCCGCGCAGGGCGAAGATCACGTGCTCGATGTCCGGAGAGCGCTCGAGCTCGTCGCGCACGGTGTCGACCGTGATCCGAGCGGCCTCCTCGAGCGGGAAGCCGCCGACGCCGGTGCCGAGCGCCGGGAAGGCAACGCTCGTGGCGTCGATCTCCCGGGCACGGGCCATGGCGCTGCGGACCGCGGCCTCGATGATCGTGGCGCTCGTGCGGCGGACACGGTCCAGGGAAACGGCATGGATCACCGCGCGGGCGGCCAGGGATCCGGCCGTGGTCACGATGGACTCGCCGAGCGCGACCGGCGCCTGGCGCACGGCCGCGAACTCGATCTCGTCACCGCCGGCGCGCTTGAGCGCCCCACCGACGCCCGTCGACATCCACAGGGAGAGGTTGGCCGGGTTGACGATCGCGTCGACCTCGAGCTCGCAGATGTCGCCGTTCCAGAGTTCGATCCGTGCCAAGGTTCGTGCCATCCCTCATCGCTCGGTGAGCGTGCGCAGACCGACCGGTCCAGCCGCGGCATGGTACACCCGGGGCAACCGCCCAGCCATCTGGGTCACGACTTCCCACGTGTTCGTGGTGCGTGTCCGCGCCAGGTCCTCCACGCTGATGCGGTCGTCTCCCTGGGCCCCCATGAGCACGAATTCGTCCTCGGTCGTGACCGGTGGACCCGGGACGTCGGTGACGTCGACCATGATCGCGTCCATCGCGACGTTCCCGACGAGCGGCACCCGAACGCTACGCACGAGAGCCTCGGCTCGGTTCGAGAACGCGCGGGTGAATCCATCTCCGTAGCCGAGCGGCAGGGTCGCGATGCGGCTGGACCGCGCCGTCGTGAACGTCGGTCCGTAGCTGATCCCGTGCCCGACGGGGAGGTCCGCCACCCGGACCGGGCGAGCATGCAGGGACATGACTGGCCGAAGAACGTTGATGGTCGCCCTCACCTCGGCCGTCAGGGCACGTCCGGCGAGCTCGTCGGGCGCGATGCCGTAGACCGAGAGGCCCGGCCGGACGCCGTCGAGGGCCGCGACGCCCGTGAACAGCCCGCCACTGGCCGCAACATGGCGTGGGGGCACCCGCAACCCCGCTTGGCGCAGGCGCGCCGTCGCGGCCTCGAACCGCTCGAGCTGGGCGTTGGTCCGTTCCGGGTCCTCGCTCGCCTGGAGGTGGGTCCACAGGCCCGCGAGCCTGGTGTGCGGGGCTTCCGTGATCCTGGACGCCGCTGCGACGAGGGCCTCGGGTGCGAAGCCACCTCGGCCCAACCCGGTCTCCACCTCGAGCTCGATGTCGAGCGGCTCCGCGGCGCTGCGGGCCTCAGCTGCCTCCAGGAGGGCCGCCAGTTGCACCGGGTCCCCGCCCGCGACCGCCACGCCCTGGCGGGCCGCCTCGCCGGCGAGCGCGACCGGGATGGGATAGAGCACCCGGATCGGGCCGCGGATCCCGCCGGCCCGAAGCGCCAGCGCCTCGTCGAGCACGGCCACGCAGAACCCATCCGCGCCCGCGCCCTCCAGGGCGTGTGTCACCGGCACGGCGCCGTGACCGTAGGCGTCGGCCTTGACCACGGGGTGGATCGGGACATCCCGCCCCGCCAACGCGCGGAGCGCGGCCAGGTTGCCGCGCAACGCGTCGAGGTCGATCTCCAGCCAGGCGGTGCGAGGGAGTGGCGGCAGGCCGGCCGCCTCGAGACGCTTCTCGATCGAGCTCACGTGCGGTTGACGGGATCCGTGCCCTGCGGCGACGCGGGACTCGCGGTGGCCGCCAGGCGCTCGCGCGAACCGAATCCGAGGCCCTTGGCACCCTGCCGTCGGTCGGCCACGCCGGCCAGTCGCTTGCGGGCGACCGCGAGACCCTCCGGCAGGTCCGAGGCAAGCAGGCCGGAGTCGCCGTAGCGGTCGCGCACCCAGTCGCCGGCCGCGCCGTGCAGGTAGACGCCCAGCCGCGCAGCCGCGTACGGCGGGAGGCCCTGGGCCAGCAGGGCGCCGATGGCGCCGGCGAGGACGTCTCCCGTCCCTCCGCTTGCGAGGGCCGGGTTCTCGAACGGCGCGATCGCGACCTCTCCGTCCGGGGCGGCGATCACGGTTCGGGCACCCTTCAGCACCACGACCTGCTGCCATGCGGCGGCGGCTTCGCGTGCCGCCGCGACCCGGGCATCGTCGTCGTC
This sequence comes from Chloroflexota bacterium, assembly GCA_029240655.1. Lineage (GTDB taxonomy): Bacteria > Chloroflexota > Limnocylindria > Limnocylindrales > CSP1-4 > SPCO01. Next base: position 6,505 of record JARDZW010000045.1, read on the forward strand.
GGCGAGATCGCCGTCGGCGCCATGCTCGACGCCACTGCCCGCGCGCAGTCGCTCGAACTCCCCGACGTGCGGGGTCAGGACCGCCGGCCGGCGTTCGCCGCTCCACCAGCCGTCCATCGTGGCCAGGGACCGAAGCGCCTCGGCGTCGAGCACGATCGGTGGCGGCTGCTCGCCCGGCGGCGCGAAGAGCTCGCGCACGAGCTCGGCCGTGGCGAGGCCAGGCCGCAGACCCGGGCCGACCACGATGGCATCGTGCTCGTGGTCCAGGATGCGCGCCAGGGCGGGTTCCGGGTCGACCTCCTCGACATCGTCCTCGGGCAGGCCCATCGTCGTGGCCTCGACCACCTTGGCCGCGAAGAGCGGCTGGAGCGACTCGGGGACGGCCAACGTCACGAGGCCCACGCCGGCGCGTCCGGCCGCGCGACAGACGAGCAGCGCCGCGCCGGCGTAGTCGAGCGAGCCCGCAAGCACGAGCAGCTTGCCGAACGAGCCCTTGTGACCGCGCGCCGGGCGTTCCGGCAACAACGAGGACACCAGATCGTCGTCGAGGCGCGTCGCACCCGTCGGCCAGGGACGCTCGTCCTTCGCGCTCACGACCTTCCCGTCCGGGGCCTCGGTCGCGCGTCGGCCGAACCCGAGCGGCGATCGATCAGGCATGGCCGTCCCCGCTGGCCTCGGCGGGGCGTGGCGCGTCCGAGGCGAGGCTGCCGGCGCCACCGGCCTCGGCAGCGACCCGCAGGCGCTCGATGCGCGCGAGGATCCGGCGCTCGCGATCGTCGAGCCGATCCTCGATGTCGGGCGGGAAGAGGTAGCGACCGCCGGCTGTCCGAACGCCGTACGCGATCGCGACCGCGTAGTCGGACTCGTGGGTGATCGAGACCGCGATCCGCCCCATGCCGAGCTGCGCCGCGCGCGCCGCCGCTCGCCCGTGCAGGCGGACGGAGGGCTGTCCGGTGGGCAGCCGATCGATCTCGATGTCGCGCCAGCCGATGCCACGGACCCCGAGGCCCAACACCTTGGAGACCGCCTCCTTGGCCGCCCAGCGGCCCGCCATCGTCTCAGGGCGACCCCGAACGTAGCGCTGCTCGCCGGGGGTCAGCACGCGATTGGTGAAGCGCTCCCCGAACCGGTCCAGCGATGCCCGGATCCGTTCGACTTTGATGATGTCGATGCCGAGCTCCGTCGTGCCCTCGGGCACCGGGCCGAGCGACACCCCCGCTTCGGACGGATCGGTCGGCACGCGCATCGCCCTACTCGACCGTGACCGATTTCGCGAGGTTGCGTGGCTGGTCGACATCCGTGCCTCGAGCGATCGCGACGTGGTAGGCGAACAGTTGGAGCGGGATGATCGCCAGCACCGGGCTGAGCGCCTCGTGCGTGTCAGGAACCCAGCAGATGTCGTCGGCGAAGCGCTCGATCTGGGTGTCGCCCTCGGTCGCGACGGCGATGACCCGCGCGTCTCGGGCGCGGCCTTCCATGACGTTGGACGCGAGCTTCTCGTACACGGACGACCGCGTCGCCACGGCCACGAGCGGGCATTCCGCATCGAGCAGCGAGATGGGACCGTGCTTCATCTCGCCAGCGGCATAGCCCTCGGCGTGGACGTAGCTGACCTCCTTGAGCTTCAGCGCGCCCTCGAGTGCCGTGGGGTAGGTGTAGCCGCGACCGACGAACATGAATCCTCGGGAGTTCACGTAGCGGCGCGCGAGGTCGGCGATCCCCGTCGCGTTCTCGAGCGCGCGAGTGGCGCCCGCGGGCAGGGCGTGAAGGGCCGCGCCGAGCTCGAGCTCCTGCTCCGCGCCCAACGCCCCGCGGGCCTTGGCGATCGCCGCGGCCAGGATCACCAGCGTGGTCACCTGGGCCACGAACGTCTTGGACGCGGCCACCGCGATCTCCGGTCCGGCCCGCAGGAAGAGGATCCGATCCGCCTCGCGGGTGATGGCGCTGCCGACGGTGTTCGTGACCGCGATGACCGGTGCGCCACGGTCGCGCGCCAGCCGGGTCGGGGCGATCGTGTCCGCCGTTTCGCCCGACTGGGTCACGGAGATGACCAGCGTTCGGCCGTCCAGCGGGGGCGGGTTGTAGCGGAACTCCGAGCCGACCGTGGCCCGGGCCGGGATGCCGACCCAGTCCTGGATCGCGGTCGCCCCCACCAACGCCGCGTAGTACGCCGTCCCGCAGGCGATCAGCTCGACGCGATCGATGTTGCGGATGGTCTCGTCGAATCCCTCGAACTCCTCGAGCCAGATGTGGTTCTCGCGGGTCACCCGACCGGCGATCGTCTGGTGCAGCGTCTCGGGTTGCTCGTGGATCTCCTTGAGCATGAAGTGTTCGTAGCCGCCCTTTTCGGCAGCTTCGGGCGTCCAGTCGATGGTCGTGATCTCGCGCTGGAGCTCCGCGCCGTCGACGTCCGTGATCGTGACGCCCCACGGCCGCAGGTCGGCGACGTCGCCGTCCTCCAGGAAGATGACCTGGTCGGTGTGGGCGAGGATCGCGGCGACGTCGCTCGCGAGGAAGCTCTCGCCCTCCGCCAGGCCCACCACCAACGGCACGTCCTTGCGGCTCCCGACCAATCGGTCACCCTCGCCGCGGTGCATGACGGCGATCGCGTAGGCGCCTTCGGCCAGGCGGAGCGCGGCGCGGACGGCATCGGCGAGATCGCCGGCGTAGGCCTCCTCGACCATGTGGGCGAGCGCCTCGGTGTCGGTCTCCGACGTCAGCTTGTGACCGCGCGCGGCGAGGCCGTCGCGCAGATCACGGAAGTTCTCGATGATCCCGTTATGGATGACCGTGATCTCGCCCGTGCAGTCCTGGTGGGGGTGAGCGTTGAGGTCGTTGGGGCGACCGTGGGTTGCCCAGCGCGTATGGGCCAGCCCGATCGCGGCGTGCGGCGTCCGATCCGCGATCGCGATCTCGAGATTGGCGAGCTTGCCGGCCTTCTTCTCGACGAACAGGTCGCCGCCGTCGTCGACGAGCGCGATCCCGGCCGAGTCGTAGCCGCGGTACTCCAGGCGTTTGAGCCCTTCCATGAGGATGGGGCCGGCTGCCCGGGGCCCCGTATAGCCAACGATGCCGCACATAGGCGATGGTCTCCCGTTGAGCGGCTATCGAGCCGGTACAAGCCTCTCCGAAATCGGAGGCGACGCTCCTGCGAGCCATCCGCCCGAGGATTCCAAGGCGAAGCTCCGCGACGCCATTGGCCCGAGGATTAGTTTAGACGCTCCTCCGCGAGGGCCGCGAGCGCGTCGGCCAGCTCCGCGACGAGCGCTTCATCGTGACCCTCCACCATGACCCGCAGCGCGGGTTCCGTGCCGGAGGGCCGGACGAGCACGCGGCCCGCGTCGCCCAGGCGAACTGAAGCGTCCGCGATCGCCCGGCGGAGCGCCGCGTCGCCCTCCCATTGGTCCTTGTGGCGGGCCTTGATCGCGCGCTGCTGCTGCGGGAGCATCGGGATGGCCGCCGCCAGGTCCGCGAGCGACGATGCGTGCGTGGTCATGACCCGCAGGAGCTCGAGGGCCGTGACGATGCCATCGCCCGACGTCGTGTGCTCGAGGACGATGACGTGGCCGGATTTCTCGCCACCCAGCGTCGCGCCCGAGACCTGCATCCCCTCCAGGATGTACTTGTCGCCGACGGGCGTGCGCACGATCTCGCCGCCCGCCGCCTCCACGGCCCGCTGCAACCCGCCGTTCGACAGGATCGACACGACGAGCCCTCCGGGCAGGGCGTCGCGCGAGAGGCGCTCGAGCGCGAGGATGCCCAGGACCTGGTCGCCGTCGACGACCCGGCCGTGGCCGTCCACGGCGATCAGGCGGTCGGCGTCCCCGTCGAGCGCGAACCCGACGTCCGCGCCGCGCTCCTTCACGGCCGTCGCGAGCGACGCGGGTGACGTGGCCCCGCTGTCGACGTTGATGTTGATCCCGTCGGGCTCGACGTGGATCGCCTCGACGCGCGCGCCGGTCGCAGCGAGGATGCCGGGGCCGAATGCCCCGCCGGAACCGTTGGCCCCGTCGAGGACGATGTGCAGACCGGACGCGTCGATGGAGCCAGCCAGCCCGACCCGATGCTCGCGGTACGCACCGACCTCGTCGCTCGCGTCCACCGACCGGCCCAGCTGGGCATTGCCGACACCGCCAAGCTCGCCCTCTCGCCAGATCAGGGCCTCGAGCTCCTCCTCGATCGCGTCGTCGAGCTTCAGGCCGTCCGCGTCAAGCACCTTGAGGCCGTTGTCGTCCGCCGGGTTGTGCGAGGCCGAGACCATGATCCCCGCCTGGTAGGGACCGCTCCGCGCGAGGAACGCGAGGGCCGGTGTCGGTACCACGCCGACGGCGTGGACGTCGACACCAAGGCTCGTCGCGCCAGCCGTGATGGCGGCGACGAACATGTCACCCGAACGACGGGTGTCCTGGCCCACCACGATGCAGCCGCCCGGCCCCGCCAGGCGCTTCGCCGTCGCCCGTCCGAGGGCATAGGCCATCGGCGGCTTCAGATCGACATTGGCGACGCCACGGATGCCGTCGGTGCCGAAGAGGCGGGACATGGGCCCTCAGCCGCCCGCAGCCGGCGACGTCGAGGGTGATGTGCTCGCGGCCGCCGGGGATGGAGACGCCGGGATCGCCACGGTGACGGCGACCTGGTCCGGGCTCGCGCTGACCAACGCGATCCCCGCGGGCACGTCCACGGTCACAGGGACCGACGTCGTTCCGGGATCGAGATCGGCGACATCGAGCGTCGCGAGGAGGGTCGCGCCCCCCATCCGGTCGAGGTCGGCGACCGACCCGCCCAGCGTGATGAGCACGCGGTCCGTGGAGGTGCTGTACGTCCGGTCGGAGCGCGCGCCGAGGAGGTCGAGGCCGACCTCGAAGGTCCGGGTCGCGGTCACCGGGCGGACGGTGATCGTGACGCGGACGGCGTCCACGTCGAGGGCGACGATGCCCGTCGGCAGCGCCAGGGTGGTCTCGAGCGTCTCGTTGGCCGACAGTCCGCCGATCGGCACGGGTTCGGTGTCGATGGAGCGGAGCGGTTCGAGCTCGTCGATGTCGCCCTCGACGGTGACGACCTGTGGCTCGGCGGTCACCGACACCAGCTCGAATCCGGGCGCCGGTTCGCCCGTGGTCAGCGGGCTGATCGTCAGCGTCTTCGAGTCCTTGTCCGAGAAGACCGGGATGGTGACCCGCGCCGTGGCCGGCTCGACGTTGACCTGGCCGACGGCGTTGCCGAGCGTGTCGACCGGCACCAGGCTCACGTCCTGGTCGACATCGATGCCCGACTGGATCAGCACGTTGGCCTGCACCTCGACGACGCTCGCCAGGACGGATGATGGCCCGAAGATCTCGACCTCGGTCGGATTGACCGTCGTGGGACCCAGCTCGGTGCCCTCGGGGGCCACGACCTCGGGGACCTTGACCGGCACAATGCGCCGACTGAGCTCGTCGAGCTCCACGGTCATCCGGTCCGGCACGTTCGAGATGACGGAGATGCGATTGTCGATCGAGCGCACGCGGACCGGGACGCTCTGGAGGCCGCTTCCGGGCTCGACCCCGTCGAGGTCGATCCAGGCTTCGAACGTCGAGGTGATCGGCTGGACGCCCGACGGCGCGAAATACCGGACGGACGTCACCGGCTCGACGACGGTGAGCAGGAACGTGTCGTCGGGCTTGTTGAGGACATCGACCGGGATGACCCCGTTGAACGTCTGCGTGCTCTGCGAGAACACGAGGCCACCGTAGAGAAGGGTCGCGAGCCCGATCGCGGCGAGCTTCAGGGGCCAGTTGTGGACGAGGACCTGCAGGGCTCGGGTCACCGCGGAGCCCGTGCGGCCGAGGGTGTGGTCGGCTCCCGCGCCGGGCGCCACCCGAGTGCGCCTCGGCGGCGCCCGTGGTTCGGGTCGAGCAGATGCCGGATCGAGCGCGCGAGGTGGGCCTCGTTGAGGTTGCGCACGATGCGCGAGCGCTCCACGAGGCTGATCTGGCCGTTCTCCTCGGAGACGACGACCACCACTGCGTCGGTCTGCTCGGCGATGCCGAGGGCGGCCCGGTGCCGGGTCCCGAAGCGCTCGGCGTGCACACTCGTCTCGGACAGCGGCAGGAGGGCTCCGGCGGCGAGGATCGTCTCGCCGCGGATGATGAGCGCGCCGTCGTGCAGCGCCGTCCGAGGCGCGAAGATCGTCCGGATGAGATCGGCCGAGATGTCGCCGTGGATCATGACGCCGCTCTCGGCCGCGTCTTCGAGGCCCGTCTCACGCTCGAGCACGATCAGGGCGCCGTGGCCATCTGCACTGAGGTCCGCGGCGGCCCGGGCGACCTCGTCCGCGACGTGGTCCACCGCTCGGGAATCGGCCGGCGAGAGCACCCAGCCGAGCGAGCCCACTCGGCCGATCCGCTCCAGTCCGCGGCGGATCTCCGGCTGGAAGATGACGACCAGGGCGAAGAGACCGACGACCGCGCCGCCCTGCAGGATCCGGGTGAGCAGCTCGAGTCCGAACGCCACGGCCATGACGTACACCACGAACAGGACGCTGACGCCGATGACGAGTCGGACCGCGCGGGTCCCGCGGATCAGGCTGAACAGCCAGTAGATGAGGAGGGCGGTGATCCCGATGTCGACCAGCGTGGTCAGCCGAACCTGCTCGAGGATCGATCCGAGGAGCTCCGTCATCGTCCGCCGAGTGTAGCATCGCGCCCCGTTCGGGCCGAGGCCGTCGGGCTCGTCGCGGACCTCAGGCGCAGAGCGAAACCAGCCTCGGATCGTCCGACAGCCGCGCCGACACGACCGCGCACAGGCGGGTCCGGGTCTCGCTGTCGTCGCCCAGCTCTGCGAGGCGGGCCAGGAGGACCAGTTTGTCGGCCGCGGTGGTGCGCCAGCCGAGGTCGAGGTAGAGCTCGGCCAGCGTCAGATGCAGACCGGGGTCGGCCGGGCTGGTCGCCAGCGCCTGGTAGCACACGTCGATGGCGGCGTGGAGCTGGCCGGCGGCCCGAAGGCCGGACGCCGCGGCCAGCGCGAGCTCCCGGGTCGCAACGGCATCGCCCGCTGCGGCAGCGCTCTCCACCGCGGCCGTGGCGGCGACCGGGTCGAACGGGGGCGGTGGCGGTGGTTCGGGCTCGACGAGTTCCTCGGGTTCGGCTGGTGCCTCCGGGGCGGCCTCGGCTACCCCCGGTGCCGGAGCTTCCACGGCGTCGGCCGGGTCCGCGGCCTCGACGTCGAGCCGGCTTCGGCCCAGGACACGGTCCTCGAGGATGCCGAGGGCCCGTGCCAGGGTCTCGCCGACGCCCGGATCGCTACTGGCTCCGGACTGCGAGACCCGAGCGACCATGGCCTTCACCCCGGCCCGCCGGCCGCGCGATTCGGCGAGCTCCAGGGCGCGCCGCGACGCATCGAGCGCGTCGGACGTGCGTCCGTTCGCGTCGAGCGCGGCGGCCAGGCGATCGAGGGTCTCAGCGGCGCGGACGCGATCGCCGGTCGCGACGAAGGAATCGGCGCGACCGCGCAGGGCCGCCTCGTCGGCTGGCACACGCTCCAGGGCAGCATCGAACGCTGCGACGGCCTCGGTGTGCTTTCCGATCCCGGCCAGGACGTTCCCGATGCTCACGAGCGGCAGCGACCGATCCGGCGCGAGCTTGGCTGCCTCGCCGTACGCCGCAAGGGCGGCATCCGCGCGTCCACGGGAGGCCGCGACGTGCCCGCGGCGAAGCGCGTCCTTGTACCGTTCGTACAGCGCGTCGCTCATGCCATCAACTCCACGAGCAGGGCCTTCTGGACGTGGAGCCGGTTCTCCGACTGCTCGAAGATCAGGCTCTGGGGACCGTCCATCACCGACGAGGTGATCTCCTCGCCCCGATGCGCCGGCAGGCAGTGCATCGCGACGGCGTCGGGTCCGGCCGCGGCCATCAGCCGATCATCGACTTGGTAGGCGACGAAGGCGTCGCGTCGCTCCTCGGCCTCGGCTTCCTGACCCATCGAGGTCCAGGCGTCGGTGTAGACGACGTCGGCACCCGCCACGAGCTCGTACGGGTCGCTTCCGAACACAAGGCGCCCGCCCGACGCCTCGGCCAGCGACTGCGCCCGAGCAACGATCGACTCGTTGGGGGAATAGCCGGCGGGATGCGCGAGCCGCACCTCCATGCCGAACGCGGCGCCGAGCAACGCCAGGGAGTGGTAGACGTTGTTGCCGTCGCCGACGAACGTGATGACCGCCCCGTCCGAACGCCCAAGACGCTCGCGGATCGTGAACACGTCGGCCAGCGCCTGACAGGGATGCTCGCGCAGCGTCAGGCCGTTGATGACGGGGATACTGGCCTGGGCGGCGAGTTCCACGACGACGGCGTGGGGCCCCGTCCGCGCCACGATCCCGTCAACGAACCGCTCCAGGTTGTGCGCGACATCGCGAACGGCCTCACGAGCGCCCATCACGGCATCCTCGGGCAGGTAGATCGCGGTACCGCCGAGCTGGGCCATGCCCGCCTCGAACGTGACTCGGGTCCGCAGGGACGGCTTCTGGAACAGCATCGCCAACGACCGCCCCGTCAGCGGCGGGCGCGCATGCCGCCGCGTCTCCCGGAACTCACGCTTGAGTGTCTCCGCGGTGCCGAAGACCTGCTCGACCTCCGCCGCCGACAGGTCGGCCACGGACAGCAGGTCGCGACCGCGAAGCGTCCCGAGCTCGCTGGTCATGCGCATCGCCTCACTGTAGCGTCGCCCAGCGGGGCTGCTCAGGCCTCGATGGTCAGGGAGACGGGGGATTCATCGCCGAGTGCCAGCCCTTCCGCGCGCCGGACGACGTCCTTGATGGGCACGAGATAGCCACCGTTCTTGGGGAACAGCGACGTCGTCCACTCGGTCTCCCCGATGCGGACCCTGACCGGGATGACGCCCCAGCCGTACGTGACGAGCGACGAGATCGCACGGATCTCGCGGCAGGCAGGCTCAGGCACCGCGATGAAATGGAACGGCGACGGCCCCCGCCAATACGTGATCTCGCCGTGAAACTCCAGCCGCATCGGATCAGTCGAACGGGGCCGTCAAGGGTGGGGGCGGACCCGACAACCAAGGCATCGCCCGCAGGGCCGGGGCGCGTCTAGCGCTTGGTGTACTGCGGCGCCTTGCGTGCCCGCTTGAGCCCGTACTTCTTGCGTTCCTTCATGCGCGGATCGCGCGTCAGCAACCCCGCCTGGCGGAGCGGCACGCGGTTGGCCGCATCGTCGACTTCGAGCAGCGCGCGGGCGATGCCGTGGCGGATCGCGCCCGCCTGCCCGGTGACGCCGCCACCTTCGACCTTGACCATGACGTTGAAGCGCCCCTCGGTCCCGGTCACGCGGAACGGCATGCGGACCTCGGCCTCGTTGACCGCGTTGCCGAAGTGCTCATCGAGCGATCGGCCGTTGATCACGATCTCACCCTCGCCCGGCAACAGTCGGACGCGAGCGATCGCCGTCTTGCGGCGGCCGGTCCCGGAGTAGAAGGCAGGGATGGACATGGGTACGTTGCTCCTCGTCAGGCGAGCGGCTCAGGCTGCTGAGCCTGATGGGGATGATCGGATCCTGCGTAGATCTTCAGCTTGCGCAGCTGCTGGGCACCGAGTCGGGTGTGCGGCAGCATGCCCTTGACGGCACGGCGGATGACTTCCTCCGGCCGCCGGCCGAGGAGGTGACCCAGGGTCTCCTCCTTGAAGCCCTGCGGGTAGCCGCTGTGGCGGGCGTAGACCTTGCTCTCGAGCTTGTCGCTGGTCACGGCGATGCGGCCGGCGTTGAGCACGATCACGTGGTCGCCCGAGTCGAGATTCGGCGTGTAGGTCGGCTTGTGCTTGCCCTCGAGGACCGGCGCGATGCGCGAGGCGAGGCGGCCGAGGGTCTCGTCCGTCGCGTCAACGACGTACCAGCGTCGCTCGATCTCGCTCTCCCGGACCGTATAGGTCTTCGCGTTCATCGTTCCTCGTGTTCTCCGTTCATGTCGCTTCCGACCGGCCGCCCGAAGGCGACGCGCCGGAGGCACAGGCCCTTCGCCGGGACCGCTGTCCCCTTGAAGGCCGGTCCCGCACCGGCGAGTGCCGATCGGACCGCTGTGTCATCCATCTTTCCCAAGCCGACCTCCACGAGGAGGGCGACCATGCGGCGGACCTGTCCCCGTAGGAACGAGTCGGCTCGCACGTCGATCGTCACGAGCCGGCCCTGCCGCCGGACCCGGACCGCCATGACGGTCCGGACCGGTGAGCGGTCCGACGCCCCGAAGGCTCGAAAGTCGTGCCGGCCGATGAAGGCCGACCCGGCCCGCGCCATCGCGGCGGTGTCGAGCGGGACCCGCACCCCGAGCGCCGTGCGCTCGCGAAGCGGACTCGGCGGCCCGTTCCAGACGGTGTAGCGGTATTCCCGGTACCGCGCCGCGAAGCGTGGGTGAAACCCGTCCGGTGCCTGACGCAGGTCGTGGACCGCGACATCGGCCGGGAGCACCCGTTCGAGGGCCTTTCCCAGCTCCGTCGCCGTATGGCGTCCATCCCAGGAGAAGGCGATCACCTGCCCCGTGGCGTGGACGCCGGCGTCCGTGCGTCCGGCCCCGTCGACCCTCCGGTGCTGCCCGTCGCCGAGCCGCACCAGGGCGTCTTCCAGGACCCCCTGGACTGTCCGTTTCCCAGGATTGACCTGGAATCCGGCGAAGTCCGTGCCGTCGTATTCGACCCGCGCTCGATATCGCACAGGCGCGCCCTCTCGGGCGCTTTAGCCGCGGATACTCATTTCAGTCGTCTAGACCAGTTCGATCTGGACGATCTCGGCCGCGTCGCCGCGGCGCTGGCCGATCTTCACGATCCGGGTGAACCCGGACGTGCGGTCGGCGTATTTGGGCGCGATCTCGTCGAACAGCTTGTTCACGACGAGCGGCTCATTGGGGAATTGCGCGACGACCGCGCGGCGTGCCGCGAGGTCACCCTTCTTGGCCAGCGTGATGATCTTCTCGACGCGACCCGAGATCTCCTTGGCCTTGGCCTCGGTCGTCTTGACGCGCTCGTACCGGATGACCGACACGGCCAGGTTCTTGTACAGGCTCAGGCGCGGGCCTTGCTTGCGGCTGAGCTTGCGCCCTCCGATCCGATGCGCCACGGGTCAGTCCTCGGTCTCGTCGTCGAACGGCTCGTCGCCGTCGAGGTCATCGAGGCCGTCGGTCTCCGTCTCGGGGACGATGAAGCCGCGCATGCGGAGGCGCTCCTTCATCTCGTCGAGCGACTTCTTGCCGAAGTTGCGCATCCGCAGCA
>JARDZW010000046.1 GCA_029240655.1 Chloroflexota bacterium
TCCGTGTACGAGCCATCCGTCGCGGCGAAGGTCTTCCACTCGCGCTGGGCCGCGTACATCGATTCGGTGAAGGCGATGCCCTTGACCCCCGCGGCCGCCTCGTCGGCGGCGAGCAGGTCCGCGATCTTGCGCTCGAGCGGGACCGTGAACGGGTCCTCCTCGACCGGGGTCTCGAACGTGCCCGTGGCGGGCGGCCGACCGTCGAGCACCATCGGGTCGCGCAGGGCGGTGGCGCTGGCTCGGGCGATGCGCACGGCCTCGCCCGCAACGCGGTCCGCTTCTGGGTTCGTCAGGGCGTGGCTGCTGGCGAACCCCCACGCACCGTCGACCAGGACACGGACGCCGAACCCTTCGCTCTCTCCGGAGGCGACGCCTTCGACCCGACCGGTCTTGATGGCGATCGATTCGTCGAGCCGGCGGACGACGCGGACGTCTGCATACCCCGCGCCCATAGACGTGGCCGTATCGAGGGCGCGCTGGGTCAGGTCTCGCATGCGGCGGCCAATCTAGCAGAGGGTTCGGCCAGCGATAGTCGGGCGAATGACGTATTTCAGAGGGCCGGTGCCGCTCCGATGGCCTGCGCCGTGAGATAGATGCCGAATCCGAACACGAGCAGGGCCGCGACCAACGGAACGGTCTCGCGAATGCGACCCAGCCCTGGACCGGCCGGCACGCCGTCGAGTCGCCGACGGGCGGCCACGATCACGAGCCCGATGCCGCCCATCACGGCGGCCATGCCGAGTCCGAACGCAACGACCAGGACAAGACCGAAGCCCGGGCGGCCGGCCGCGATCGAGCCGAGCAGGATCAGCAGGGCGCTCGTGGACGGGATGAGGCCGCCGGCGAGGCCGAGCACGAACAGGCCACGCCAGGTGATCGTCGAGCCCGGGGCTGGGGCGTGGCCGTGTGCACGGCCGCCGTGGCTGTGCTCGAGGCCGTGGTCGTAACGCTCGTCGGGGCCGGGCCCCTCGTGGTTCGGACCATGCTCGTGTTCGTGGTCATGGCCGTGGTGGTCATGGCCGTGGGAGGGCGCCCCCGGGATCTGCTTGGCCGACCGTCGGCGCCGGAGCTCCCCGATCAGCATCCAGCCACCGATGGCGACGATCGAGACCGCTGCGACGACCGGGGCCCAGCGTACGACGACGTCCGGAGGCAGCACATCCGCGGCGCCCAGGATGAGCCCTGCCAGGACGAGGATCCCGACGGTGTGCGACACGCTCACCGACAAGGCGAGGGCAAGCGCGTGGAGCGGCGTGCCACGCGTGCCGACGAGGTAGGCAGCCATCAGCGTCTTGCCGTGGCCGGGCGTCAGGGCGTGACCCGCGCCCAGGGCCGCTGCAGTGAACAGCGACAGCAGCAGCATGATCGGCGTGAGATCGGCTTCCTCGAAGATACCTGGCAGATCGCCACCATCGATGCCGCCGGGGACCGCGCCGACGACCGGCGTCGGCGAGGGGACCGGGCTCGGCGACGGCGAGGGTGTGTCCGATTCCACCGGGCCAGGCATCGTCGACGGGGACGGCGACGCGACTTCGCCATCGAGCGGGTGCGCGTCCGGGAGGTCGAGTGGCGGCAGCTCCTCTCCGCCGGACGTGGCGTCGACGACGACGCTCGCATCCGCCAGCGGCAGCGGGACGAGTTCTTCCGGGTACGCCGTCAATCGAGCGGACACGCTCTCGTCGCGAAGCTCCCCTTCCACGATCGCCAGCGCGACCCCGGATCCCCGAACGACGATCTCGCGCCAGCCCAGCCGATTGGGGTACGACTCGTCGGTGAAGGCGATGCGCGTCGGTTCGGCCCCGATCGAAGCCGCCTGGGCGGCCGCGTATCCGCACACGAGCCGCATCGTCGAGAGGCCGCCGACGCCCGGCGGGAAGGAGAGGCCGGATTCGACCGTTCGGAGGTCGAGTGCCTCGTCGTTCGCCGTCAGCCGCAGGTCGGCGGCCAGCGCGTCGCAGGCGGTGATCCGACCCGCCTCGATCTCCTCGTCGGAGACCGACCCGTCGGCATCGGTATCGAAATCCTGGCGTGCCTGGAAGGCGGCGATCTCGGCCTGGTCGATGACCACGTCGAGAAGGACCTGGTCGGGCTCGATCCGCACTTCGGCGTAGTGGTTGATCGTGAAGTTGCCGAGCGGATGGGCCGCAGCCATTCCGGGGAGCACCGACAGCATGCCGATGGCAACCATCACGGCCGCAGACCGGCGAACGCGTCCGGCACGCGTGAAAACGGGTGGTCCGAGGTGGCGTCCCATGGCGCGGAGGGTACGCGGACGGCGGCCAGGCGGATGATGGCTGCGCCCGCGGAGGGGTCCGCTACACTCGGGCCGATGTCCCCAACGGCGACGCCCACCCAGGGCGCGTTCATCACGATCGACGGACCCGACGGCGGCGGCAAGACGACCCAGGCCGAGCGACTGCGGGACCACCTGGCCGCGCGCGGCGTCTCTGTGTTCCTTACTCGCGAGCCGGGCGGGACATGGTTGGGCGAGCGTGTACGCCAGGTCCTTCTGGCCCGAACCGGCGCAGAGGCGGCTCCGACTGAGCCTCTGACCGACGCGCTGCTCTTCAACGCGGCACGCCGGCAGATCGTGGGCGAGGTCATCCGCCCCGCGCTGCGAGCGGGGACGACCATCATCTGCGCACGGTTCGCCGATTCGACGCTGGCCTACCAGGGCTACGGCGCGGGCGTGCCGCTCGACCGCCTGCGGGTCCTCGCCGACCTCGCCACGGATGGTCTTGTGCCGGACCTCACGATCGTGCTCGATCTACCCGTGGAAGCCGGTCTCGCGCGCAAGTCGCCAAGCGATGTGACGCGCTTCGAGGCCGAGTTCGATCTCGCGTTCCACGGACGGGTGCGCGCCGGGTTCCTGGCGATCGCGCAAGCCGAACCCTTGCGAGTCGCCGTGGTCGACGCGACGCCCGACGCGGACACCGTGGCGGCGACGATCGCGTCGGTCGTGGACGATCGTCTGGGCCTCGCGAGTGAACCGGAAGCCATGCACGTGCGCACTACGGGATGAGGGGGTCCACCGATCCGCTGCGGCTGCGCGTGGCGTCGGTCACCGACGACGCGGATCGCGCCGTCCTGGTTCGAATCGCAAACGGGGAGCTCGGAGCCCTCGATGACCTGTACGAGCGTTACAAGACGATGGCCTACTCGATCGCCTACCGCATCACGAATGACCCGACCCTCGCCGAGGACGTCGTCCAGGACGCGTTCCTCGGCGCCTGGCGGAATGCCGCCCGCTACATCGAGGGTCGCGGCAGTGTGAAGACGTGGCTGCTGTCGATCGTCCATCACCGCGCGATCGACGCCGTGCGACGGCGACGGCCGACCAGCGAACTGCCCGAACGCGAGGCAGTCCCGCCGGCCGCGCTGCAGCTCCCGGACGTGTGGGCAGAGGTCTCCTCGCGCCTGGATGTCGAAACCGTCCGGGCGGCGCTGGCCGCACTGTCCGACGTCCAGCGCGAGGCCATCGAGCTCGCCTATTTCGGCGGATTGACCCAGGTCGAGGTCGCCGAGCGGACGGCAACGCCCCTCGGAACGGTGAAGAGCCGGATGCGCCTCGGGCTGCTCGCGATGCGTCGGGTCGTGCTCGAAGCCGAGGGTGTCACGGCGGCCGAGACCATGGCCGAGCCGGGGGCCGAAGCACGATGACCGACATGACCCGGCCGACCCGCCCCGATCTCAGTTGCGACGAGGTGCGCGAGCTGGCCGCGTCCTTCGTGCTGGGCGCGCTCGATGCGGACGAGGCCGATGCCGTGCGGGCGCACCTGGCGTCGTGCGCAGATCCGCATGTCGAGATGGCCGAGCTCGGGTCGGTGCTCGGGGTCCTCGCGGAGAGCCTGCCGGTGGTCGAGCCGCCGGCGGCGCTGAAGGGACGGATCCTCGCGGCTGCCGCCGCCGATCTCGAGACGCGCGGGGCCGGGTCGTCGGCGGCGGTCGACCGGGCGCCGGTCGCGTCAACCGCGCCGATCGCGCCGGAGGCCGAGCCGAGCGCCGCGCCGACCCCGTTCCCGACCGCCGACGAGCCCCAGCAACGGGCAGCTGGCCGCCCCGGCATCTCCGCTTGGACGATGCGGATCGCGGCCGTGCTGGCGATCGCGCTGCTCGGGGGTTGGGGCCTGCTGCTCCAGAACCAGCTCGAGAGCGCCCAGCGTTACGAGCAGAACGTCGCGGCCGTGCTGGACGTGGCCGGTCAGCCGGGCTCGTTGACGGCGGTCCTCACGCCCGACGGTGGCGACGGGCCCGCCGGACTGGCCGCGATCGCGAGCGACGGCACGGTCAGCATCGCGATGAGCGACCTGCCGGCGACCAGCGGGAACCAGGTCTACGAGGCCTGGGTCATCGGCAGCGACGGGGTCCCGAAGCCCCTCGGTGGCTTCCAGGTCGGCGAGACCGGGATCGCCTATTTCGAAGGTGAAGGCCTGCCCACCGAGGAAGGCATCGTCCTGGCGCTCACGCTGGAGCCCGGTCCGGGTGCGACGGCACCCACGTCGACGCCGGTCTCACTCGGTACGGCGGTCGCCGCGGGCTAGGTTCCTGCGACCGGCTCTGGCGTGTCCGCGACCGACCCGGCACCCTCGGCCCTGGCCCGGGCCAGCGCGGCCGTCGCCGCTGCGATCAACGCCTCCGAATCCGCGCCGTCGGCCGGAAAGCGTGCGACACCTGCCGACACCGAAACCGTCCGCCCGGCGACGGCGGGAAGGGCCGCGATGCCCTCGAGCACCCGGCGGGCGACCATCGCGCCGGCGGAGCCCGGCGCGACCAGGACGAACTCGTCACCGCCGATCCGCCCGACCGTGTCGACGAGCCGGACCGACTCGGCCAGGACCGCCGCGACCTGGCGCAGCACCTCGTCGCCCGCGACGTGACCACCCTGTGCATTGGTGGCCCGGAAGTCGTCGACGTCGAACATCGCGAGGGACAGCTCGCTGCCCTGACGCCCCGCCCGAGCCAGCTCGAGCTCGAGGATGCGTGACACCGTCCGCTCGTTGGCGATCCCGGTGAGCGGGTCCGTGTGGGCCATCCGCTCGAACCATTCGGAGCGTTCGGACGCCGTTGAGGCGAGGCGCGCCCGATCCACGGCCAGCGCCGCGAGCGACGCGAGCGCGCTGAGCGCCTCGCGGTCCTCGTCCAGGAGCGGATGGGGCGAGGGCCAGACCATCCCGATCGATCCGAGCACCGCCTCCACGCCACCACTCGCGACGACCAAAGGTAGGTACGCGCCGACGAACGACCCGCCCGAAGCAGCCGTGGCCTCCCGATCGAACACCGCCGACCGCCCGGTCGCCGCTTCGGAGAACGGGTGATCCGGGTCCTGGGCGTCGGCGATGAGGGGGCTGCCCTCCTCGATGCCGTGCGACGCCGCAAGCGCCAGGCCGGGCCGATCCGGGTCGGACAGGAAGATCGCCGCTGCCGTCGGCGAGAACGCGGCGACACCGGCTGCAAGGATCGCCTCGAGCGCGGTGTCGCTGTCATCGCTGGCCGCTGCGGCGGCGATCGCAGCCGGCAGATGGGTGCGCGGATCGCGGGACGGACCGTTGACGGGCACGGGGCGGACTCCTGCGGGCTGCATCGGACTTCGGAGCGCGCATCGTACACCGCCCGAATCGGAGCGGAATCGCGTTGACCCCGCCTCGACCGGCACCGATACTCCCCCGGATGAAGCTCGTCGTCGCCATCGTCCATAACGAGGATGCCGGAGCGCTGGTCGACGCCCTGCTCGAAAAGGAATTCCGAGCCACGCGATTGCATAGCTCGGGCGGCTTCCTCAAGCAGTCCAACGCGACCATCCTGCTGGGCGTCGAGGACGCCGAGGTGGACGAGGTCATGGGCATCGTTCGCGAGCACTGCACGTCGCGGACGCAGGTCGTCAACCCGATGCCACCGATCATGGAGCCGGGCGAATTCTTCATGCCCTACCCGCTCGAGGTGGAAGTCGGCGGGGCGACGGTGTTCGTCGTCCCGGTCGAACGGTTCGAGCGGCTGTAGTCCGCGGTGGCCTGGACGCCGCCGACCGTCGGCCAGCGTGAGAGATGGACGAGGACGTTCACGGCCGAGGACGTCGAGCGCTACGCGCTCATCACGGGCGATCGCAACCCGCTTCATTTCGACCCTGAGTTCGCCGCCCGGACGCGACCCGGCCGGCTCATCGTCCATGGCGGGCTCACGACCGGCCTGTTCAACGCGCTCGTCGCCGAAGTGCTGCCGGGGCCCGGCAGCGTGTTCCTGCACCAGGAATGGGACTACCCGGCGCCGGTGTACATCGGCGACACGGTGACCGCCGAGGCCGAAGTCCTCGAGGCCCGCGCCGACAAGCCGATCACCACGCTGCGCTGCGTGGCCCGCCGAGACGATGGCACCGAAGTCCTTCGGGGGACATGTGTCGTCTACACCCACCAACCCACCGACCCGCAGTGAGTCGCGCGCTCGAGAACGAGCCGTCCGCGCGCTGGCCGCAGCTGACGATCCTCGCGTTCGGGATGGTCCTCGCGATGTCCCCATCGTTCGCCGCCGCGGCCGTCGCCCCGATCCTTCGGGAGGAGTGGACCGTCGGCACCCTGGAGCTGGCATTCCTGACCGTCGTGGTGCAACTCGGGTTCGCCGTCGGCGCGCTGGGTCTGGCCGTGATCGGGGCCCCCGACGTCATCTCCGGCCCGAAGCTGTTCGCTGCGGGGGCGCTCGTGGCGGCCGCGGCCAACCTTGGGTTCGGGCTCGTCGCGACCGACCCGGCCTCGGCCGTCCCGTTCCGGTTCCTGACGGGCATGGCCCTGGCCGCCGTCTACCCCGTCGCCATGAAGCTGGCCGCTGGCTGGTTCCGACGCGACCGAGGTCTGGCCATCGGGGTGGTCAACGGCGCCCTGACCGTCGGGGCCGCGTTGCCCTTCCTGTTTCGAGCGATCGGCGCCTACGCGGGCGTCGACTGGCGCCCGGTGGTCGCCGCGGCCAGCGTCGCCGCGGTAGCCGGGGCGCTGCTCGTCGGCTTCGCCGCGCGGAGCGGGCCGCTGGAGGTCGCGGCGCCCCGCTTCTCGCCGGCGATCGCTGCCACAGCCTTCCGTGAGCCGTCGGTCCGTCTCGCCTCGATCGGCTACTTCGGGCACATGTGGGAGCTCTTCGCGATGTGGACGTGGATCCCGATCTTCCTGATCGCAAGTTTCGCGGCCGCCGGGGTGAACGACCCGGCGCTCGCCTCACTGACGGCGTTCGTCGTCGTCGCGGCGGGCGGTGTCGGATCCGCGGTCGCCGGAGCGATCGCGGATCGTGTGGGGCGCACGACGACGACCATCGCGGCCCTCGCGACATCCGGAACGTCCGCGGTGATCGCCGGGATCCTGTTCGGTGCGCCCGTGCCGATCATCGTCCTGGTCGCCGTCGTCTGGGGCGTTTCGGTCGTCGCCGACTCGGCGCAATTCTCATCCGCGGTCTCCGAGCTGGCGCCGCCCGGGACCGCTGGGTCCGCCCTGTCGGTCCAGACGGCCGTCGGCTTCACGCTGACGAGCGTCACGATCCTCGGCGTCGGCCTCCTGGACCCGACGGGTGCGGACGGATGGCGCCTCGCGTGGATCATCCTCGCGCTTGGCCCGGTCGTGGGGATCGTCGCGATGGTCCGGCTGCGTCGTCGACCCGACGCCACGAAGATGGCCAGCGGCAACCGATGACCACCTGGGTCGACGCCCTCGAGCCCGGCGCCCCGGACATCGTCGCAGCCTGGAGCGGCATCGACGAGGACAGCCAGATCGCGGTCCGCCGTCAGGTTCGGCGGCGCGCCGGCGGGGGTTCAGCGGATCGCATCGTCCCGCAGCTCGCGTACCTGGCGAGTGCCATGACCGCGGTCGTGGAGCGCCTGTCCGACGTGGACCTCGGGCGTGACGGCGGCGAGGAGGGCTGGAACGTCGCGCAGGCGATCGGTCATGTGTGCGACGCCCGGGCCGGCTTGTCGCTTGCAGCGGCGAAAGCGGCCGTGGGTCGGTGGCCGCAGGACGCGAAGGGGATCGTGCCCGGCGTCCCCGGCCCCGCCGACGCGGACCGCGCCACGCTGCTGCGCAAGATCGCCCAGAGCCAGCGGATCGTGGAGCGGGCTGCCCGGACCGTCGCCGGGCACGAGACCGAGCCGTGCCCCTTGGAGCATCCGCTCGTGGGCCAGCTGCGCTGCGGGGAGTGGCTGGTCTTCGCCGGTGTCCACGACCTGATGCACCTGGACCAGCTGCACGCCATCATGCGCAGGTGAGCCCCTTTCGCCCGGACCTCGTCGACTGCTGGATGTTCCGGGTGGGCCGGACGGCCCGTGGCGTCGCCCGTCCCGAGATCCTGCTGTTGCGCCGCTCGGCCGGCCGGATCCTGCCGGGGCTGTGGCAGTGCGTTTCCGGTTCGCTCGAGCCCGACGAGCGCATCGCCGCGGGCGCGCTCCGCGAGCTGGCGGAGGAGACCGGGTTCGGCGCCACCGATATCGAAGCCTTCTACGACCTCGACCTCGTGAACCAGTTCCACGAGCCGTCCATGGACGGGGTGGTGACGGCCGCCGTCTTCGCGGTCTGGCTTCGGCCCGACTCGGAACCCAAGCTCTCGCACGAGCACGACGATGCCCGCTGGATGCCGGTCGAGGACGCCCGCCGCGAGGTCATCTGGCCCGGCTACCGGACCGCCATCGAGCGCATCCGCGACGACCTCTCCGACCCCGAGCGCGCTCCCTGGTTCGAGCTCACCATGGCCGGCGACCGACATCCCCGCTGACACCAGGGCCCGATCGGGAGTCGGGCCCCGTTCATGGCGTCGCTGGTAGACTCGGGTTCGAGAGGCAGCCCACCGTGAGGCGGCACAGGAGGGCCACGTGATCGACCGGACCGAGTTACCCGAGGCCACCCCCGCGGCCAGCCGGCGCGTCTTCCACTCGAAGGTCGACACGATCCGGCCCACCTATGGCTTCGAGGACGTCTCGCTGGCCCCAGGAACGGACACGGTCGAGCCGTCTGATGTCGACCTCACGCAGACGTTCTGCGGCATCCCGCTCGAGATCCCGATCCTGGCCTCCGCCATGGATGCCGTGGTCGATGTGCGGATGGCCGGCGAGCTCGCTCGTCTCGGCGGTCTCGCGGTCCTCAACCTCGAAGGCGTCCAGACCCGCTACGACGACCCGGACGCCATCCTGGGTCGGATCGCCAGCGCCCCGGACGGCGACGTCCAGGAGCTCCTCGCCGAGGTCTACCTCCAGCCGATCCGGGAGGACCTGATCGCGGCCCGGCTGAAGGCGATCCACGCCGCTGGCTCCAAGGCCGCCGTCGCCGCCACGCCGGCCGCCGCGCGCCGGTTCGGGCCGTTCTGCGCCGAGCACGGCGCCGACCTGTTCCTTGTCCAGAGCCAGGTGTCGTCCGCGCGGCACCTCGCCACGGACTATGACCCGCTCTCACTCGGCGAATTCACGCGCTACATGCCGATCCCCGTCGCGGTCGGCAACACGACGAACGCCGAGGCAGCCTTCGCGCTGATGGAGCAGGGCGCGGCAGCCGTCTTCGTCGGCGTCGGGCCTGGCGCCGCCTGCACGACGCGCGAGGTCCTCGGCATCGGGGTCCCGCAAGTGACCGCCATCAGCGACGTAGCCGCCGCACGCGACGCCTACCACGCCGAGACGGGGCGCTACGTGCCGGTGGTCGCGGACGGCGGCATGCGCCGGGGTGGCGAGTTGGCGAAGGCGGTGGCCGCAGGCGCCGACGCCCTCATGATCGGCTCCCCCCTGGCCAAGGCGGACGAGGCTCCCGGTCGGGGCACGAACTGGGGGATGGCCGCGCCCTCGCCGACGCTGCCGCGCGGTACGCGCATCAAGGTCGGCACGACCGCGAGCCTGGAGCGCATCCTGCTCGGTCCAGCGCACGTGACCGACGGCAGCGAGAACCTCGTCGGAGCTCTCCGTCAGTCCATG
The DNA here is from genome assembly GCA_029240655.1 of Chloroflexota bacterium. Taxonomy (GTDB): domain Bacteria; phylum Chloroflexota; class Limnocylindria; order Limnocylindrales; family CSP1-4; genus SPCO01. The sequence continues at coordinate 9,920 of JARDZW010000046.1, forward strand.
GCGGCGCTGGGCGCCCGCACGATCCACGAGATGCAAGCGGTCGAGATGGTGTACGCGCCGTCGACCCAGACCGAAGGCAAATCCTGGCAGCGCGCTCGCTGAGCGAGCCGGAGCACACCACGACCGACATCGGCAAGACCATGGCCGGACACGGGAAGGTCGTCTGGCTGACGACCCGGGGCCGCAGGACGGGCCGACCCCGTTCCGTCGCGATCGGATTCGCCGACGAGCCGGATGGCTCGGTGCTGGTGGCGGCCAATGACGACAGCACGGCCTGGGCGCGCAATCTGCTGGAGCAGCCAGCCTGTCGAGTCGACATCGGCGGGCGGCACTTCAATGCGGTCGCGGAGCCGCTCGAAGGCGCCGACCACAACCGGGCGATCGCGGCCCTGATCCTGCGCTACGGGACGCCTGCCGAGAAGCTCGGGCATGGTCCGTCGTTCCGTCTCCGACCGGTACCCGAAGAGTCGAGCTGATGGCCATCGCCGTCACGATCGAGACGACGATCGCGCGGCCGCCGGCAGAGGTCTTCGCCCGTATCGCCGACATCGATGCCTGGCCGTCGTGGCTGATCGCCAGCGGCATCGTCCGCGTCGACCGCGCGTCTGCTGGCGCGCTCCTGGAAGGGGAGCGCCTCACGGTCGAGCAGCGCGCTGCAGGCCGCGCCGGAACCTTCGAGGCAAGGATCACCGCGCTCCAGCCACCGACCCGTCTCGCGCTCAACGGCAAGGATGGCGACGGTGTGAGCATCGACATCGATGCGGCCCTGGCCTCCGAAGGTGTCGGCACGCGCCTGCGCTGGTCGATCCGCATCGGGCTGCCGCTGCGCTACCGGATGTTCGAGTCGATGGCGCGGCCCCAGGTCGAGCGCGCTACCGCCCTCGATGTCGAGGCGCTCAAGCGCCGCCTGGAGTCGACGCCCGCGGACTGACATCTGTCCATGCCGGTTGGCGGCTGCGGTCGATGCCGCCGCCGGGGGGGTGGCGTCCATCCTCCTCGTGACGACCCCGAAGTCACCAGGAGCCCGACCGAGATGATCGCCCCCGACCGCACCTATGACCGAGTCCGTTTCCACCGTGGCAGCCGCGGGTTCGCGGCCTTCGTGACCGGTCTGAACGGCGCCATCCTCCTGGGTCTCGCGCTGTTCGTGACGCCCGCCCTGGGTCTTCTGGAGCCGGCGTCCAGCTGGTTCGTGATCCTCGCTGGTGGCGCCGGCATCGGCCATCTCGCGGCGGTCGTGGGCCTCATCCGTGGCCGCGCCTGGAGCGGTGCGCTGGTCGGCTATCTCGCCGCTGCCGGGATCGCGGTCGCCGGGTTCGGCATCCTGGCGGCCGTCACCGGGCTGGACATCTTCGGCGCGCGGCCGGGCACCGCGGTCGGGTTCTTCGTCTGGATGATCGGTTCGTGGCTGGTGGCCACCCGGTTCGCGCTCAAGGCCTTCACCTACACTCGGCCGGCCCCGCGTCAGGCTCGGCGCCGGGTCGAGCGACCGGTCCCGGACGCCCGTCCGCTGACCGGCCTGCGCAAGGTCCGCCGGCCGGCTGTTCTTCAGCCGGCGGCCCGGTCGGCTCGCCCCGCCCGCCCGCTGCCGACCCCGCGGATCGTCCACCCGACGCCGCGGCGCCTTCCGCAGCCCGCAGCGAGCGCCATCGCCCTGCATCCGATCTCGACGCCGACGGCCTGACCAGCGGCGCCAGGCCGCGCCGCCCGGATCGCCGGTCCCGCCACCGGTGCGTCCCCGCCACGCCCGCGGCGGACCGGCGGCTTCCGGTGCGGTTGGGTACGTCATCTGGCCTATCCGAGACATGACGTTCGCCCGGTTTCGGCCGGTCCGCTTGCGGCGCAGGATGATGGCCATGGATACCCTCGGAATGGTCATCCTCGCGATCAGCGCCTTCGCCCTGCTGGAGCTCGCCGCAGCGAACCTCCGCGGCGAGGAGCGGCAGGCTCGCGCTCGACGGCACGCCGTCCGCCGCTGACCCTGCGTCGACCCCCCTCGGGGTCAGCGACGTTCCCGCCGACGCTTCCTCGCCGACGTCTCCATACACTTCTTCCGATGATCAACGAGCAGACGCTATACGACCGCGCCGGGGGTATGCCGTTCTTCGAGGCGCTCGTCGCCCGGTTCTACGCCGGGGTCGCGGACGACCCGGTCCTTCGGCCGATCTATCCCGAAGCGGATCTGGCGCCAGCCCAGCGCCGGCTGACGCTCTTCCTTGCCCAGTACTGGGGCGGCCCACGGACATACGACGCGGAACGCGGTCACCCACGGCTGCGGATGCGCCATTTCCCATTCGCCATCGATGCCGTCGCGCGAGATCGCTGGCTGCTGCACATGCGTGCAGCGATCGCCGAACTCGCCCCGCCGGTGGACGTGGCGGACGCCCTCGAGCGCTATATCGCGGCCGCGGCCGACGCGATGCGCAACCGCGACTGACCGCGCAGGGTGCCGGCGCGACGCGGCCGCCTACGCGCCGCGCAGGTACGTCAAGACGGCCAGCACGCGACGGTGATCCTCGGCGGCGGGCTCCAGACCGAGCTTGCTGAGGATCACCCGGACGTTTCCCTCGACCGTCTTCTCGGTCAGGCCCAGCCGGTTCGCGATCGCCACGTTCGACCGACCCTCCGCCATCAACTCCAGGACATCCCGCTCCCGCGGCGTCAGGTCGTCCAGCGGACCGCGAGGACGGGCGCGCCCGAGCAGGGTCGACACGACCTCCGGGTCGACCACGGACCCACCGCTGCCGATCCGCCGGACCGCATCCGTGAATTCGGCAAGGTCGGTGACCCTGTCTTTGAGCAGGTATCCCATGCCTTCCGGCGCATCGCGCAGGAGGTTGAGCACGTGCCGGGTCTCGACGACGCTCGAAAGGATGAGGATGCCGATGCCAGGTCGCTCGGCGCGGATACGAACCGCTGCGTCAAGGCCCTCAGTGGTTCGCGTCGGCGGCATCCGCACGTCGATGATCGCCACGTCCGGGTTGGTCGCGGCCAGCACGTCGAACAGCCCCTCGACCTCACCGGCTTGGCCGACCACGTCAAAGCCTGCGGCGGCCAGCGCCGCGGCCAGCGCCTCGCGGAGCAGGACGGCATCGTCGGCGAGGACTACGCGCACGGGATGTCCGCCCGGATCGTGGTCCCTTCCCCGGGCCGGCTCGTCAGTGTGAGCCTCCCCCCTGCTGCCGCAACCCGGTCATCGAGACCCCGGATGCCCGATCCCCGACCCGGGTCCGCTCCTCCGACACCGTCGTCCACGACCTCGACCATGAGGACGCCATCGCGTCGCTCGATGTCCACACGGGCCTGGGTCGCCTGCGCGTACTTGGCCACGTTGGTCAGCGCCTCCGCCACGATGAAGTAGGCGGTCGCCTCCAGATCCGGCGCAAAGCGCGTGTCGGGCACGATAAGGCGGACAGGTACTGGGGAACGGTCCGCCAGCGACTCGACCGCAGCGCCCAGACCATCCTCGACGAGGACCGTCGGGTGCAGCCCGCGGGCAAGCTCGCGAAGCTCCCCGAGCGCCAGCTCCAGCTCGTTCGTGGCCCGGTCGAGCGTCGCCGGCAGCCCCGGCTCGGATCGACCGGCCTGCGACTGGGCGAGCTGGAGGGCCAGCGCCAACGTGACGAGACGCTGTTGGGCGCCGTCGTGGAGATCGCGCTCGACTCGGCGCCGCTCGGCGTCACCGGCGGCCACGATCCTGGCCCGGGATGCGCGGACCTCCTCGAGCTGGGCGCGGACCTCGGCCTGCAGCCGCTCGTTGTCGAGCGCCAAGCGCGTAGCCGCCGACACGGATCCCAGCAGCTCCGGCTGCTCCATCAACACCGGATCGTGGATCAGCAGCGCGATCGTGGCGCCGTCCCGCTCGAGCCTCGTCACGGCGCGTTTCGGATCGGCTGCCTCCGGGACCTCGAGCGTGCGGCCGTCAACGTCGACGAAGTCGGCCGTTCCCGGTACGGCGTAGGCGACCTCGAGGGACGGATCCCCCAGGGCCTTGGCGAGCACCTCCCGGAGCGTGGGTTGATCGGGCTTCGACTCGAGCTGGAGGACAAGGTCGGCGACGCCGCCGCGTGCGATGCGAGCCCTCGTGAGCCCGACGAGGAAGCCGATCGGCACGAGCGTGGTCGTGGCGACGGTCAGGTACAGCCCCAGATCGTCGAGGGCGATGCGGTCCAGGATGTTCGTCGTCGGAACGAATCCGGTCGCGTACTCCACGACGATCCCGATCGCGAACGCCAGGCCACCCAGCAGGATCGGCCCGGCGACGCGGCGACCGGCCGCCGTCTGGTCGTGCCACCGGCCGATGACGAGCACCACCACCGCGATGGCGAGGAGCGCGATGATCGCGGAGAACACCGCGTCGCCGTCGGCCCGCAACGCGACGTCGGCGACGTAGCGGTCTGCGACGGCCGGGTCCGTGAGGTCGCCGTATTCCGTGCTCGGTCGGATGATCGCCAATCGGAACGCCGTGCGAACGGCAAGGACGGCGAAGAACATGGTGACGACCGCGCGAGAGGATCGCGAGGCCAGGCGTCCGGATGGATAGGCGAGGATCAGCCATGCCAGCAGGGCGTCGTAGTAGCCCTGGAAGGCGTGTGCGGTCTCCGAGATGGCTGGCTCCACGATCGCCCCGTACGTTCCGACATACCAGGCAAAACCGATCGCGACCATCAAGGGCCCGACCCGGTTCTCGGGCCGCCGTTGCCACGCGATGTGGCCGCACACCAGGAAGGCGATCCCCGGCAACAGATCCGCCACGACCCAGACCAACGGCCAGCCGGCCGCCAGTCGCGCCACCTCCGCGCCCAGCCCGAACGCGATCCCCAGCGGCAGCAGGGCGAGGCGGGCGGGGCGCGGCAGGGTGGTGGTCACCGGCGGAGCATCACTCGGCCGGTTGCCATGGGTGCATCTCGGTCATGACCCGCAGGACCGGATCCGGTGGCTCCGGGACGCCGAGGACGAGCGCGCCGTTGTCCATCCGCCACGTGAACCGGACGACGTCGCCGGCGTAATCGGGAGGGAAGGTCGTGGTCTGCTCGATGACACCGTCACCGGGGACCGTGAACGTCCCGCGGAACAGCGGCCACTTGACCGGGACGTCGGTCGCCTGGGCCGTCGACCAGGTCCCGTCGGGCGAGAACGTCGTCGTGAACACGCCGACGTTCTCCATGATCAGCGCCTCCCTCATCCCGGCCCCCCGAAGGTCTTCCTCGGTGATCGTCGAGGTCCACGAGCCGATGGGAAAGCCGTCCGGCAGCGCGACGAGGCCCGTGGATCCCACCGTCGGGGCCGCCGCGGGCGCGCTCGGACCAGCGCCGCCGGTGCATGCGATGACCATCACCGCCAGGACCGCGGCGAGGGTGTGCGAGTAGATCCGCTTGATCGTCATGTCGTCGTATCTCCGCTTGCCCCCCGGAGGATCGCTCGCAGCGTATCCCCGGAGAGTCTCGATTTGGTGATGAATCCCGCCGCCCCACTGGTGCCGATGCGTCTGCCGTAGTCGGCCTCGTCCCGGGTCGAAACGAAGACGACCGTCGGTGGCGCGGGTCCCAGCCGCAGCGCGCGAGCGACCTCGAACCCATCCACATCGGGCAGCTGGACGTCCAACAGCACCACGGCCGGCCGGACCCGAAGCGCCTGGGCGAGCGCGGCGCCTCCGTCCGCGGCCTCCGCGACCACGTCGAACCCCGCCATCGACAGGAGATCCCGGGCGAATGCCCGGAACCCGTCGTGGTCGTCGACGATGAGGACGGTAGGTCGGCGCATGCCGCGATCCTGGGCGGGCGCGATCGATCCGGGAACCGTGCTGGCACCGAGATCCTGCTGTCGTCGGAATGCGTGGTGGCACGGCAGACGCGACGCGTCGCCCGCCCGACGCTGTCGACGGGCCTGCTGGATGGGCCACCGATATCGGAGGACCCTGATCATGCGTCGATCGTTCATGTCCGTTGCCATCGCGATGGCGCTCACCCTGGCGACCGTGGCTCCCGCCCTGGCGGGCGGCACACGGTCCATCCGGTTCGACTGGAGTGACCACTACACGGTCGCTCATTCCTGCGGGGTCATCGAGGACACCACCGTCACCGTTCGCGGGACCGCGTTCTTCGACGCGTCCGGGGCCTGGGTCCGAGACCTCATCGTGTTCGGGTTCGACGGCGTCTACACGGGTCCAACGGGCGCGCTTGCCAATCGGACCCGCCAGACGAGCGAATTCACACCCACGACGGCGACCCTGCGCGGGCAAGGCACATTCATTCACGGCGGTCACATCGGCGCGCTGGTGTATGACGTCGGTCGACTCGTCTTCGACCGGAGCGATGGCTCGACGCTCTTCGCGACGCCGAAGGTCATCCGGCTCGACGACCCGGCTGCGATGGAGGCGCTCGACGAAGCCCTGTGCGGCCTGCTGTCCTGACGAGACCCACTCATTCCACCCACCGGCCCGGGAGCAGCGTTTCCGGGCCGGTACACTGGTGACCGGCGGCGGGCGGCAGTGGAGGGCAACGATTGGCGGACACTGAGGCTTCACCCAAGCGGGAGCGGGACCGCGGCAAGACCATCCACGGCGACGCGGCCAACTCCGGCCATCGCGTCCTGGCCCCGGACGACGCGGAGGTCGAGGCCTACCTCGAGACCGCGCTCAAGGCACCGGCCCCCGATCGCTCCACCGACGATCAGCCCGGCAGCGCCGCGACCACGGTACCGGGACCCGTCGTCGTCCTCGACTTCGGCAGCCAGTTCGCCCAACTCATCGCTCGCCGGGTCCGCGAGCTCGATGTCTACTCCGAGTTGCTCCCGCACGACACCCCCTACGAGGAACTGGAACGCCGCGGCACGCAGGCGATCATCCTCAGTGGCGGCCCCAATTCGGTCTACGACCACGATGCCCCCAAGCCGGACCCCGCGGTCTGGGGCGGGCGCATCCCGGTGCTGGGTATCTGCTACGGGGCGCAGCTCATGGCTCGCGAGCTCGGTGGTGACGTCCTGGCGGCCGGCAAGCGCGAGTACGGCCCGGCGAACGTCACGATCACGACCGGCGATGGCCTGTTCGAGGGCATCGAGCCGAACCAACCCGTCTGGATGAGCCACGGCGACTCCATCACCCGCCTGCCGGAAGGGTTCGCATCGACCGCCCAGACCGATTCGACCCCGTTCGCCGGCTTGCAGGCGCCAGACCGGAACCTGTACGGGATCCAGTTCCATCCGGAGGTCGTCCACACGCCACGTGGCAAGGACGTGCTGCGCAACTTCGTCGTTGGCATCGCGGGCGTCGAGCCGTCGTGGACGGCAGCCAATTTCATCGACACCACCGTCGCGGGGATCCGCGAGCGCGTCGACGCCCACGCGGCGAAGACCGGCTCGGACGGCAAGGTCATCTGTGCCCTGTCGGGGGGCGTCGACTCAGCCGTGGCGGCCGCGCTCGTGCACCGCGCGGTGGGGGATCGGCTGACCTGCATCTACGTCGATCACGGGCTGATGCGCAAGAAGGAATCGGAGCTCCTACGGGTCACCTTCGAGCGCGATCTAGGCATGAATCTCGTCATGGTCGATGCGCGCGACAGGTTCCTGACCCGCCTCGCCGGCGTCGAGGACCCGGAGCAGAAACGCAAGATCATCGGCGACGAGTTCATCCGGGTCTTCGAGGAGGAGGCCGCCAAGATCG
>JARDZW010000152.1 GCA_029240655.1 Chloroflexota bacterium
CCACGCCCAGGGCGATCGCGCGATCGACCGGGTACTCGACGCCTACGAGGCGGCGTTGCGCGAACGTCCGCGGGAGGATCACCGCCATCGCATCGAGCACTGCGGTGGGCCGCGGCCCGACCAGGTCGAGCGGATGGCCACGCTCGGCGTGGTGGTCGTGGGCCAACCACGCTACTTCTGGGACGCTGGTGACGGCTGGCTGACCGTCTTCGACGCGGAGCGCGCCCATCGACTGCAGCCGTACCGCGAGTTCATCGAGGCGGATGTGCGCTTCTGCCTGTCGAGCGATGCCCCGGTCGCTTCCCACCGACCGCTCGACACGATCGCAGCGGCCGTCCTGCGGACTACCGTGTCGGGCGCGCTCGTGGGACCCGCGCAGGCGCTCAGCGTGGAGGAAGCGGTCCGGGCGTGCACCGCCGACGCCGCCGCGTCGTATTTCGCCGACGATCGCCTCGGCACGCTCGAGGTCGGGAAGCTGGCCGATGTCGTCGTGTTGGATCGCGACCTGTTCGCGGTGCCTGTCGAACAGCTGACCGAGGTCGAGGTCGATCTGACCCTGGTCTCCGGCGAGGTCGCCTACGACGCCGCGCGCCTGACGGCGACGAGCGACAACATCTCGTAGGCGAGGTTGGCTGCGAGGAACGCGGTCTGGCCGGCGGGGTCGTAGGCCGGGATGACCTCGACGACGTCGAAACCGACGAAATCGATGCCCCTCAGCCGGCGCACGATCGCGAGCGCGTCGTGTGACGACAGGCCGCCTGGCTCGGGCGTTCCGGTCCCCGGTGCGAACGCCGGGTCCACGACGTCGATGTCGAAGCTGATGAAGGCGGTGGCGTCACCGACGCGCTCCCGGATCCGCGCGGCCGTCGCGTCGGGGCCGATCGCAAGGACTGCCTCGGTCGTCAGGTACTCGAGGCCGAGCTCGTCGCGCAGATCCGTCCAGTCACTCGCGCCATAGACCGACCCGCGCAGCCCGACTTCGATCGTATGGGCGACATCCACCAGGCCTTCCTCGACGGCCCGGCGCATCCACGTCCCATGGTTGTACTTCTCGCCGAAATAGCTGTCCCAGGCGTCGGTGTGCGCGTCGAAGTCGATGACCGCCACGGGACCGCGCGAGCGCGTCGCGCGTAGGTGCGGCAGGGTGCACGCGTGGTCGCCGCCGACGAGCAGTGGGACCACGCCGGCTTCGACGATGGGGGCGACCGTCGCCTCGATCGCCTCGTAGCTGCGCTCGATGTAACCCGGAACGATCGACACGTCCCCGTAGTCGATGCACGACAGGATGTCGAACGGCTTGACGTCGAGGTTCGTGTTGTACTGCCGGAGCATGACGCTCGCGGCACGGACCGCGTTCGGGCCGAACCGCCCCCCGGCGCGGTAAGTCACGCCCGTGTCGAACGGCACGCCGACGATCGCAAGATCAACATCCTCGAGGGTCCGGACGTACGGCAGCCGGGCGAACGTCGACGGACCCGTGAACCGCGGACTCTGGAGCGAGTCCTCCGGGACATAACGCGGCCCGGGCCGGCTCATCCGTCGGGCGCCTCCAGCTCGCCCGGATCCGCGAACGCCATCCCGCCGGCGCGTGACGCGCCCGCGGCGGCCATCGCTTCGCGGTAGACACCGATCGCATCGTCCACGCAGCACACGACGAGATCGCCCGGGATCGCGCGGCGGAGCGCCGTGCGGACCGCGGTCATCTCGTCGAGGACCTTGTCGGCGCGCGTCGTCCGCGAGCTCCCGGCCGCCTTGGCCCCACGCACGCCCTCGATCACGTTCGAAGCGGTCTCACCCGGCGCTCGGCCGCGCAGGTTCTTGTCCTCGCGCACGATGATCTCGTCGAAGGCAACGGCCGCGATCGCGCCGTACTCACGCTGATCCTCGTCACGTCGGTCGCCCGGGATGCCGAGCACGCCGATCGCCCGGCCCGACCGCGCCGTCGGAGCGGATGAGCCGATCCGCCCGGCTTTCGTCTGCGGCTCGACCATCATCCGCTCGACGAAATCCGCGAGCTGGCGCATGCCATCGACGTTGTGGCAGTAGTCGATGACGACGCGGACGCCGCCGACGTCGAGCAGGTTGAGGCGACCCGGCGCCTGGAAGAACGAGGTCGTGAAGGTGCGCAGGCCCTGGCGGATGTCGTGGAGGTGCGCGCCGGTGGCCCAGGCCGCGGCCGCGGCAGCAAGGGCGTTCGCCACATTCATCCGCGCCCGTCCCCCGAACGTCGCCGGGATCAGGTGCGTGTAGAGGACCGGCATCTTGCGGCTGCCGAGGCGCAGCACGATCAGCTCGCCTTCGGCGCTCGGCTCGAGGCAGAACGCGGCATTCCCGCGGCTGGTGTGGCCGTCGATGCGATCGAATCCATCCTCGCCCTTCTTGGTGGCCATGCTGAACAGCACCACCCTTCCGGCGCAGTGGCGGCCCATCCGGTAGACGTGGCTGTCGTCGGCGTTGAGCACGGCCGTACCGGAACGGGGTACGGCCTCGACGACCACGCCCTTGACGTTCGCCAGCTGGCCGAGCGAGTTGATCCCGCCCAGGCCGAGGTGGTCGCCGGTCACGTTGGTCACCACGGCGACATCGTTGCGGTCGTAGCCCAGCCCTTCGCGCAGGATCCCGCCTCGCGCGACCTCGAACACCGCGGTGTCCACGGTGGGGTTCTGGAGGACCATCAGGGCCGACTTCGGTCCCGACATGTCGCCCTTCTTGATCAACCGCCCGTCGATGACGATGCCGTCGGTCGACGTCATCCCGACCCGCCGGCCCATGAGCTTGAGGATGTGGCTGATCATCCGGACCGTCGTGGTCTTGCCGTTCGTGCCGGTCACGCTCACGATCGGGATGCGGGCCGGCTGTCCGGGCGGGAAAAGCCCATCGATGACGGGGCGGGCGACGTACTGGGGCTCGCCTTCCGTGGGGTGGGTGTGCATCCGGAACCCCGGGGCCGCGTTGACTTCGACGATGGCACCGCCCGTCTCCCGAACCGGAGTGGCGATGTCCGGGCAGATGAAGTCGATACCGGCCACATCGAGGCCGACGATGCCTGCCGCAGTCTCGGCGATCTCGACATTGTCGGGGTGGGCCTCCATCGTCCGATCGATGGACGTCCCGCCGGTCGACATGTTGCCGGTCAGGGCGAGCTTGATCCAGGTGCCCGCGGGCGGCACGTCATCCAGTTCAAGACCCTGAGCGCGGACGAGCTCGACGGCCGCCTCGTCGACCTTGATCCGCGTCAGGACCTTCTCGTGGCCGATGCCACGGCGCGGATCGGCGTTGGCGAGATCCACGAGCCGACGGACTGTGTGCTCCCCGTCGCCGGTGACGCTGGCCGGCACGCGCTCGGCGATGGCTGCGACCTTGCCGCCGATGACCAGGCAGCGGTAGTCATGGCCCGTCACGTAGCTCTCGACCACGACCACGCCCGTGCGGCTCTGCCCCAGGGCGCCCGGGAACGCAGCTCGCACGGCCTCCTCGGAGCGCAGGTCGAGGTGGACGCCGCGCCCGTGATTGCCATCGAGTGGCTTGAGGACGCATGGGAAGCCGATTCGCTTCGCCGAGGCGACCGCCGCGTCTTCCGTCTCGACGACGTCGGCGCGCGGCACCGGGAGGCCGGCCGAATCGAGCAGACGATTGGTCAGGCTCTTATCGGACGCCACGTCAACGCCGATGGCCGAGGTCTTGGACGTCATCGTCGCCCGGATGCGCTGCTGGTGGACCCCGTGCCCGAACTGCACGAGGGAATGGCGGTCCAGGCGGATGAACGGGATGTCGCGACTCACGGCTTCGTCGATGAGGGCCTGCGTCGACGGTCCGAAGGCCTGGCGCTCCGCCAGCCGGATGAGGTTCTCGAGCTCGGGCGCAAAGTCGAAGAAGAAATCGGGGTCGTCTGGCGCGACGAGGTGGTTGACGAGGGCCGCCGCCATCCGGCCCGCCTCGAGGCCGACGGCCTCCTCGCGGTACTCGTAGATGCAGTTGTACTGGCCCCATGGGCCGGCGGAGCGGGTCTTCCCGTGACGGACGTCGGTACCGGCGAGGTTCTGGAATTCGAGCGCGATGTGCTCGGTGATATGGCCGGTCCAGGTGCCGTCACGCAGGCGGGTGATGAACCCGCCGCGCCGGCCAAGGGAGCAGGCATGGTCCTCGAGCGTCGGCAGGAGCGCGATGAGCGCGTCGGTGAAGCCCGGGATCTTGTCGGACGGGAAGTCTTCCAGGACCCCGAGGTCGACCAGCAACCGGATGACGGGCTCGCGCGCCCAGTAGTTGGGTCCGCGCAGGACGCGGGTCTCGAGGATGCGCAGCGTTGGCAGCGGCTTGGCGGCGGAGGCTGTGGACGCAGACTTGGACCGGGGCCGGCGTGCGCGTGTCGTCGTCGGTTCCGCGGTCTCGGTCACGCTGGCCCTCCCCTGCGTCTGGATGGCCGCCAGTGTACGGCGGCCTGTGTCGTGCTCTGGTGCGCTGGTGCTCTAGCTGGACGCGGCCTCGCCGCCGCCGGGGAGCGCGTGGAGCGCCGGAGCGACGATGCGCTCGCGCCGGCGAAGGTCGAAGCGGTAGCCGGCCGGCAGGGAATGCAGCACCACCCCGCTGATCATCAATGGCCGGTGGCCCTTGACCTCCCAGGCATCTGTCTCCGAGCGGGCGCCGTCGACGACCGTGATGGAGCCACGCCCGATGACCTCCATGACGTGGTCGACTCCGACGACGCCGGCGGTGTCCTCGTCGACGCCGAGACCGAGCAGGCTCGGGTTCTGGGCGATGAGGCTGAGCAACCGCCCCAGCCGGTTCCGCTGCTGGAAGTGCTGATCGACGATGACGCCCGGGAGCACGCCGAGTCCGGCCGCGATCTGGGCCATGCGATGTTTCGGCGTCGCGCCGGATGCCCCGAACGCGATCATGTGGCTCGACAGCGCGCTGGCGCCCGCGCTCGTGCCCGCCACGACGGCACCCTGGCGGAACTGGTCCAGCACCGCGTCCGCGAGCCGCGTCCCGCCGATCGTCGACGACAGCCGGAGCTGGTTGCCGCCCGTGAGGAAGATCCCGGTGGCGTTGCGGATCGCGTAGGCCGCTTTCTCGTCGTTCGCCTGGGCGCGGGTGATCGCGTGGATCGTGCGGACCTTGGTCACGCCGAGCTCGCCCAGGACCTGCTTGTAGCGTGCGCCGGCCTCCACGCCCATCGAGGAAGCGGTCGAGATCACGACGACGGTCGCGTCACGCCCGCCGGCAAGCGTGGCGAAGCGGCTCAGGATGACGCGGTCGCGGACCTTGTCCTCCGCGCCGCCGATGATGATGACGGATCCCTCGGTCACGACCTGGCGAACTCCTCTCGCGATTCCGGGAAGGATACCCGGACGGCGGACGGAGCCG
>JARDZW010000153.1 GCA_029240655.1 Chloroflexota bacterium
CCTGCTCCCGGACGACGGCTTCCAGCTGATCGTCGCCGGAGCGCTGCTGTCGATCACGGTCAATCCGCTCGTCCTGCGTGGCATCGATCCGATCGAAGCACGTCTGCGCGCGACACCCGCGATCGCGAACCTGCTGCAGCGGCGAAGCGGGGCCCTCGGGATCCTCGACGAGGAGACCCAGGGAGGCCTGCGCCTGCACGCCATCATCTGCGGCTACGGCCGGGTGGGGCGGATGATCGGACCTGCGCTCGAACGCCGTGGATTCCGTTACGTCGTGATCACCCAGCAACGGGACGAGGTGGACCGCCTGCGGGCGCGGGGGATCCCGGCCGTCTTCGGCGACGCAGCGAACGCCGACGTCATGCAGATGGCCCAGATCGAACACGCTCGTCTGGTCGTGGTTGCGACTTCCGACCCGCACGAGACGAGGCTCATCGTCGAGCGTGCCCACGCCCTGCATCCGGGCCTCGATCTCGTCGTCCGGACCCATAGCGACGCCGAAGCGGCCCACCTGCGGACGATCGGCGGCAAGGTGCAGGCCGTGCACGGGGAGCGCGAGCTCGCCGTGCAGATGGCGCGTTATGCGCTCCGGCGGTTCGGCGTCAGCGCGACGGAGGCCGAGGCGATCGCCCAGGGCCTGCGCGGCCGATCAGCAACGCCATCGGGCGGCGCGTCCTCAGGATCGGGGCGCGGATGGTGGGCTCGCCTGCGCGAGCGGTTTCGGACGGCCGGCGAGGGCTGAGCTCAGCGCCCGACGAGCGTGATGCCGGTGATCCGCGCGTAGTTCGAGTAGTACGAGTCCCGGTGGATCACGTTGCCCTTCCGATCGCGGACGACTCGCGTCGAGGTGACCTGGAAACCATTGACCGGGTACTCGATGCGCTTGCGGACGCCGGGCGCGAGGCTGGACGTGTACTGGATGGTGTCGGTGGCGACCCGGACGTTCTGGCGGCGACCCAGGTGGATGTCCACGTCCCGGCCCGTCGGGACGCTGTACATCTCGAACCGCACGTAGCCCGTCCCGCCGTCCCGGAAGCCATACCCGCGGATGAGCAGCGGGTAGTCCGTGTCGTTCGTGAACGAGACCGTCTGCTTGGAACCCGAGGCACTGATGAAGACGGTCGCGTCGAGCCCGATCGGGTAGCGATCGATGTAGTAGTAGTGGTTACGGCGGGCGCCCATCTCGTAGCCGGCGCGCAGCGCGGCGTTGAAGAGGGTCGTCGAGCATGAGCAGATCCCTCCCGCGAGGGCGCCCTGCGGCTCCGTCCGGCCGTTGATGATCGCGCCACCGGACTTGTAGCCCTTGGCCCGGGTGACGGGTCCGACGGCGTCCCAGAAGTCGAAGGTGGCGCGCGGAGCGACGACGTAGCCGTTGATCAGCCGCGCCGGGATCCAGATGTTCGCGCCGAACCCGTTCCGATCGCTGATCGGGAACGGCGTCGTCCATTGCGAGATCTTCCGCATCTTGGGGCGGGCGGCCTTGGCCTCGGCGGTCGTGAGCGCGGGCTGCGTGACCTTGGCGGTCGGCTCGATCGACTTGCCGGTGCCGCCCTCGAGTCGGGCGGCGATCAGGGCCAGGATCTGCTTCTGCGTCGCTTGGACGTCCATCTTGTAGCCGGTCTTGCTCGGGGTCACCCCCGTGATCCGGCCGCCGGATGTCTTGAAGGAGGCGTTGATCGGAGCCTGGTTGATCTTCTTGGCGAGCTTCTTGAGGATGTCGGGGAGGCCGGTGGTGTCCATGGTCGGGGCGTAGCCGCCGTCCGCGGTCGGTGCGAAGGTGATCCACGACCGAAGCCGCGACTGCGTGATCTTCTGCTTGCCGGTCTTCGCGCTCAGGGTGACCTCGGCGGCGATCCGCTCGGCTGTGGCCTTGGCCGCCGACGCCTCGGCCGTGGTGACCTCGGGCTCGACGGCGCGCTCGGGCATGGCGTAGGTCAGCGTCGCGGGCGCGTCGAGCTCTCCGACGTCGGCGAACGCGGCTTCGACCGGCACAGCGGCGTCGGCCAGACGGCCGGCCACCCCGGCGTGTACGACGAACCGCGTCTTGACCGCCTGGACCGATCCGTCGACGGGCTCGCGTGCGAGTGAATCGGCGTAGGCGACGATCCGCCCGGCCAGGGCATCGGGGTCGTAGGTGACGCGCGGCTGCAGGGTGACGCCGCGGATGGCGGTTCGGGCGTCTGCGATGACGCGCTCGACCGGATTCCCCTCGCGCCCGACGGCCAAGGCCTCCGCCAGCATCGCCTCGACATCCGGGCCACGCCCGATGTCGGCAAAGCTGATCGACGTCGATCCCCTCGACGACTTCACGATGATCTCGCCTTCGCTCAGCGACCCGTAGGCCTCGCGCAGGCGCTCTGCTGCCACGGCCGGTTCGAGTCCGGACAGGTCCACGGCACCCACACGGACACCGGGCAACACGCGGCCGATGTACTGCTGGTCGTACGCATACAGGGCCCCGGCGCCGGCCACGGTCGCCAGAAGCAAGCCGACGAGGAACGCGACGGCGAAGCGCACGCGGCCCGATGGCCGGTGCGTTTCGGGAACGGCCACCCCGACGGAATCGGGGGTTGTGGTGGTCATGGGAGCGACATCCTAGCAGCCAGCGAACGGAGTCCCGTCAAGGAACCGGGCTCGATGATGACGCCGAGGTAACGGCTTTCGTGACGCCCGGCGCCCGAAACGTGCCCCGGGCGATGGTCAGCCAGCCCGCGGGACCAGCACGACGCGACGGTTCGGTTCCTCGCCGATCGACTGCGTGGCGACACCTGCGTGATCACGCAGCGTGAGGTGGATCCAGCGTCGTTCGAGCGCGGGCATGGGCTCCAGCTGGAGCATCTTGCCGGTCTCGACGACTCGCGCGGCGGCACGCTCGGCCAGCTCGCGCAGCTGGCGCTCACGACGGCCACGGTAGTCCTCGACATCGACGAGAACGCGTGTCCACGACCCGATCTCCTTCGAGAGCATGAGGTTCACGAGGTGCTGCAGCGCGGACAGGCGCTCACCCTTGCGTCCGATGAGCGCACCGAGCGCGTCGCGATCGTCGCCCTGGGCAACGACATTGAGGCGGCTCGTCTCGCCGGCGGCGACCTCGACCCGGGCGTCGAATCCAAGGTGGCCCATCAGGGTCTCGAGGATGCGCTGGCCGGCGGCGAGAGCCTCGGGAGACGCCTCCGCGGCCTCCAGCTCCGCCCGTTCCGCGGCCACCGAGCCACGAGCGGCCGCCACCTCGGCGGCTTCCGAGGCGGAAAGATCCGCGGCGGGGGCGGACCGGCGCGGGGGTCGATCGTCGCGACGCGGACCGCGGTCCGACCGATCGCGACGCGGCGGGCGGTCATCGCGCGGGCGGTCTGAGCTCGGGGCCGCTGAGCTCGGCGCCGCGCTCGGGACGTGGACGTCGCTCGGGGCGTCCTGGCGAGGTGCGCTGTCCCCGGGCGGGCGATCGCCGGGCCGCGGACGGCGGTCGTCGCGACGGGGGGCGCGGTCATCCCGGCGGGGTGGGCGGTCGCGGTCGGCGTAGTCACGGGGGGGCGGCGCCGGGAGCGGAACGGAGGCGGCGGCATCGCGCTTGGGCGCCGCTCCGCCAAGGGCCTGGCGTGGGGCGGCCACGATCCGGGCCGGCTCGGCACCCATGCCCAGGACCCCGCGACTGCCGGGGGTCAGGATCTCGAAGTCGAGGTCGTTGAGCTCGGCCCCGAACTCCTCCCGCGCAGCACGCAGCGCGTCCTCCACGGACTTTCCGGAGAATTCCTTGTAAGCACTCATGGTCAGCGTCGTCTCCCTCGTCGGCCCTGACGGCCCCGCTCGCGGGGGCGGATCGTCTTGGTAGCCGTCGTCTTCTTGTCTGCGTCGGTCAGGATGGCCGCACGCTTGGCTGGGTCTGGTGGTGGTGGCATCGCCACCGGGTAGCGCGGGGTGTGATCGACCGCGAAGGCTGGCGTCCAGCCGAACAGGGGGAACATCGCGCCCCAGCCGACGATCAGATACTGCTGCACGATCGAGAAGACCGTGGCCACGATCCAGTAGATGAACAGGCCCGCCGGCAGGAACCCGCCGTAGACGACGGAGATGAGCGGCAGGAACAGCATCGTCTGGCGCTGGATCCGAACGTTCGGGTCATCGTTGGTCGGGTCGGCGACCGGGAGCATCATCCGGGATTGCACGAGCTGGAGCAGCGCCGACGCGATCGCGAGGAAGCTCAGCCCGAAGCCGGCGATCCAAAGGAAGGCCTGGGGCACGGCGATGTCGCCGAGGATCGGCACGACCGAGTCGATGCACGGGCCGAGGGCGGCGTCCGGCATGCCCGTCGACGGGTTGATGTTCTGGCATTCGATGTCCACGACCTGGACGCCGAACACCGTCAGCATCGCGCTCGGGTCGACGTTGGTCAGCCCGTTCTGGATGACCGAGTACATGATGAACAGCAGCGGCAGCTGGAGCAGGAGGGGCAGGCAGCCCGCGAGCGGGTTGACGCCACGCTCCTTGAAGAGCTCCTGCTGGGCCAGCCGCGCCTTCATCTGATCGCCCTTGAATCGCTTCTGGACCTCCTTGAGCTCCGGCTGGATGAGCTGCATCCGGCGCTGGGAGACCAGCTGCTTGCGATAGAGGGGGATCAGAACCGCCCGCACGATCAGCGTGAGCACGACGATGGCCCACGCGATCGCCCCCGGGAGGCCCAGATTCTCGAGGAACTGGTACACCGCGAGCAGGATGATCAGCATCACCTGGAAAAGCGGTGTGAAGAGCCAGGCGATCAGGCTCAACGGATCCTGTGGCGTGGCCGGTTCAAGGGGCGGCGCGTAACTGGGGCTGGGCACCGCCCCCGAGCCGGTCGGAGCGGATCCCGGGAGGCACGCCGTGATGACCACCGCCACCAGCACGAAGAACAGGAGCGCCGGGCCGATCCGGCGCACGGTCGGGGACAGGGTCACGGGCGCATCGCCTCGCTAGCGGACCGGGTCATATCCGCCCGGATTCCACGGGTGACACCTGGCGATGCGCTTGGCGCCCATCCAGCTTCCCTTCAGTAGGCCGTACTTCGAGATCGCCTGTTCCGTGTAGTGGGAACAGGTCGGCTCGTATCGACACGATGCAGGAAGCCAGGCGAACACGATCCGGTAGAGCTTGATGAGCCCGATCCCGATGCGCTTCATGACGTGACTCCTCCGAACACGCCGCCGCGGACGAGTATCCGCTGCAACGCTCCGACCAGCGCGTCATGGTCGGCCTCGACGATCGCGGGCCGGGCGATGATGAGGACGTCCCAGCCGGGCTGGAACGAGGGCGCCATCACCCTGAGCGCC
>JARDZW010000154.1 GCA_029240655.1 Chloroflexota bacterium
GCAAGAGCCGCGGCCGTCGGCTCCGCGGCGGGCGGCACGTACGGCAGCTCGGTCTGCGATTCCAGGCCGGACGAGATGATCCGCCGGAGCTCGGCATCGATCGCCGGATCCGTCTCGAGCGGCCGGTACGCGGCGAGCCGCGCCTCGACCTCCTCGATCGCGCGCTGGTATGTGTCCTTGGCGCCCGCCTTCGTCCAGTTCTCGCGGTTGTCCCGCTCGACGATCGTCGACGGCAGGTACAGCTCGGTCGGCCAATGCGCCATCGTGTGGTCGGCCATGATCAGGTGCTGATCGGCCATGAGCTGGTCGATGAGCGCACCCACCGGCAGGTCGTCGATCGGCTTGATGTCGCGCACGAAGCGCAGGGCCTGGCCGCACATCTCGTTGTCGAAGACGAGCTTGGGCAGGCTGAACACGAGCAGGAAGTCGAGCATGCCGGGACCGCTGACCGAGTTGACCCCGGCCAGGGCCGCGATCAATGCGCTGCCGAACGTCTCCGCGCCGGCCTGAGCATCCAGGATCGGTGCATCCGAGAGGGCCATGTACGACTGGCACGGGAGCTCGAGCGACTTCGCCACCGCCACGTAGGCGGCGTCCAGCTGGAGCGCCTCGATGGCGGACATCGGCGAGCTCGCGACCTTCATATGGAACGTCGCCGGCGCACCGCCGAACAGTACGGGCGCTCCGGGCTTGATGACCTGGGCCATGGTGATGCCGGCCAGCACGTCCACCGTGTGGAAGACCGTCGCCCCGACCGTCGTGACCGGCGCGATCAGACCCATGAGCGTCACCGGCACGATCTCGACCGGCACGCCCGCCTCGACGCAGTCGATGAGGTTCTGGCAGGAGTCCTCGCTGTACCGGAAGTTGCCGGTGGCGGTGATGGTGAAGATCGACATGGGGCGCGCGACGAGGTCGGCGCGGTCGGTCCGGAAGAGCTGCATCATCTCGACCATCCGGCCGACGCCGTGCTCGGTGAAGGCGCCCGATACGACCGGCTTCTTCGAGTTGGTGAGCGTCATGTACAGGCGCCACGCGTCGGACACCTGGGGCTCGATGTCCTCGTTCGTCGAGAACGCGGTCGCGAGGTAGGCGATGTGCTCCAGGCCGTCGGCGAGGCGGACGTACTCGACGAAGTCGGTCGAGTTCGCGAGGCGGACTTGTCCGCTCCGATGGTCCAGCGTCTTGAGGCCGGACGAGCCCGGGACGAAGTGGACGCGGTCGCCGCCGAGGTCGGCATGCGCCTCGCCATCGCGGGTGTGTAATGTGAACGCGCGCGGCGCGTCGGCGATCGCCCGCTCGACGACGGCCCGCGGAAACAGCACGCGCTCGCCCGTGGCGTTCGTCGGGAGACCCGACTCGAGCAGCCGGCGGCGCATCTCCGGCCCGCGGATCTCCATCCCGACTTCGGCCAGCACCCGCTTCGCTTCGTCGACGATCTGGTCGATGAGCTCGGGGGCGAGCATGTTCAGGCTCGGGCGCACATGGTCCTCCTGCGAACGGCCGCGAGCGTAGCGCACCGTGTCCGGCCCCGGTGTTCGGGACCGCCTGATGATCGCGTTGATGGCCTACCCTTGGCGGCGATGACCACCACACCGCGCGCGACTCGTCGCGCTGCCGACCTGCTCGTTGACTGCCTTGCCGCCGAAGGCTGCGAGTACGTCTTCTCCGTGCCCGGCGAGGAGACGATGGACGTCCTCGACGCCCTGTCGCACCACCAGGGTGTCCGGCACGTCACGACCCGCCACGAACAGGGCGCGGCATTCATGGCCGACGTGCACGGGCGACTCACGGGTCGCGCCGCAGTCGCGATGGGGACGCTTGGTCCCGGCGCCACGAACCTCATCACCGGCGTGGCGGACGCTTTCCTGGACCGCGCGCCAATGGTCGCGATCACCGGACAGGCCGCGTCATCGAAGCTCCATAAGGAGGCGCATCAGGTCGTCGACATCGTGCGCATGCTGGAGCCCGTCACGAAGTGGAGCACGCGGGTCGGGCAGGCCGAGCTCATCCCCGAGATCGTGCGCAAGGCGTTCCGGGTCGCGACGCTGGAGAAGCCCGGGCCGACCCACATCGAGCTGTCCGAGGACGTCGCCGCCGCCACGTTCTCGCCGGATGCGCGGCCGCCCGTGCCGCTCACGCCGGGGCGTGCCTACTTCCCCGAGCCCACCGACGAGGCCATCGGCCACGCGGCGCGCCTCATCGCCGCTTCGGAGCGACCGATCATCCTGGCCGGCAACGGGATCCTCCGCCGGGGCGCCGCGCCGGAGCTCCGGGCCCTGGCCCGCGGACTGCACGTGCCCGTCGCGGCGACGTTCATGGGCAAGGGCGCGATCGACGACCGGTCGCACCTTTCGTTGATGGCCGTGGGTCTCCAGGCGCGCGACCACGTCCTGTCGGGCTTCGACCGGGCGGACCTCGTCATCTGCGTCGGGTACGACCTGGTGGAGTACGCCCCGTCATCGTGGGATCCCGACGGCTCCAAGCGGGTGATCCACATCGACACGCAGCCGGCGGAGATCGATGCCGCCTACCAACCCGAGGTCGAGCTGATCGGCGACATCGACGGGTCGCTTCGCAGGCTGCTCGAAGCGGTCCAGCCCCTCGGCGTCGGCGGTCGCGACGCGTCCGAGCGGCATGCGTCGCGCGAGATCCTCGTCCACGCCGACCTGCGCACCCAGCTGCTCGACGAGCTCGCGGCCCACGAGGCGGCCGACGCCTGGCCCATCACGCCGCAACGGGCCATCGGGGACCTGCGCCGAGCGATGGGTCCGTCGGACATCGTGGTGTCGGACGTCGGAGCGCACAAGGTCTGGGTGGCGCGGCTGTACCAGGCGTACGAGCCGAACACCGTGATCATCTCGAACGGCTTTGCCGCCATGGGCATCGCGATCCCAGGCGCCATCGCCGCCAAGCTCGTCCACCCCGACCGCAAGGTCGTGGCGCTGTGCGGTGACGGCGGGTTCCTCATGAACAGCCAGGAGCTCGAGACCGCGAAGCGGATCGGCGCGAACATCTGCGTGATGGTGTGGCGCGACGACGGCTATGGCCTCATCGACTGGAAGCAGCGCAACGAGTTCGGGCGGCCGTTCGGGGTGGAGTTCGGCAACCCGGACTTCGTCGCGTACGCGGAGTCGTTCGGGATCGCCGGCTTCCGTCCGTCGTCGGCGGCCGAGCTCTATCCGGTGCTCGAACGGGCGCTCGCGGTTGACGGGCCGTCCCTCGTGGAGGTCCCGATCGACTACGCCGAGAACCTGCGGCTGACCGAGCGCCTCGGGGAGCTGTCCCAGCGCGGCTGAGTGTCGGTGCCGCGTTTTCTTGGCGCCGCCAGCGCTCCAACCGACCGCGGCGAAAGCCGAAACGCCGGCGATCGGACGTGGCATGGGACGCGGACCGCTCGGAAGTCCGCGGGATCGGGCCTTGTTTTCGCCGGTTGGAACCCTCCTGGCGCCTGCAGGATCCCGCGATCCGGGGCAGCATGACCCCATGACCGGCCATCCGCGACGGCCTGGCTCGGCGCTCCAGGTCCTCAGCGCGCTTACGATCTCGCTGCTCCTGCTTGCGACCCCGGTGATTGCGGCCCCGTCGCCTGGCCGCACCCCCGTTCCGGCCGCCCCGGCCGCCCCGGCGGCCCTCCTGCCGGCATGGGACGGCAGCGTCGATCTCTACCGCGATGGCGTCTTCACCACCCAGAAGAGCTGGTTGTGGTGCACGGCCGCCGGCATCCAGATCGTGCGGAACATCGTCGAGCGAGACAACGACCACTCCACCAGCGGCCAGCGTCGCTACTTCGACTGGATGCGCAAACGAAACCGCTACGACCTGCCCGAATCGGCGGGCGTCGATCCGCAGGGCTGGACGGCGGGTCTGCGCCATTTCATCGACGACCGCTACCGGTTGGTCGCCAGCCGCTCGTTCTCCGCAGGGCTGCGGTCCGCGGCGGCGAACTTGCGACGCACTGGTCTGCCGGTCGCGCTGACCGTATCGAACGGCGGGCACGGCTGGATCCTCACCGGCTTCGATGCGACCGCCGATCCCTTGCTGACCGACGAATTCCAGGTGACCAGCGTCCGCGTGGTGGGGCCGCTGTACGGGCGCCAGAGCAAGAACGGCTACGACATGCCACCCGGCAGCGAGCTCAGCGCCGGGGAGTTGCGCCGCTTCTTCACGCCGTGGCGATACGCCCCCCTCGCGATGGTGTGGGACAGCACGTACATCTCGATGCAGCCGGTCGCCAAGGACCACAAGCGGCCGGTCGCGTGGGCTGCCCGAGCGGCCAAGTTCGCGCGCGAGATCCACGAGATCCAGGCGGCGGCTCGCTAGCCGTCGAGCCGTCGCCCAGGCATGCCAGCCGGGCGCTACCCGGAGATCTCGGCCCGTTCGGTGAAGACGGCGGCGACGACGAGCGCGCCGATCAACCATGCGCCCACGACCACCAGTGCGACATCGGGCTCGAGGGCGACCGGGGCGGCACCGCCGCCGAAGGCGCCGCCGCCCGACGTCGCCACCACGGAGTTGGCGGCGCTGAACGGAAGGTATTGCACGACGTCGGGGAGGAAGATCGATGCGAATCCCTCGGCGAAGTAGAGCGCGATCCCGACGCCGATCCCGGCCAGCTGGCTGCGCGCGAGCGTGGCGATCGCGAAGCCGAGCGCGCAGGCCTCGGCGAGCGCCAGCCAGCCGCGACCCAGGAGCTCCGGCAGCGTGCCGAGGGTCGTGGCGTCGGTGACGCCGGTCGTAGGGACCTGCGCGAGATTGGCGGCGACGACCGCCACGGCGACCCCGATCGCGAAGGCCACCAGCAGGCCGATCCCGACCAGGAGACCGATCGACGCGAACGACAGCAGCTGGTACCGGCTGCGGCTCTCGCCGCGCGCGACCGCTGCCTTGAGCGTGCCCCACGTCCATTCGGACCCCGCGACCGCCGCCCCGTAGATCATCGCGAACAGCCCGCCCAGGCCAAGGATGAACGAGAGCAGGAGCGCGTAGGCGCCCGGGAACGTGACGAGCAGCAACGCCTGTGCCCCGTCGCCACCGACAGCTGCCGCTTGACGCGCGGTCGCGCCGACCGCGATGTAGATCAGGGCCAGCAGGCCGACCATCAGCCCGAGCGTGATGTACGTCGCCGGACGTCGGACGAGCTTGCGAAGGCCGGACACGAACAGTCTCATGGCACCGCTCCGCCGCCGGTCGTGCCATCGGGGCCGTTGCCGGTCGACGCCTCGTTCCCGGGGCCGCCCACGAAGGAGCCCTCGCGACTGGTCGACGCCTCGCCGCCCGTCAACTCGAGGAACAGCGATTCGAGATCGCTTCCGGTCTCGAGACCGGAAGCGTAGATATCGGCCGCGA
>JARDZW010000047.1 GCA_029240655.1 Chloroflexota bacterium
CCGTCGCCCTCTCGGACACGGCCGAGGCTGCCGGGGTCGCAGTCCGCTCCCTGCTCGATGACGTGGACGCCGTCCGCGACCTGCTCGATGGCGGACCGTCCGTCCCCTCGACCGACAAGTTCGCCCAGCTCACCCGGGCCCTCTGGTCGCAGGGTGTCCTGGTCGACGTCCCCGATGGTGTCCGGCTCGAGCGGCCCATCGTCGTTCGTTGGGCCGTTGGAACGCCCGACCGCGCCCTCATCACCCGAAGCCTCATCCGCCTTGGCGAGAAGTCCGAGGCATCGATCGTCGAGGAACTCGTGGCATCGGACGCGGCGCCTCCGTCCGGCGGCCAGGCGTTCTTCGCCGGCACGACCGAGGTCACGCTGGGGTCCGGCGCATCGCTCCAGTTCGCAAGCCTGCAGGAGCTCGGCGACGACACCGTCGCGTTCCAGCATCGGCTCGCATCGATCGGAGAAGGCGCCACGCTGCAGTGGGCTCTCGCCCAGCTCGGTGGTCGCCTCGTGCGCAGCCGTGTCGAGAACCGGCTCGTTGGCGACCGCAGCTCGGTCGAGCAGGTCGAGATCGTGTTCGGTGCTGACGAGCAGCTGTTCGACCTGACCTCATTCACGACCCACATCGGCCGCGATACGACCGGCGACCTGCTGTCGAAGGCCGCCCTGCTCGAGAGCGCCCGGGCCTACCTCAAGGGCCTCATCACGATCGAGAAGAGCGCGGTCGGCACCGACAGCTTCCTCGGCGAGTTCGGGATGAACCTCTCGAAGGCCGCCCGCTCGGTCGCGATCCCGTCGCTCGAGATCGATCAGCCGGACTGCCGCCGCGCGATGCACTCGAGCTCGGTCGGACCCGTCGACGAGCTCCAGCTGTTCTACCTCGAGTCGCGCGGCATCCCACCGGACGAGGCGCGCAAGTTCATCGTCCTCGGCTTCCTCGAGCCGGTCGTCGCCAGGGTCCCCCTCGCGTCCGCCCGCGATCGGTTGCGCGAGCTGCTGGAAGCCAAGTGGGCGTCCGGCACGGATGGCGCGACCGGCGTGGCCGCAGCCTGATGCCTCCACAACGTCGCTCGCGCCGGCTGGCTCGCGCGCGCACGCGCGGCCCGCGATGAGACGGATCGACCTCCTCGGAGTCGACGAGGTCGCCGACGGCGAGATGAAGATGGCCTGGGTGGACGGCACCGACCAGGTCCTCGTGATCAACATCGGCGGTGAGGTCACGGCGGTGCAGGGCGTCTGCTCGCACGAGTACTTCGAGCTCGACAAGGGCTTCCTGACCAACGGCACACTGACCTGCGCGCTCCACCTGTCCCGCTTCGACCTCGTGAACGGGGAGCCGCTCGACCCGCCGGCCGAGGAGCCGTTGGCCGTCTATCCCGTGGTGATCGACGGCGACCGCATCCTGATCGAAGTCCCGGACGGCCCGCTGGAGATCAGCGAGTCGTAGCGGCCTCGTCCGCATGCGTGAGCGGGTACCCGTACCACCGTGCTGTGGCGTGCCGCGGCCAGGATCCCATGCGCGGCGTCCTTCAGCGCGAGCCGACGATCCCGTTCACCGGCGTGACGATGGCCTTCAACATGGCGGGCTCGGTCGTCGCCCGCGACCTCGGGACCCTCATCGTGAATCGCCACCTGGTCGAGTGGATCACCGAGCCCGGTGAGGACGCCGTCCTGTTCCCGGAGGCGTCGATCCGCTCGCCGTTCTCGATGAACCTGCGCAAGGACTTCACCGGGCCCTCGACGATCTAGTCGTCGTGCGCGGCGTCGGCCCCGGTCCGCAGGTTCTGGCGGAACTCACGGACCCGGGAGATCGAAAAGCGATCCTCATCGTCTCCGGCCGGGGCGCCGGCGATGCGCGACACCAGGTAGCTGCCGATCACCGGCCCGTGCTTGAAGCCATGGCCCGAACCGCCGCCGACCAGCCAGACGTTGTCGAACGCGGGATGACGATCGATCACGAAATCGGTGTCGGGCGTCGTCTCGTACTGGCAGACCCGGGTCTCCACGACCGGAGCGCCGGCCATCGCCGGGAACCGCCGCGCCATGTAGCGGCGCGCCAGCCGGACCGACTCCGGGTCGACCTGTCGTTCACCGTTCGTCGGATCGAAGACCGGGCCATAGCGATCGGGCGCCAGCTTCATGCCTCGCCCGGAGACGGCCGGGACCCCGTAGGTCGCGGAGTCATAGTCGACCCAGCAGGGGAGCCATTCGCTGTTGAACCGGCCGTCGCCCGCGGGCGGGCCGAAGAACATCACGTCCTGCTTGGTCACCCGGATGAGCTCGCCTGCGACGTCCGGAAAGAGCCGCGGGAGCCACGGCCCGGCCGCGAACACGAACGTGCCCCCCGGGAATCGGGTGCCGTCGCCGGCGACCACATCGAGGAGACGTCGCCCATCCGTGGCGCCCGGCTCCACCCACGCGAGCTCGAACCGACCACCGTCCCGGGCGAACGTCCGGGCCACGGCGGCCACCCCGTTCCGTGCCAGCAGGAGGCCCGCTTCGGGCTCGTATGCGGCGAAGGCCAGGTCATTGGCCGCGACCTGCGGCCAGCCGTTGGCGAGGTCGGTCGGCGACAGGCGTCGCACCGGGATGCCCAGCGATGTCAGCGCCGCCATCGAGTGGGCCTCGAAGCCGTCCTCTCGGTGGGCGAACCAGAGCATCCCCGCCTCGACGTAGAAGCGCTCGCCCACCTCGGCCTCGAACGCCTGCCAGGCTGTTCGAGCCTCGCGCGACCAGCGCGCGTAGAACGTGTCGGCCCCGTGCGCCGCCCGCAGGATGCGCGTCTCGTCGCCGGAGGTCGAGCGCGGGTGGCCGGCCCCGAAGGCATCGATGAGCGTCGTCGTCCAGCCCGCCCGGCGCGAGCGCAGGGCCGTCCAGGCGCCCATCGTCCCCGCCCCGACGACGACGACATCCGCCGCAGGTGCACTCACGGGCTGAGCGTCAGGGTCGCGACCGCCGCCGCAGCGATCGCGTCTCGGGTGAATGGCAGTGGCAGCGTGTCGTCGTTCCGCCAGGGCTCGATCTGGTCGGCGTAGTGCGTCGCGAAGGGATGACCGGACTGCCCCGTGGTGATGACGAGCCGCGCGCCGTCGAGGTCGGAGAGGTCGATGAGCAACCGATACGACGGCAGACTCGTGACCGTGAACAGCTGATCGATGCCGACGGGTACGAACTCGGGATCCGTCGGATCCGGGTACGCGCGACTCAGGCGATAGTAGGTGTTGTTGACGGCGCCGGCTGCGCCCGCGACGTCCACCGGGCCCTCGTTGAAGTACCACTCGAGGGGCCCGATCCCACTGCCCGTTCCGATCGTCGCCTCCTTGAACGTCGCCGTGTGCAGTCTGGCCCACTCCCATGAGTCCGGGTCGCCGAACGCGGCCCGCAGCTCGGCCCCGGCCTCGTCCATGGCGCGCAGGGCGATGACGTCCGCCGTTTCGACCGTCGGCGTGGTCGTGTCGTCCCACCAGGGCGATTCGGGGTCCTGGATCAATTGCTCGAGGGCAACCCAGCTCCACGGGCTGCCGACATAGTCGCGCGCCAGCGGCCCGAGATCGTCGTCGAAGAGATCGCGCAGGATCCGATACTCCCAGGCCATGTACGCAGGGCAGCCGAAGCTGTCGAGGGTGCAGCGGCCGTCCCAGGTCGCGATCCGGTCGGCGATCGTGTAGCCGTCCTGGGTGGCGGGCAATGCCTCGTCCAGCCACAGGACGATGTCACGCGCACGAAGCGGCGCCGTGTCTGCCTGGATGACGCCCATGTCAAGCACGGTCAGCCCGTCCTCCGCGTGGTGGTTGAGGAGGTCGATGATCCGCTCGGCGCGATAGCCCGGGTCCCATTCCTGGCCGAGGAACCGTGCATCGAAGGCGTCGACCACCGCGTTGTTGGCGGTCACGATCCAGCCGTCGACCGGGTCCAGTGCCCACGGCAACTGCTCGAAGGGGATCCGGTCGAGCCATTCCCCCTCGCCGGTCGAGCCCTGGACCGGCCGATCGCCGCGATCGCCCGGATCGGACCGGATCGGGACGAAGCCCGGCAGCTGATAACCGATGTGTCCGTCCACGTCGGCGTAGACGAAATTCTGCGATGGCCCGCCGTACAACGACAGGGCGGCGCGGAAGTCCCCGAAATCGGCTGCCTTGTTCAGACCAAGGATCGCCTCGTAGGTCCGGTCCGGCGCCGCAGCCGGATGGATCGCCGACCAGCGCAGCGCCATCAGCGGGCTGTCGGCCAGCCGCTCGTCGACATCGTTGAGGACAGGGCCGTGGACGGTGTCCCGGACCTCGATGGTGACCGGATCACCGCCGGATACCGCGATCTGTTCGGTCCGGACGGTGAATGGAAGCGAGGCACCGTCCGGTCCCAGATAGTGGGTTGGATCGGCCGGGTCGACCGTCTCGATGACCAGGTCCTGGACGTCCACGGCCGCATTCGTCGCGCCCCAGGCGATCCGGGCGTTGTGCCCAAGGATCACGCCCGGGACCCCAGGAAAGCTGACGCCGGCGACGTCGAATGGGCAGGCCTCGCCGACGGACGCGCAATGGAGGCCGTTGACGAACCAGATCGACGGCATCGAGATCCCCAGGTGCGGGTCGTTCCCGAGCAACGCGCCGCCCGTCGACGACAGCGAAGGGGCCACGACCCAGTCGTTGGAGCCGATCCCATGATCCGAAGCGAGACCGCCGGCCGAGCCGTCGAGACCCGCGAGCCGGAGCAGATCGTCACCGATCGACGCGAGGTCTCGCCACGCGCGGGCCTGGCTGTCAGTGACGTCAGGGGCAGGTGGCGGGTTCGGTCGGCGCGCTATGCCGGCGGTCGTCCGGGCCGTCCCGTCGTCTTCGGTGGCGAGGGGATCGATGTCCGGCGAGGGATCGATGTCGGGCGAGGGATCGATGTCCGGCGCGGGAACGATGACCGGCCCGAACTCCCTGGTGGCGAAGAGCTCGTCGGTTCGTGACGGGTCGCCGAGCCGCGCATCGGCGAGGAACCGGAAGACCTCGGTACTCATGTTCCCGGAGAGATTCCAGGCCTGGACCTTGCCCCATGTGAGCGTGTCGAGCACGGTCCAGGGCTCCGGGTTCGCGCCGGTGATCACGAAGGCCAGCCCGAGCTTGCCGCGATTCACGTCGAGCCAGGCGTTGACCCCGGCGACATAGGCATCGAGGATCGCCCGCGTCTCGGCGGAGAGTGCGGCGAGATCCCGTTCCGCCGCCCGCCGCCACCCAAGAGTCCGGATGAACCGGTCCTGCTCGAGCGAACTCGTCCCGAACAGCTCGGAGAGGCGCCCGGCCGAGATCCGCCGCCACACCTCCATCTGCCACATCCGTTCCTGGGCATGGACGTAGCCCTGGGCCACGAACAGGTCGTGCGCGGTGGTCGCGGTGATATGGGCGAACCCGGCCGCGTCGCGGTCGACGGTGACCGCCGCGTCCAAGCCGGCGACCGCGAGCGTGCCGGCGGTCTGTGGCATCGCGCGGCTCGTGATCCAGGCCAACGCGCCTGCCCCGGCCGCCACGCCGACGACGACCACGATGAGCAGGACGATGACCACCCGCTTCACGACCCGCATGGGCGTCCCCCGAATCTCAACCGCGGAGCGCCGTGCCCAGACCGGCCGCCTCCGCCCGCCGGACGATCGCATCGGCGAAGACGACGTCCGCGAGCCCGACACCAAGGTGCGTAACGACGACGCGACCGCTCGAGGGCCGCGCGGTCCCGGCGAGGATCGCCACGCCGAGCGTGGAAACCGGGTCGGGGTAACCATCGAACTGGCCAGCCTGGCGATTCGCCACGAACTGGCCGCGATCGTCCACGAGGAACAGGGCTGCTCCCTCGGCCACCTCGGCCGCGCACATCGTGGCGTAGTCGACCGGGATGACGAGCGCATTCGGCGTCAGCCAGTCGGAAGTCATGGCCTGGCGATTGGCCGGGTCCGTGAACGAGGCCGCGGTGATCACGACGTCGGCCTCGGCGACCGCGCCCCGCGCGGAATCGAGCGTGCTCGCTGCTGTGATACCGGGCGTCGAGCGGGCCGCCTCGGCGAGGGCCTCGGCGCGCTCCTGATGGCGGTCGTGGATGGCAAGCTCGACCCCCGGCAGGACATGCGCGAGCACGTCCAGGTGGCTGTAGCCCTGGACGCCCGCCCCGATGATGGCGGCGCGCGGCGCAGCCCGAGCCAGATGTTGCGGGCCGAAGAGCGACAGCGCCACGCCCGACACGGCCGCGGTCCGTTGGGCCGTGATCGGGCCGCCATCGAGGATGGCTCGCGGTACACCGGTGGCCGGATCGTTGAGCACCACGACCGCGTGGATCGCGGGCAGCCCGGCCGCCCGATTCTCCGGGAATCCCGCTACCCATTTCATCCCGAGCAGGTCGATGCCGTCCGGGTCCCGCAGGGCCGCAGGCATCGCGTGTGCAAAGGAGCCGGCCGGGCGAGGGTGTACGCCGATCTTGGGCGGCAGCTCCGCGTCCGCGACGAGCGCGGTCATCGTCCGCTCGGCCAGGGCCAGGCGTTCCTCGACCGGGGGCATCGCCGCGGTCACATCGGCCGCCGAGAGATACCTGGTGACGACAGGCTTCATGCACCGCGAGTCTAGGTGGCGGGCCGGCAACGCGCGAGACGGGAGCGACGTACGCCGTCGGAACGCGCACGCGGGTACGATGCGCCGCGTGGCGCCCATCGACCTCGCGACCAGCCTCGAGAATCTCAAGCTCGAACGCGACGCGGTCGTCCTGTACGACTCGCTCGCCGAGATCGAGAAGGACCAGACTCGGGCGGACGCCTTCCGGCGGATCGCGGCGAACGAGCGCCGGCACGCCGACATCTGGGCCAGCAAGCTGACCGAGCTGGGCGCGACCGTGCCGCCCGCACACGGCCCGCGGCCACGGGTCCGCATCATCATGCTCATCGCCCGGCTGTTCGGGACCCGCTCGGTCGCCGACCTCGTGAAGGCTCTCGAGGGCGATGAGGAAGAGGCCTACGAGAGCCAGGGTGGCTCGCCCGAGGTCGCGGCGATCGCCGCCGACGAGCGCGAGCACGCGCAGATCTGGGAGCGCCTCTCGTCCGGCAAGCCGATCGCGGAGGGTCGCGACGGCGTCGGCTCCGCCCGACGGGGCCCCTACGCCGCTGAGATCACCCGGCGCGAGCCGTGGCATCGCACGAGCGCTCGGTCGGGCACGCTTCGGGCGGTCATCTTCGGCGTGAGCGACGGGCTGGTGAGCAACCTGTCGCTGGTCATGGGCGTTGCCGGCGCGTCGGCCGCGGACCCGTCGCTCGTCCTCCTCGCCGGGATCGCAGGCCTTCTGGCTGGGGCGTTCAGCATGGCCGCGGGCGAGTACATCAGCATGCAGAGCCAGCGCGAGCTGTTCGAGCGACAGATCGAGCTCGAACGTGCCGAGATGGAGGCCATGCCCGAGGAGGAGGAGGCCGAGCTCGCGGCTGCATATCGCGCGAAGGGGTTCGCCCGCGACGAGGCGGCCCGCATCGCCCACCGCCTGTTCCAGGATCCCGAGGCCGCACTCGACATCCTCGTGCGCGAGGAGCTGGGCCTGGACCCGGACGAGCTCGGCTCACCCTGGGGCGCTGCGGTCGGCTCGATGGTCTCGTTCGCGATCGGCGCCGCCGTGCCGGTCATCCCGTTCCTGTTCGGTGGCGGCACGACGATCACCGTCATCAGCCTGGGCCTCAGCCTCGCCGCCCTGTTCGCGGTCGGTGCCGGAGTGAGTCTGCTGACCGGGCGCGGGATGCTCTTCAGCGGGTTCCGCCAGCTCGCGATCGGTCTCGGCGCGGCGGTCGTGACCTTCCTGATCGGCTCGATCATCGGCGTCGGCGCGGGCATCTGATCCATGGGCGATGCGACGATCCTGCGTGAGCGGCTGACGGGGGAGGGGCTGGATCCCGGGGCGTGGTCGAACGGCCCCGGTGACACCTACGTCTCGCACGACCATGCCTACGACAAGGTCATCGTCGTCGCATCTGGCTCGATCACGTTCGGTCTGGGCGATGACCACGTGGAGCTGGCGGCCGGCGACCGACTCGAGTTGCCGGCGGGTTCCGCGCACGACGCGATCGTCGGCTCGGACGGCGTGGTGTGTCTGGAGTCGCATCTTCCGGCCGGCACGCTGACCGGTATCGCCCACCGGGAGGCTGGCTCGTGGTGAACCGGCGCCCTGAAAACCGCCCCACCCAGTCCGGACGTATGGGATGACGAGAGCCGGTCCGGGTCCTGGCGTCGACGTCGGCCTCGTTCGCGAGGTCGTGGCGGGGTCGCACGACGCCCTGGCCCAGCTCTACGACCGTCACGCCGATGCGGTTTTCGCATCGGCCTATCGCCTCACCTCAGATCGGGGACTCGCCGAAGAGGTCGTGCAGGAGACGTTCCTGGCGCTCTGGAACCGTGCGGAAACATTCGATCCGACAGTCGGGTCGCTCGCGGCCTGGCTGCATACGATCGCGCGTAATCGCACGGTCGACCGACTTCGCGCGGCCGGCCGGCGCCCCACGCTCGTGCCGTTGTCCGCGGCGGCCTCTTCGGGGTCCGCATTCGGTGGCGGAACAGAGCCCGATGCTGACGCGCTCGAGCGCGTGCTCGCGAGCGGGACGATCGTCGCCGGCGCGGCGCCCGTCCGGTCGCCGGACATGGAAGTCGCCCTGCTCGAGCTGCGCGAAGCCCTGCAGGCGGCGCTGGCCGAGATGCCGGAGGTCGAACGGATGGTGATCGTCCTGGCCTATGGCGAGGACCTGACACAGACCGAGATCGCCGATCGACTCGGCTGGCCGCTCGGGACGGTCAAGACGCGGACTCGGCGGGCGCTCCTGCGCCTGCGCGAGGTCCTGGGCAGCGGGGCCGGCCCCGAGTTCACCCGATACCTGGCCCGGGCCCCCGTGGCCCGACCGGATCGCTGACGCAAGCGGAGAAGCATGGATCACGACGAGGTACTCGAACAGCTCGAGCTGGCGGCCGTGGAGCCCGATGGGCTGACGCGGCTGATGGCCGGGGACACCGCGATCGCCGCGGCGGTCGCAGGTCACCTGGTGGGCTGCGATGCCTGTGGCGGTGAGTTCGAGCGGCTCGGTCGAGCGGCGCCGCTGTTGCGCGACGTCGTGCGCACGACGCCGTCGGCCGATCTGCGCGAGCGGACGCTTGCCTACGTGCGCGAGCATGGCGTGTCGAGGGGTACGTCCGCGCCCGCCGGTCCGGCCATGGAACCCGCGACCGTCCCCGGGGCCCCTGGGCGGACCGCTCGCGTGCTGCCGTGGGTCGCGAGTATCGCCGCGGTCATCGCCCTGGCGGTCGCCGGAGTGTCCCTTCTCGCTGTCCAGGGCATGTCGCAGCAGCTCGCCGCCCAGGACCGCGCGATCGCCGGGCTCGAGGCGGTCACGAGCGCAACGATCGAGATCACCGGCGAGCCGGACGCACAACGGGTCGCGCTCTCGGGCGACACCGACACGTCGGGGTCGCTCCTGTTCTCGCCAACCACCACGCAGCTCGTGGTCGTGGCCATGGGCCTGGACCGTCCACCGGAAGGCCAGGAATACCGCTGCTGGGTGGAGATCGCGGGCAAGCGCGAAAACGTCGGGCGGATGTTCTTCGGCGACGACCTCGCCTTCTGGGTCGGCGATACGCCGGCGGTCAGCGAGGTGGCGCCGGGGACGACCTTCGGGGTCTCACTCACCGATCTCGACAGCCCCGCCCTCGACGCGCCGCCGGTCATCTCCGGGGAGCTCTGACGAGCCCACGTCGGGAGGTGGCGTCTCGTCCGGCGGCGGCGCCTCGAGATAGGCCCGATGGAGGGCCAGCAGCCGTTCGGCGGTCTCGGGCGTGACGTGGTGGCCTTCCTCCTCGAGGCTGGCCGACAGCCAGAGCGCTTCCTGGGCTCGCTCCCGTGCGTCGATGTCGACCTCGCGGCGGCGCTGATCGGCGACCACGAACCAGACCAGCCCGGCTCCCACGACGAGCCCGACCATCAGCATCCACCAGTTGAACTCGGCGTTCACCGTCGCGAAGTATAGGGACGCATCGCCCAGTGAGCGCCGCGGCTACACTCCGCGCATGTTCGACATCCCGCCCGATCCCGTTGCCTTCCAGCTCGGTCCCATCACGATCGGCTGGTACGGGCTCTGTTACGCGATCGGGCTGGCGGCGGCCTACGTCGTGCTCATCCGCCTGGCGCGCGCCGCCGGCGAGGATCCCGACATCGTCGGCAACGGCATCATCATCGTGTCGATCGCGGCCCTGATCGGCGGCCGGCTCTACCACGTCATCGACCAATGGGCCCTGTACGCGAACGACCCACTCAAGATCGTCCTGCCGCCCTATTCGGGCCTGGGCGTCTTCGGCGGCATCGTGACCGGCACGCTGGCGGCGTGGTGGTACGCACGGCGCCGCGGTGTGTCCTTCGCCCGCTGGGCGGACATCATCGCGCCGGCCCTGTTCGTCATGCAGGCGATCGGGCGGTGGGGCAACTACTTCAACCAGGAGCTGTACGGCCCGCCCACGACGCTGCCTTGGGGCATCCCGATCGACTGCGCCCACCGACTGGCGATCTATTCGTGCGACACGTTCCCCGAGACCACGCGGTTCCACCCCTTGTTCCTGTACGAATCGATCTCGGGGTTGCTGGGCGCTGCGTTCCTCGTGTTCCTCGGGTATCGGCTGCGGTCGTGGCTACGGCCCGGCGACCTGTTGCTCACCTTCTTCATCTGGTACGGCGTCACGCGCTTCGCACTCGAGACCCTGCGCACGGACAACTGGACGTTCTTCGGCGTGCCGACCGCGCAGATCGTCTCGCTGGCGTTCATCGCCATCGGTGTCGGTGGGCTGGTCCTTCGACACCGTGGGAACCGCATGGGCGACAAGCCGCCGGCTGATCCCCAGCGGGCTACATGGGGCGCGCTCGGCGCGGCCTGGATGACCCGCCCCATCGACGAGCCGTGGGCGAACGTCGGCGACCGGATCGAGACGGAGACCGACGACGCGTCGCCTGACGAGGCTCCCGACGACGGAGCCGCCGAGACCGGCGTCGTCGACGAGGCCGCCGCCGTTGACGAGCCTGAGCCCGGCGTCGATGACGATGCGGCGGCGCCTGATGAGACCGAGCCGCGTCCGAGCCCATGACCGGCGACG
Organism: Chloroflexota bacterium; assembly: GCA_029240655.1. Lineage (GTDB taxonomy): Bacteria > Chloroflexota > Limnocylindria > Limnocylindrales > CSP1-4 > SPCO01. The sequence goes on from JARDZW010000047.1 coordinate 11,117, forward strand.
CGCGTCCGCCCGAGGCGACCGCGTCCGATCCTTCGCCGCCGGATCGCCCGCGACGGCGACCGCCGCCCGGCCGCATCTCCCCCGAGGCGATGGCCGCCGCCCGGGGTGGCGTGTCGGAGGGCCTGGCCTGGCTCGGTCGCGCACCGGAGGCGAAGGCGTCGCTGCTCTATCGCGTAGCTCGGCTGCTCGTCCGGTTCGCCTGCTTCGGGTTGTTTCGCTTCCGCATCGAGACCTCCGGGCAGGAGCACGTCCCCACGGGTGGCTACCTGCTCGTCGCCGGTGCACATCGGGGCTGGATGGACCCGTTCGTCGTGATGCACGCCCTGCCCGTCGAGCCACGCTGCTGGATCCTGGGGAGCGGCCCATCGACCTTCACCACACGTTGGCGCGAGTGGCTGGTGCGCCGCATCGGCGGCCTCCTGCCGGTCTGGCGCGGCGGCGTGGGGATCGACCCGCACGTGGCCTCGGCTCGGGCGGTGGTCGATGCGGGCGCGGTCTTCGTCCAGATGCCGGAAGGGACGGTCAGCGGGCCGCCCGGGCGCCTGGGTGCCATGCGCACCGGCTGGGCGATCATCGCGCTCCGGACGGATGCCACGGTCCTGCCGCTGGCGATGGCCGGCACGGAGGAGCTGTACGTCGGCCGCCGCTTGGCGTCTCGCGTCCTGCCACCCAGGACCGCCCGGGATCTCGCGGGACTGGCTGCCGCGGCCCCGATGCCCGAGCCCGGCACGCGTGAGGAGCTGGCCACGGCCCGGGTCATGACCGATCGCCTCTCGGAAATCCTCGACCCGGTCATCCAGGCGCTGCACCAAACGACAGTGGATCCTCCCGGGCACCCGCGCCGGCTGCGCCGGCGCCTGACCTGGCTGCTGCTGCGAAAGGGCCGCCTCGATCGCGACGCCTGACGGCCCGTCCCGTCCGCCTATACTCGCCCGCGATGCAGTACGCGGAGACCATCCTCGACCTCGTGGGGAACACCCCGCTCGTCCGGATCAGCCGGGTGACCAGGGACCTGGGCCCCGAGGACCGCCAGCCGCTCCTGCTGGCGAAGATGGAGATGCTCAACCCCGGCGGTTCGGTCAAGGACCGGATCGGCCTCCCGATGATCGAGGCGGCGGAGCGCGAAGGGCTGCTCAAGCCGGGCGGCACGATCATCGAGCCCACCAGCGGCAACACCGGCCACGGGCTCGCGATCGCGGCCGCGCTCAAGGGCTACCGCTGCATCTTCGTCATGGCCGACAAGCAATCGACGGAGAAGCAGGCGCTCCTCCGTGCGTACGGGGCCCAGGTGGTGCTGTGCCCGACGAACGTCACCCCGGAGTCGCCGGAGAGCTACTACAGCGTCGCGGCGCGGCTGGCGCGCGATATCCCGGGTGCGTTCAAGCCCGACCAATACTGGAACCGGGAGAACCCGGCGGCCCACGAGCAGACGACCGGCCCTGAGCTGTGGGAGCAGACGGAGGGTCGGATCACCCACTTCGTCGCGAGCGTGGGCACGGGCGGGACGATCTCGGGCGCCGCCCACGTCCTGAAGGCGCGGAACCCGGCGATCCAGGTCATCGGGGCGGATCCGGAGGGCTCGATCCTTTCGGGCGACACCGCGCGGCCGTACCTCACGGAGGGGGTCGGCGAGGACTTCCTGCCGGGCACGTACGACCCGTCCGTGGTCGATCGCTGGGTCCGGGTCAGCGACCGCGATGCCTTCGCGATGGCGCGCCGGTTGACGCGCGAGGAAGGGATCCTCTCCGGCGGGTCGTGCGGCACCGCGATGGTGGCCGCGCGCGAGGTCGTTCGGGACCTGATGACGACGGACGGCTGGGCGGACGCGCTCGTCGTCGTGCTGCTCCCCGATGGCGGTCGGAACTACCTCTCGAAGCTCTACAACGACGAATGGATGCGCGTCAACGGACTGATGCCCACGACCGGGGCGGCTACCCGGATCTCGGTGCTGCTGGCCGATCGCCACCACGCGACCGATCGACCGCCCGTCGTGGTGGCGCGCACGACCGAGCGAGTCGGCGACGCCATCTCGACCCTGCAGGCGTACGGCATCAGCCAACTCCCCGTGTCGGAGGAGCCGGACGGCGACGACGTCGTCGGGCTCGTAGGCTCGATCAGCGAAAAGGGTCTGCTCGATCGCGCGTACCGCGACCCGAGCGTCGTGGAGCGAACCGTGGGCGAGGTGATGGACCCGCCACTCCCCCTGGTCGAGGCGTCGGCGACGCTCGACGAGGCGTTCGCCCTGCTGAGTGGCAACGCGTCGGCGCTCGTGGCTGTCCGAGGAGAGCGCCCGGCCGGCGTCGTCACGAAGCTCGACTTGCTGGAGTACCTCGCGCATCACCCGAGTCCAGGTGGCTAACCCTCGCCCTTGCCTGGGTCGACGGGATGACCGACCCGATCCGACACTGTGAGTACATCGTGTCGGTAGATACGCGTCGGTTAGCCGCCCTTGGGGGTCAGACCCAGGGCAGAGTGATCGGCAAAAGCGCGTTGAGCAGCAGGCCCAGCGTCAGCAGGCCACCGGCGCGACGGGTGTGGACGAATGCCCAGCCGACGAACCAGAGCGGCCACGTCGGGTAGTCGGGCGGCGGCGCGTCCGGTTTCGGCGCGCGGAACGTCCGGAGCACGGCGAGCAGCCTCGGCAGGCCGAGCACGACGAGCAGCACCCACGGGCCGATGAGCCCGACCACCGCTGAGAGGATCGTCAGCGGGTAGAACGCGATCATCAGCCACCGGCCGACCGTTCGCGCCCGCTCCTCGCCCAGGATCACGGGCAGCGTCCGCACGCCGAGTGCACCGTCGGCTTCGATCTTGTCGATGTGCTTGCCGAACAGCACGCTCGTCACGAGCAAGGCGTACGGCACCGACACGAGCAGCACCCACGGCGCGATGGTTCCCGTGGCCGCCAGGAACGTCCCGCCGACCATCAGCGGCCCCCAGGTGAGGAACACGCCGGGCTCGCCGAGCCCGTGGTGCTTCAGCCGGATCGGCGGAGCGACGTAGAACACCGAGATGAACAGCCCGGCCAGCGCGAACGCGATGATGAGTGGGCCGCGCACGGCGGCGAGGTACAGCATGATCGCGGCGCCGACGACGTTGACCAGCAGGATGGCGATCCCGAGTTGGCGCTTTGTCACCCAGCCCGACAGGATCGGGTGCGGCGCGTACAGGGCCCGGACGTAGTCGTCGGTGTCGACGCCATTCGTCGTATCGAAGTAATCGTTGATCATGTTGTTCGCGGCGTGGGCGAGCACGAGGCCGACGACCGCGATGGCGAACAGGCCCCAGTCGACCGGCGGCCCGCCGGCAACACGGTTCGCCTCGACCGCGAGCAGGCCGCCGATCAGCCCGGACCAGATGGTCATCGGGAAGACGGCGGCCCGCGTGATGACGAGCCACTTCCCGACGCTGTCCAGCGGCCGCGTCTTCGGCGGATTCGCGGTCTCGAGGATCTCCTTCCAGGCGAGCAGCCGCTCGCGCAAGGGGGTCGGAGCCGAGGCGGCGTCCTGGGCGGGAGTCGGGGTGGCGGCGGTGGTCATCGGGTCCTCGGTGGTTCGGGAAACGTGCGATGAGAACGTATCACGTTCTCGAACATCGGCCCGCTGCCTCATCATGGCGTCGTGACCGAGGTCCCAGCCATCCGCACCCCTCGATTCGAGCTCGTCTCGATGTCGCTGCCGTTCATGCAAACCTTGCTCGCGGGCGACATCCCGGCCGCCGAAGCGGAGATCGGCGCGACCATCCCGCCGGACCTCGCCGAGCAGCTCGATCATTTCCTCCAGTTCCGCATCGCCGACCTGACCGTCGACCCGGCGGCGCAGCCATGGCTTGGCCGTGGGATCGTGCGCACCGAACCAGACGGATCGCGCCGGGTCATCGGCACGTGCGGGTTCCATAGCCCGCCCGACGACACGGGACGGGTCGAGATCGGCTACCGGGTCGAAGCGGCAGAGCGACGAAAGGGCATCGCGACGGAAGTGGTCCGAGCGCTTCTCGACTGGGCTGCCGTGGAGCACGGCGTGACGCGCTTCCGAGCCTCCGTCGCGCCCCACAACCTGCCATCGCTGGCCGTCGTGGCCAAGTTCGGTTTCCGGCAGGTGGGCGTCCAGATCGACGACATCGATGGCGAGGAGCTGGTCTTCGAGCTCGACGACTGGGCCGCCACAGCCTGATCGCGTGGATGCCATGATGGCCGCGATGCCCGGACCGACCGACGACACTGATCTCTCCTTCGATTCGCTCGCCGTCCACGCCGGCGCCGAGCCCGATGAGCTGACCGGAGCGGTCGCGCCGCCGATCTACCAGACCTCGACCTATCGGCAGGACGGCGTCGGCAAGCCACGCCGCGGCTTCGAGTACGCGCGGTCGCAGAATCCCACCCGCGAGCGGCTCGAGCGCGCCATCGCGGCACTCGAGGGTGGCCGCCACGGATTCGCGTTTGCCTCCGGTTCCGCGGCGACCGCCGCGATCGCCGAGCTCGCCGCACCGGGCGACGAGGTGGTCGTGGGGGACGACGTCTACGGCGGCACCTACCGCTACCTCGAGAGGGTCCGCAAGGGCGCCGGCATCAGCACGTCGTACGTCGACCTCGCCGCCGGTCCGGACGTGCTCTGGGAGGCGCTCTCGGAGCAAACGCGGCTCGTGTGGTTCGAGACGCCGACCAATCCGCTGCTCAAGACCGTGGATGTCGCCGCGGTCGCCGCGACCGTCGAACGACGGGGAGCCGAAGGCGGCCGGCGGCCGCTGATCGTCGTCGACAACACGTTCGCGTCGCCGGCGGTCCAGCGGCCGCTCACGCTGGGCGCGGACATCGTCTTCCACTCCGCCACGAAGTACCTCGCCGGCCACTCCGACACGATCCTCGGGCTGGCCGTGACGTCGGACGACGAGGTCGGCGAGCGGTTGCGCTTCCTTCAGAACGCGATGGGCGCCGTTCCGGGGCCGCAGGACTGCTTCCTCGTGCTGCGCGGGCTACGGACGCTGCACCTGCGCGTAGAGCGCCATCAGTCGAACGCCGCGGCCGTGGCCTCGTACCTGCGCGAGCGCCCGGACGTGGCTGAAGTCTTTTACCCGGGGATCGGCGGGATGGTCTCGTTCGTGCCCGCCGCTGGCCCGGGTCGGTCGGCCGCGGATCGGGCCGTCGCCATCGCCGAAGGCACGCGCCTGTTCACCCTCGCCGAATCGCTGGGCGGCGTGGAATCCTTGATCGAGATCCCCGCCGCGATGACCCATATGTCCGTCGCGGGCTCGCCGCTCGAGGTCGATCCAGCGCTCGTGCGTCTCTCGGTCGGCATCGAAGGGGTCGATGACCTGATCGCCGATCTCGCAAGAGCCCTCGACGGCGCCTGAGTTCAGCTGGACCTCAGCCGCCTGCCATCGCTGGCAGGAGGACCAGGGTGTCCGCGTCGCCGACGGGCGTGTCCAGCGCCTGGAGGTGGCGCACGTCGGTGTCGTTCAGAAACGCATTCACGAAGCGGTTGAGGTCGCCATCGGGGGCGATCAACTGTGACTCCAGCCCGGGATGGACGGCGACCAGGCCCGCGATCACCTCGCGGACGGTGCCGCCGGGGACGTCGACGAGCTTGGCGCCGCCGGTCGAAGTCCGGAGGGTCGGGGGGATGCGGACCGTGCTCATGAGGCGTCCTCCAGCCAGGCTTCAAACGCGGTCAGGCTTGGGCGGATGACCGGGGCGAGCCCGGGCTGGCCGGGTCGCGCCGGGGTGCTGCCGCCGTCTGGCAGCCCGAGCAGACGGGCGTCGGGCGTCTTCAGTCCATTCCCGGTGAGGAGCGCCACGACCTCGTCACCATCGCGGATCACCCCGCGTCGCCGGGCGGCCGCAAGGGCGCCCAGCGTGACACCGCCGGCCGTCTCCGGGTACAGCCCTTCGAGCCGCGCGACGTCGCGGATCGCCGCCGCCGTGACCTCGTCGGAGATCGCCTCGATCGAACCGCCGCTGTCGCGCGCGATCTCCACGGCATAGCGCCCGTCAGCCGGGTTGCCGATGGCGAGCGAGCGGACGATGGTGTCCGGCTCGCGGACCGGCGTGATGACGTCCGTGCCGGCCTCCCAGGCGGTCGCGACAGGCGCGCAGCCGGCGGCCTGCCCGCCGACGAACCGGATCGGCCGTCGCTCGACCAGGCCGAGGTCGGCGAGCTCCTCGAAGCCGCGCGCGACGCGGGTGAACATCGCACCGGACGCGACCGGACCGACGATGACGTCCGGCGTGCGCCAGCCGAGCGACTCG
>JARDZW010000048.1 GCA_029240655.1 Chloroflexota bacterium
TACGAGCGCGCTCCCCGCGAGATGTTCGAGGCGACGTGCTCGTCCTGTGGCAAGGAAGCCCAGGTCCCGTTCCGTCCCACGAGCGGCAAGCCCGTCTACTGCAGCGACTGCTTCCGCAGCCAGCGGGGCTAACCCCCCAGGTCTCCGCCAGACGGGTCGTCCCCGTCCCGCCTGACCGAGACCACAACGAACGACCCGGATCGTCAGTCGAGCCGGGTCGTTCTTGATTCTGGGGCTGAGCCGGCCGACGGTGTCAGCCCGGGGGCTCACCAGCCCGTGACGGCGAACCAGCGCTCTCCGTTGCCCGTGATGCCCACGAAAAACACGGCTGGGGCGAGGCAGGTCGAGGGTACGTCGATCGTGGCGTTCACCTCGGCATCGCCGGCCCTCGAGAACGGGACGATCGGAGACGAGGCCACGGCCACGGACGAGCAGGTCAGGACCGCCCGGCCCGTCGCGATCGGGTTCACGCCGCTCGCGGCGACCACGAGACCCTCGACCTCGACGTGCAGTCGTCCGTCGGCGAAGAGCATCGTCCGGCCCTCCTCGAGCGACCACGCCACGCCACCGCCGATCAGGCCGTGGAGGGTGGGAGCCCCGGACGGGATCCCGGCCATGCGCGCGTCGAGGACCTTGGCGCCTCCGGCCGCCGTGGACGCCACGGAGCCGAGTGCCAGGGCCGCAAGCGCGGCAAGACTGAGGACAAGGCGGAGCGTGCGGGACATTCTGGACCTCCTCGAATCGCGGCCGGCGGGTGTTTGGATGCGTGGGACCCGGCATGCGGCCGCTATGAGGTGCTACGTCGGCGCGGAGACTGGTGGTTTCGGGCTACCCGGATGCCTCCGACGACCGAGGGGGCGCCGGAGCCAGAGGCATCACCGCTGACAGACGCCGCCGAAGCGCGGACTGCAGCACACCCTTCACGTCCGCGCGCTCGGCGTCCAGGAAGCCCAGGAACCGGGCCAGCCCTCGAGCCATGGCCTCGGCGAAGTCGTCGTCACCGGCCAACGCCTCGTCCTCCAGCCACAGGCCGAGGATGCGCAGCGTGCGGTCCGTGCGATCAAGTTTCGCGTCGAAGCGGGCCGCGATCGTGTCGCGCCACAGGACCGGCAGCACGTAGTAGCCATACCTGCGTTTGGCCGCCGGGGTGTAGACCTCCCAGCGGTAGTGGAACCCGAACAGTTCCTCGGCCCGACCCCGCACCGGATCGAGCGGCGAGAGGAAGACCGCCTCCTCCTCGGTCGTCGTGTCGAGTGGCTTCCACGCCCGCGGCACGCGACCGGCCTCGAGTGTCTCGAGGATCGGAGCGTCGCTCGCGAGCGCCCAATGCGGGCTGCGCCAACCCTCGACGCGGACCTCCATCAGGTCGCCAGCCGCGACGCGCTGGTCACGCCAGGCCCGGAACTCCGCAGGCGAGATGTCGCGCTGGAGCGCGGATTTGACCCCCACGAACTTCGTCAGCCCTTGCGCCGCGACCATCTTGCGCAACAGGTGATCGTCCGCCTCGGCATCGGTGGTCTCGCGGATCAGGTGCCCTGGCGCCACCGCATCGGTCGCGGCGTAGACCCGCTCGAACCGTTCGCGGCGCGTCACCATCGCCTCGCCCATACGCCACAGGTAGTACAGCGCGACCGCGCTGTCCTTGCGGCCGCGATAGCTGTCGACCCGGGTCCGTGCGCTCATCGTGAAGTCTCGGTTCGACACCGTTCCACGATCGCGCAGCACGTCGCGCATCTCGGCGATCGCCGGCGCGTGCTCCCGGGCGAAGGCGCGCCATCGCGGGCTCTCGCGCTCGCGCCGCATCAGCACGCGCCAGTGCGGGAGCTCGTCCATCGGGCGCACCGCCAACCAGCCGCCCCAGTCGAAGAAGCGTCGCTTCTCGTAGGTGAGGATCGCCCAGTCGTCGGGTCGATAGCCGATCACCCGGGACTGAAGCATCAGGTCGTGGGCGCGCGCGATGACGACGAGCGGATCGAGCTGAAGATGCTCCATCGCGCGCATCGCCCGTTCCGTCCCGCGCAGTCCGCGCCAGCGACGTCCGGGCCACAGGCCCTGGCGGCCCAGGATGAAGCGGCCCGCAGTCCGCAGCGAGATCAGGGTCGTCATCGATGACACCACGATGCCATCCCGCGGGGGGTCCCCGCTTGGCGATAGGCTTTGGTCCTCGGAGATCGCAGTCGCGAGGGCACATGGCGAACTTGGTGGACATCGGGGACGTCCCGGCGCTCGACGTCTGGGGCGACACCGTCAAGGCGCGTGTCGTGGCCGGCGCCAATGCCAGTCTGGCGCTGGTCGAACTGGCGCCAGGCGCGCTCGTGCCCGAGCATCGTCACGAGCACGAGCAGCTGGGCATGTGCGTCGAGGGCAGCATCACCTTCACGGTCGACGGGGAGCGGCGCGAGCTCGGTCCCGGCGGCACCTGGCGGATCCCCTCGAACCTGCCCCACGACGCGGTGGCCGGCCCGGACGGTGCCGTCGTGGTCGACATCTTCTCCCCGGTCCGCGCCGATTGGGATGCCCTCCCCCGCTCGGCACCCGGCCGAGCCCGCTGGCCGCATGCGGGCTGACCCAGCGAGGTCTGCTTCACGCGGGCGGGACGCCGGGTGCCTGGAGGAATGCGGTCAGCGGCAGCTGCTCGGTCGCGGGTTCCGGCGGCGGCTTGACCGGCCGGCGTCGCCGATCTGCCAGACCGTGCTGATCCGCGAGCTCGCGGACCTTGCGTCGGACGGGCTCCAGCGTTTCCTTCGCCACGTAGGCCCGCCTGTCGTAGAGCCGCTCGTACAGCGGTAACAGGTCCGGCCAATCTCGCGCGAGGTTCTCGAGGAAGTGCTCGCGTGTGCCCGGCCGCAGATACAGGACGTTCGTCCACACCGAGGTCGCGCCGGCGTCCCGAGCGGCGCGCACGACGTCGGCCATCTTGGCGGGATCGTCCGAAAGGCCGGGCAGGATCGGCGCCATGCCGACGCTCGCGTCGATGCCGGCGTCGATGAGGGCTCGGATGGCTCGGAGGCGCTGGCGCGGCGGCGCCGTGCCCGGCTCGGTCCGCCGCCAGATCTCGGGGTCCAGCGTCGGGATCGAGAAGGTCACGCCCACCTTCGCGTGACGCGATGCCTCGGCGAGCACGTCCACGTCCCGGACGATCAGGGGACCGCGCGTGATGATGCCGATCGGTGTCCGGGCCTCACCGAGGGCCGAGATCGCCCTGCGGGTCAGCCGGTAGTGGCCCTCGGCGGGCTGATAAGGGTCAGTCGCGGTCCCGACCACGACCTGCTCCCGCTTCCAGGACTTGCGGGCGAGCTCGCGTCGAAGGACCTCGACGATGTTGGTCTTGACCCGGATCGAAGTGCCGTAGCGGGCGTCCGACGGCCGATCGGCCAGCAGCTCGAACGCCCGCACGAAGCAGAACGTGCATCGGTGGACACAGCCCATGTACGGGTTCAGCGACCACTTGAAGGACATCTTCCGGACACGGTTGAGCGCCGTTCGACATGGCTCATCGCGGTAGACCGGCCGCATCGTCGGATGATAGAACAGATGTTCGGTATGTGCTGCGCGTCGGGGGAGCCTAGCGCGCGGCCTCGACCGTCAACGTACCCTGCATGCCCGGGTGGATCGTGCACGTGAACGTGTAGTCGCCCGGAGCTGGGGCGTCGAATTCGATCGTCTCGGAGCCGCCCGGATCCACGACCGGAGCCGTGGCGACGTCGATCGGCGCACCGAACGTGAGGTTGTGCGGCAGGCTCCCGAGGTTCTCGAATGTGACTGCGATTTGGGCACCGGCCGGGACACTCACCTCGTCGGGCTCGAATTCGAGCTCACCGCCGGCGCGCGTGCCGATGGTCAACGGCGTGGCATTGCCGGCCGGCGAGGCCGACGCGCCCGCGGGCGAAGGCGCGGCTGATGCGGGCGCCGACGGCGACGGCGGCACAGAGGGCGGCGCGGACGGGACCGTGGAGGCGCTGGGTGCCGCCGAGGCGTCACCGGACGCAGGCGGCAGGCTGGGACCGAACGACCAGCTGGAGGAGGCGCCGCTCGGACTCGAACATCCGGCAGCGATCAGTACGACCGCCACGGTCACGACAAGGGATCGAAACATCGGGCGAATCATGCCGCAAGGCGGTCGTGGCGTGGTAGCTCGCGGCTCGGTTCGATGTTGCAGCGTCATCAAAGATCCTCGGGTCAAGTCCTGGGCACCGGCCGCTTGCGCGCCTCGAAGCCGAGGTCGCGCGCCTCCTTGACGGTCAGCGGCTCTGTCCGTTTCCACGAGAACGCAGTGCCGATCGCGTCCCAGACGGGCGCCAGATCCCAGTATGCGCTGTGGGACCTGGGGAAGTCCTTCCTCGAGTGGACGCGCAGGTCGACGACGCTGGCGAGGCCGTCTGTCCGACGGAACAGCGGCTCCGCCACGAACGACAGGAAGTCGCGACTGTCGTAGACGTTCAGCCATGGGACGGGCAGGTGGGGTGGCTGGGCCTCGTCGTAGGGCAGCGAGGGGATCGCGTCGAATGTGTAGAGGAGCGGTGCCTGGGAACCAACGGTCACACACGCTTCCACCGGCGCCTCAGGCCAGCTGCCGAGCAGGTCGACGAGGGCCAGCCCGCCCAGGCTCAGCCCGACGGGCAGGACCGGCCGGCCGCGCGCCGCCTTCGCCGCCTTCGTGAGCTCCTTGCGCAGCACGTCCTGGACGGAGTCCCGGTGCTGCTGGTAGCCCATGACGTCGGCCAGGAGCTGGGCACCGAGGGCGTCGAGCATCGACTCGCGCCGGCCCTCGAAGTAGTTCGTCATGAGCCGCATCACCCCGGCCTTGCCGACCCCGGTCGGCAGCGACGACAGCGCGATCGTGGCCGGCTTGCCCCGGTACAGCGCCTTGCGCCAATTCCCCAGCCGCAGACCGGAATGCCGCCGCCACTCGGGCGCCACGACCCGCACGTCCCAGCCTCGCTTGCGGACCTGATCCTCGATGCGCGACAGGTTCGTGGCAAGGCCCTCGGACGTCTCGTTGGCGCCGTGGACGAAGAAGAGCGTGCCCTCCGGCAAGCGCGTCGGAGGCGCGGCGTTCGCGGGCGTCATGGCCGGCATGGTAGGCCGCGCGGCACCTGTTCTGTGGGGTATGTGGCCGCGTCACCGGGGGCTGCCTGGCGCCGGGCCGGTCGTTTGATGGTGGCACGGGGCGGTATAGTCGAGGCGGAGTGCGCGAGATCGGGCCATTCGGAGCCTGACAATCCACCGGACGCTGGAGGGATCGAATGTCAATCGAGGGGATCCTGGTCGGACTCGTAGCGATCGTGGTCGGGGCGGGATGGGCGTTCTACGGGCTCAGGTTCTTCACGATCATCCTGCCGATCTGGGCGCTGTTCTTCGGATTCATCACCGGGATGCAGTGGGGACAGGACGTGTTCGGGCAGGGCTTCGCGGGAACGGTGACCTCCTGGATCATCGGCGGGGTGCTCGCGATCGTGCTCGCCGCGCTCTCGTACTTCTGGTACTACTTCGCCGTCACCTTCGCGGTGGGTGCGTTGGGCTACACGCTCGGTGTCGGGCTGATGGACCTCCTCGGCATCGACTCCGGGCTGCTTGGCCTCGTCGCCGGGTTGGTCGTCGGTGGGGCCTTCGCGATCATCACGTTCGTCCTCGGGATCCCAGTGGTGTTGATCGTGTTGATCTCCGCGATCAGCGGCGCCGCAGCCATGGTCAACGGCGCGCTCATCATCCTGGGCCGGATCAAGGTCGAGGACCTCGACAGCGGTCTGCTCAGTGGCCTGATGACCGATTCGACCATCGGCGTCATCGCCTGGGTCGCCATCGCCGTCGTGGCAGCCTTGTACCAACTGCGCGGAGTGGGCGAGGCCGTGACAGCGGTCAACCGGTCGGCCTACCGCTACTAGGCGCAGAGGGCCCCGGCCACTCGGTCGGGGCCGCGTCTTCTCAGGCACGCGCACGCAGTCGGGGCCAAAACCAGGATCTCTCCACGGGCGTAGACATGGGTGAACAGAACCCACGCCACTGGAGAATCACGGGAATGCACTCGACCCTACGACCCTTGTTCCTTGTCCTTGGGCTCGTCGCGCTGCTCGCAGCCTGCTCGACGCCTGCCGCGACCACCGCGCCGTCCGTGGCGGCGCCATCCGTCGCGCCGTCCGAGGCACCGGCCTCCGAGGCACCGGCCTCCGAGGCCCCGGCGTCCGAGGCCCCACCCTCGGCTGCCGCCGACGCCACGATCGCGCTCGCCACGAACGCGCTCGGCGAGATCATCGTGGACAGCGAGGGCAAGACGCTGTACGCGTTCACGCCGGACACCGAAGGCGAGTCCACCTGCTACGACGACTGCGCCGCCCAGTGGCCGCCGTTGCTCGCCACCGACGCCGCGGCCATCTCGGCGGGTGCGGGTCTTGACGCGACCAAGCTCTCGACCGTGGACAGGACGGACGGGACCAAGCAGGTCAAGTACGGCGATTGGCCGCTGTACTACTTCGCGGGCGACTCCGCGGCCGGCGACGCCAACGGCCAGGGCCTCGGCACGAAGTGGTACGTCGTGGACTCCGCGGGCGCGCTCATCGGTCAGTGACCCACACGATCATCCCTGGGCAACGCCCGCTCGACATCGCAGTGTCGGGCGGGCGTTTCCACGCCCGGGGGGCGGGCGTTTCCACGCCCGTGGCGTCGTCTACGCGCGAGCCTTTGCCCGGTCCTTGAGGATCTCGCCGGCGGCGAGCTTGCCGGGCGCGCCCATGACGCAGCCACCGGGGTGCGTGCCTGAGCCGCACTGGTAGTAGCCGTCGATCGGCGTGCGGTACTGGCTCCAGCCCGGTGCGGGTCGGAAGAAGAACATCTGCGGCGCGAAGAACTCGCCAGCGAAGATGTTGCCTTCGGACAGGCCGACCGTCCGCTCGATATCGAGCGGCGTGCGCACCTCCCGTTGAAGCACGAGGTCGCCGAAGCCCGGGAAGAACCGCTCGAGCGTGCGCTGGACCGTGTCGCCCAGGTTCTCCTTCTCGGTGTCCCAGTCGCTCTCGCGCAGCTGATACGGCGTGTACTGGATGAAACAGCTGAGAACGTGCTTGCCGGGCGGCGCCATATCGGCGTCGATCGTCGACTGGATCGCCATGTCGATGTATGGGTTCTGGCTGTACCAGCCGTACTTCGCGTCGTCGAAGGCGCGCTCCAGATAGTCCATCGACGGCCCGATGTTCGTGAACCCGCGGAAGTGGTCCGGCTTCTGGCCGAGCGGCGGGAAGTCGAGGATCCCATCGAGGGCGAAGTTCACCTTCGACGAGGTCCCCTGGAACCGGAACCGCTGGATGTTCTCGACGAGGTCGTCCGGCAACTCGCGCGGGTTGACGAGCTCGAGGAACGTGCGCCGCGGGTCAAGGGCGCTGACCACGGTGTCGGCGTAGTACTCCGTGCCATCGGCCAGCGCGACGCCGGTCGTCCGGCCGTTCTTGGTGATGACGCTGTCGACCGATGACTCGAGGATGATCTCGGCGCCATAGGCCTGGGCAGCGCGCGCCAGCACCTGGGTGAAGCCGCCGTTGCCCTTCTTGTGGAAGGCCCACGACCCGAACTCGCCGTCGTGCTCCCCGATCGAGTGGTAGAGCAGCACGAGCCCGGAACCCTGCGAGCGCGGCCCGACCTTCGTGCCGATGATGCTCGATGAGGCGAGGTAGCCCTTGAGCAGCTCCGAGTCGAAGTAGTCGTCGAGGAAATCCGCGGCGCTGCCCGTCAGGAGCCGAACCGCGTTGTGGAGCACCCGCTTGTCGAGCTTGCGGAAGCGCGATCCGAGCCCGGCAAGTGCCATCAGCTCCTCGGGGTCGTCGCTGAAGATGTCCGGCGGGACCATGTCGAGCAGCGGCTTGATGGCCTGGCAGACCATCTCGATGTCGTGGGTGTACTGATCGTACGCATCGGCGTCGTGCTTGGAGTGCCGCGCGATCTCCTTGAGATTCTGGTTGTGGTCCTGGGTGAACAGCAGGTAATCGCCGTTCTCGCCGGGAGCCAGCAGCGTCGACATCAGCAGTGGCATGAAGCCGTGCTTGGTCAGCTCCAGGTCGTGGATGATGTCCGGCCGCAGCAGGGACAGCGCATACGAGAAGGTCGTGAACCAGAAACCCGGGCGCAGCTCCTCGGTGATGGCCGCGCCGCCGACGAGGTGGCGACGCTCGATGATCAGCGTCTTGAGGCCGGCCTTCGCGAGATAGGCGCCGTTGACCAGGCCGTTGTGGCCGCCACCGACGACGATCGCGTCGTAGGTCCGATCGCTCCGCGAGCTGGCCCTGGTTGACCCGGTCGTGAGCTTCGAGCCCTTCGAGGGCGCCGTCGATGCAGGGCGCTTGGTGGTCGGGCGCTTGCGCGTCGGGATCGTGGTCGTCATGTCAGGCCGTCTTTCGCTCAGGGTTGTAGAGCGGCAGCCGCGCGACGTGCGCCGCGACCTGCTCGTAATGGTGGTCGACCGTGAACTCCAGGTTCACCTTGGTCCCGAGTCTGGCCAGGTCGGGGCGGACGCGGGCGATGGCGATGTGGCGCTGGAGCATCGGCGAGTACATGAAGCTCGTGGCGTAGCCCACACGCTGGTAATCGTCGTCGTAGCACATCCAGTCCTCCTGGACCGGCGCGTGGTCCTTGGGCGGGATGAGCCCGGCCTCGTTGTACACCCGATCGTAGTCCCGCCAGTCGACGATGAGGCCGCGCATCGCCCAGCGCGAGGTCTTGTCCGCGATCTCGCGTTCGAGCGCCTTACGACCGATGAACGCCCGGTCGTCCGACTTGAGGTCCTTGAACATCCACGACCAGCCGAGCTCGATCGGGCTCGATCGATGGGAATCGTTCCAGGCGAAGCGGCTCGAGTCGAAATCGGCGTCGAGGAGCAGCAACCCGGCTTCGATGCGGAGCATGTACAGGGCGGCCAGGCCGAACGGCAGGACGCCGTGGCCCTCCATCGAGTCCCACAGCGTGTCCCAGACGTGCAGCGCATCCGCCGTGTCGACCCAGACCTCGTAGCCGAGATCGCCGCTGTAGCCGGTCCGGCTGACGGTCACACCCGCACCGCCGATCTCCCCGTTCGCGACGCCGAAGTACGGGATCTTTTCCATCTGCGGGACGAGTCGCTTGAGCAGGTCGCGCGAGCGCGGGCCCTGGAGCGCGAGCGTCCCGATGTCGTCGCTCACCTCTTCGATCGTCACGTCGTGGCGGCCGATGCGGTCCTCGAAATAGGCGAAGTTGGGCTCCGCGCTCGTGAGGAGGTACTCGTTCCTGGCAGTGTGCAGGATGACCCCGTCCTCGATGACGAAGCCGCGATCGTCGAGCCAGCAGGTGTACTGCGCTTGTCCGGGCGCGCACGCTCGGATATCGCGGGCGAGGACCCCGGCGAGGAAGGCCTCCGCGTCCTTGCCCGTGATGCGGTACTTGTAGAGCGGACTCGAGTCGAACAGACCGGCGGCGTTGCGGACCGCGAAGTACTCCATCTTGTCCGACATCTGGTAGCGGTCCGCGGCGAGATAGCCGGACCAGTGGCTCCACAGCTGCGTCTCGTTGAGCGCGTTCGTGCGCTCGTGGAAGGGCGTGGTGCGGATCATGCCGTGACGGGTCCTCTCGCTCCTGCAGGTGGTTCGGGCACGGTATCCGTTATTGGACGGCTGCGCAATATCGTTCTACGCTGCGCGCCCATGAAGCGGATGACGCCGGACCAGCGACGCGAGGCGATCGTCGCGGCCGCCCTGGTCGTGGCGGTGCGCAAGGGGTTGGCCTCCACCACCGTGCGCGATGTGGCCGCCGAGATGGGGACCTCCTCTGGACTTATCCACCACTACTTCGATTCGATGGACGAGGTGCTCGCGGCGGCATTCGAGCGGGTGGCGGCGCAGGACCTTGCGCTCTCGGCGGGAGCCATGGCCGAGGCGTCGTCGCCGGTCGAGGCGCTCCGGGTGTTCTTCCGGACCTACACCCCGGCGGACAAGGACTGGGCGTTCCAGCTGTGGCTCGACGCATGGGCCGAGGCGGCTCGACGGCCTGCCGTCCAGGCGACCTCGCGCCGGCTCAACCTGGAGTGGCAAGGCCTGCTGGAGGGGACGATCGTGCGCGGCGTCGCGGCCGGAGCGTTCGCATGCGGGGACCCGGCGAGTGCGGCGTGGCGGATCCTGTCGTTGCTGGATGGCCTGGCACTCCAGGTCGTGGCCCACGGCACGACGATCACCCGCGAGGAGGTGGTCGCGTGGGCGACAGGCGCGTCCGAGGGCGAGCTGGGCCTGGCGCGCGGCACACTCCTCGGTGGCTGACGGCCGGACCGGCCGTCGCCGGGTCGCCGTGCGAGGCGCGGGGACGCCCTACGCCCGGACCTCCTGGCGCATGAACAGGACGTAGGCCAGCGCGAAGCAGGCGACCGTCATGGCCACGAGGGCAACGACCTGCGGCCAAACGAGGATGAAGCTCTGGTCGAGCGACAGGAGCGACGGGATGCGCTGCTGCGCCTGCTCGTAGCTGCCGATCGTCGCCGGCGTGGACACCGACGTGACCTGTGGGTTCAGCAGGCTCAGCGATGCCTCGCGGTAGAGCGTGTCCGGAAGCAGCCGGCGCAGGGCCTCCTGGGTGCCGTTGTTGCGCAGGGCTTCCTCCGCGGTGCCAGCGACCGGCGCGATGATCCCTCCGATGAGCGACACGATCAGCCCGCCGAAGAACGTGAGCAGCAGCCACGCGCCGAAACCGACCAGCGCCGACGTCGCGGCCCGCAGGATCGCCACCGAGAGCAGCATCCCGAACGCCAGCCACAGCGACACGTACACGAAGGTCAGGAGCACCCACAACACGATGCGCAGGATCTCGGCCGGCGCGGGCACGATCCCCAGCCGGATGATCCCGAACGCCGCGATCGCCGTGACGACCGTCACGAGCACGAGCCCGATCACCGCGAGTCCGGCCACGAACTTGCCGTTCACGACATCGTCGCGGTGGATCGGCTGCGACAGGAGTCGCGGAAGGGTGCCCTGGGCGCGCTCACCGTTGATCGAGTCGAACGAGAAGGCCAGGCCGAGCAGCGGAGCGACGTACGCCATGAAGCCCGTGACCGATGGCAACGTGAATTGGTCTCCGACGTCCGGGGCGAGCCAGAACAGCGCGATGAAGATGGCCTGGGTGTCGGTGACGCCCGACGCCACCTCCCGGATCGCCGCGGCGGCGAAATACAGGGGGATCGCCGCAGCCAGACCGAGCACGATCACGAGCACGAAGAATCGCGCCGACAGCAGGTGGTCGCCGAACTCCTTGGCCGCCACCACCGTCCAGCCGGATCCCGGCACCGAGCGGGTACGCGGCGCGGGCTGCGCGGGCACCGCCGTCATGGCTTCTCCTCCGGGGAGGGCGGATCGGACGGGAGCGTCACGGGCTCGACCGGGTCGGGCGCCACGACGCGGACCGGTGGTGGCGCGGCCGCGGGCACGCGATCCAGGTCCGCGCGCGCATCCGCAGCAGGCGTGTCCTCGGCAGCAGGCGTGTCCTCGTTCGACGGGCGCGGCCGAGCCGCGGCGGCCGTTGCCGGGCGTGCCACCGCTCGCCGGTAGACGTCCTCGAGTGAGGGAAGGACCGCGCGGATCGACGCCAGCGGCAGGCCTTCGGCGGCCACGGCGGCGAGGACCGCCGACCGCACCGCGGCGGGATCGCTGCCCGGCGCCACGGTCAGCGTCCAGGGATCGCCGGGGCGCGGTCCGTCGTCAAGCGACTCGACGCCCGGGACCTTCCGCAGGACCTCGCGGGCGTGGCGATCGTCTGCGCCTTGGGGCAGGTCCAGCCCGACCTCGACCTCGCGCCGCCCATCGCCGAACCGGGCCGCGAGCTGCTCCATGGTCCCCTGACCGATCAGCTTGCCGGATGCGAAGATCCCGATCCGGTCGCACACGCTCTGGACCTGGTTGAGCAGGTGGCTGGATAGCAGGACAGCCATCCCTCGTTCCCGCACGAGCCGCCGCAGGAGTTCGAGGACCTCGGTGACGCCGAGCGGGTCGATCGCGGTCGTGGGCTCATCGAGGATGAGGACGTCCGGATCCTTCACGAGCGCGTCGGCGATGCCGAGCCGCTGGAGCATGCCGCGCGAGTACGTATCGGTCTTGTCATCGGCGCGATCCGTCAGCCCGACCTGATCGAGGACTTCGTCGATCGTCGTCTCCGTCAGTTCGGCCGGAATGCGGTTCAAGCGAGCCGTATAGCGCAGATTCTCGCGACCCGTGAGGTCGCCGTAGAAGCCGACGCTGTCCGGCATGTAGCCCACCCGGCGCTTGACCTGGAGTGGCCCGCGCGACGGATCGAGACCGACCACGCGCGCCGCGCCCGAGGTCGGCTCGGTCAGGCCGAGCAGCATGAGGATCGTCGTCGTCTTGCCGGCCCCGTTCTGGCCCAGCAGCCCGAAGATCTCGCCCGCGTGGATATCGAGGTCGAGGTGGTCGACCGCCACGAGATCGTCGTACCGCTTGGTCAGGCCGCGCGTGCGGATGCGGATGCTGTCCGACGGGGCATCGATCCCCGTCGCGCCAACCGACGGAGCGGTCGGTGCGGCTGCGAGCCTGCGGCCCGGTCGTTTCTTGGGCGCGATCCGCCCGGGGCTGGCGCTCATCGGCGCCCGTAGGTCCGGAAGACGTAGAAGAGGCCGGCCACGATCAGGGCGATCAGGCCCAGGCCGACGAGCGCCCAGAGCGGCGAAGTCTCGACGGTGAAGCGGACCTGGCTGCTGGCCTCGGCGCCTTCCTCGGCCGCGGCTGCGTCGAAGGTGATGACGTAATCGCCGGCGACCGCCTCGCCCGACGGCGTGATCGTCGCGGTGATCGTCTGTGTGGCGCCGGGCGCGATCGACTCGATCGTCTCGGGGGCGGTCGTGACGTCCCAGTTCGTCGGCGGCGTGGCGGTGAGCGTGACCGCGGTGAGCGGGGCCGTGCCGGTATTCGTGATGACGAAGTCCTGGGTCGTGGGCGACCCCGCCGATCCGCTCGCCGACAGCACGTCGTTGGGTGTCGCGAGCGTCATGGAGTAGGAGCCCGTGACCTCGATGCCGAGCTCGGCAGGGATCGTCCGCTCACCAGCCTGCGCCTCCACGGTGATCGGAAAGGTGCCCGCCGCGACGTCGTCCGGAGCGTTGGCGGTGACCCCGATGTTCTGCGTGGCCCCGGCCTCGACCACCGTCGAGGCGGCCTGCGTCTCGCCGGTGAGCGTGGCTTCGACGTCCCAGCCCTCCGGCCCGCTCGCCGAGACCGACACCGTCACGTCCTGGGCAGTGTCGTTCTGGAGCTGCAGGTCGAAGGTGAAGGCCGCGTCCGAAGCGCCCGTCAGGGTCGGCGTCGACGTCGTCAACGTGATGTCACCGGCCGCCTCGGCGTCCACCCGGACAGAGATCTGCAGCACGTCCTGTGCTCCGCCGCCGCGGGCCGTCACCCGCAGCGTCGACGTGCCGGCCGCTGCGTCCGCGGGGACGTCGATATCGAGCCGGACCTCCGCGGCCGTGCCCGAGGTGACGGCGACCGCGTCGACCACGAACCCGCCACCAAGCAGGCTGGCGGTCCAGCCCTCGGGGACGCCGCTCAAGGCGAGGGAGACGTTGGCCGAGCGCGTGGAGTCCACCGTCAGATCGAAACTGACCTTGGTGCCCGGCGCGACCGCAACCGCCGGAAATGGCGTCGTGACCTCCAGGCCGTCGTCCGCGGAGACCGCCGGGGCGAATGTCCACAGGACCAGGGTCGAGATGACGAGCGCGGTGGTGACTCGAGCCGACCGCGCGAAGCTCCTCCGCAAGGTATCCCTCCTCGATGCGCATTGCGTGGGTATGCCCGGGTGGGCCGGCAGGGAATCTGCCAAAAACGCAGGGGTCCGTGCAACCCAGGTTCGATCCAAAGACGATTTCGTTTCCTGAATCACCTGTATTGCCATGGGGAGCGTACCCGAATACGGCCACGACGCCTTCCATGGCACGGTTCCGGGCCGCGCGTATCCTGTCGCGGTGAGCCTGTACGAGCTGGCCAAGCCCGGTGCGCCGGGCGACCCGGGCGACCTCATCGCGCCGACCATGGTTGGCGCCTTCGATGGCTGGGTCGATGCCGGCAGCGCGGCCACGACGGCTCTCGATCACCTGGTCGAGGACGCCCCGATCGTCGTCACCTTCGATGCCGATGCGCTGTTCGACTACCGTGCCCGTCGCCCGACACTCCACATCGTCGACGGTCGGCTCGACGAGCTGACCTGGCCCGAGCTCGCGATCCGGCGGGTCCGGGTATCCGAGCGCGATCTGCTCGTCCTCGCCGGTCCGGAACCGGACGACCGGTGGCAGGCGTTCCGCGACGCGGTCGTGGAGATCGCCCACCGCCTGGGTGTCGTGGAATGGATCAGCCTGGGGGCGATCCCGGCGGCCGTGCCGCATACCCGTTCCGTGCCGATCCTTGGGACCACCTCCGAAGCCGGCCGCCTGCGCGGCGACGTGCGACCGGGACCGGCCGGGCTGCTGCGGGTGCCGGCCGCCACGGTCAGCGTGCTCGAGATGGCCATGGCCGAGGGCGGCATCCCGGCCGTCGGCTATTTCGCACAGGTGCCCCACTACGTCTCAGGGCCGTATCCGGCCGCGTCAGTCGAGTTGCTCATGGCCCTCGGGCGCCACCTGGACGTGGTGCTCCCCGCGGGCGATCTCGCCAAAGAGGCGGAGGAATTGCGAAACCGCCTGGACACGGCGACCGCCCTCGAGGAGACCACCAGGGACTACGTCCAGCGGCTCGAGGGCCTGGTGGACGATCAGCGACTGCCCTCCGGCGACGACTTGATCGGGGAGATCGAGCGCTTCCTGCGCGAAGGCGGGACCGAGGGCCAGCCCCGCACCTAGCAGCGCGCCCGTACATGACAGGTCCTGTCATGTCCGCCGCTACACTTCGTCCGTGCGCGCGTCCCGTCTCGTGAATCTGCTCCTGCTCCTCCAGAGCCGTGGCGGCATGACCGCCGCGGAGCTCTCGCGCGAGCTCGAAGTGTCCGTCCGGACCGTCCATCGCGATGTCGAAGAGCTGAGCGCGGCCGGTGTCCCGATCTTCGCGGAACGAGGTCCGCTCGGTGGGATCCGGCTCGTCGATGGCTACCGCACCCGCCTCACCGGGATGACCGCGGACGAGGCCGAGGCCCTGTTCCTGGCCGGCCTGCCCGGTCCCGCCGCGCAACTGGGGCTCGGCACGGTCGTCGCGGCAGCCCAGCTCAAGGTCATGGCCGCGCTGCCGCCGGAGCTGCGCTCCCGAGCGTCACGCATCGTGGAGCGCTTCCACCTCGACGCCGCGTCATGGTTCCACGCCGACGACACCGTGCCCCATCTCGCCACGCTCTCGGCGGCTGTCTGGGATGGCCGGGCCGTACGAATCGCCTACGAGCGCGGCAGCGGCCCGCGCGACCCGGTCGAGCGGACGGTCGGCCCACTGGGGCTCGTGCTGAAGGGAGGCATGTGGTACGTCATCGGGGTCACGGACGGACAGATCCGAACGTACCGCGCCAAGCGCGTGCTGGAAGCGACGCTCCTCGACGAACGGGTCGAACGCCCGCCCGGCTTCGATCTCGCGGCGTACTGGCGGGAATCGAGTGCCGCATACGAGCGAGACGTCCCAACGATCGAGATCGTCGTCCGCGTGCCGGTGGACCGGGAATGGCGGATCGCGGACGTCTTCGGAAGGGAAGCGCTCGAGACGGCCGAGCGGCTCGACGAGTCCGATCCCGACGGCTGGACGCGCCTTCGGCTGACCCTGAGCTGGCCGGAGGAGGTCCCGGGCAAGCTGCTGTCGATCGGATCCGGGTTGGAGGTGCTGCACCCGCCTGAGATCCGGGACCGGGTGCTGACGACCGCGAGTCGGATCGTCGAACGCTACCGCGACGCCGTCCCGCTCGATGCCGGCCGCTGAGCCGTCCCGCTGGCGCCGAACCAGCGATGCCGCCAACCGCGACGCTGCGGCGATGCGTCTCGCGCCAGCAGTCGGCGGTTCCGGCTGGCCGTTTCGATGTCACGCTCTTTCTGTGCCTGGATGGTCCGCGTGAGTTCGATCAGGTCCATATCTGCAGTCTGGACCTCGTACCTGCCACGTTCCGTCATGTATCCCGAGCCCAGAAGACCGCTTGACCGCTCGACGTCCCCAAACATCCGAGCGGTCAGCGGTGATTCGATTGTTCTTCGGTTGTCAGCAGTGTCGGACCACCGTCCGGTCAGGATTGCCGGCTCCGTCGCCGCCCGGCATCCCGCCGGAGGGTCGACGCGCCGCCGGTCGAAGGTCTTGTTGTCCGGCGGTCCGTTTCGTGCTGGACACAACGTAGGCGCAAAGTTGCTCGGCACCACTCGGCGTCCGTCATGAAGTCGACATGGACAACCGTCCATGCCGGATCTGGATGCACCACCTCGCGCCGTACACTCGGACGATGCAGAGTTCGATCGAAGGCGAGGTCATCGGTGCCAGCCGCAGCGAACGTTTTCACGCGGCGGAGCGGCGGATCGAGCGGGTCACGCATGCGCTCGACGAGCTCGTCGGGGTCCCGGGCACGTCGGTCAAGGTCGGACTCGACCCGATCGTCGGCCTCATCCCGGTGGTCGGCGACGTCATCTCAGGAGTCGTCGGCACGTGGGTCATCGCCGAGGCGGCACGGTTCGGCATCCCTCGCATCGTCGTCGCCCGGATGACCGTGAACCTGGTCGTCGATCTGGCGATCGGCTTGATCCCCTTCCTGGGCGACCTGTTCGACTTGGCGTTCCGCTCCAACTCCCGGAACCTGGCGCTGTTCCGTCGTCATGCGCTCGAGCCGGATGCCTCGACGCGCGGGGAGGCGACATTCTTCGTCGGCGTCGCGTTGCTCTTGATCGGCGTCCTGTGGCTGATCGTGACGGCCATCGGGGCCGTCTGGCAGGTGCTCCAGACCGAGCTCTGAGCCGCCTCTGCCGCGGCTAGCCTGTGGAGGCGATCCGCGGGAATCCCGAGCTGGCGACCTTCTGTTCGAACCGCGTCGCCGCCGCATCGAGCGCGGCCAGGTGCTCGGCGAGTCGCCGGCGGGCTTCCTCGGCGGCAGCGTCGAGTCCCTCGAGCTCGAAGATGCGCCAGTGGCGCAGGATCGGCATGAGGACCTCATCGTGATGGACCCGCAGGTCGTAGATCCCGGCCTTGGCGATCTGCGCCGCCTTGCGGATGAA
>JARDZW010000049.1 GCA_029240655.1 Chloroflexota bacterium
ATCCCGGCCCATGCCCACGGTCTGCGAGCCCTGGCCCGGGAACACGAAGGCGAACTTGGTCATCGGGCGAAGGGTAGTCGGAACGTTGCTGCGCCGGCCCGATTCCCGTGCAGGGTTGCAAGCGTTGCGCGGAGCCCCGTACGCTGCTCAGGTCATGCCCGACGACCGCCCAGCCCGCCCGATCAACCGTCCGGCACCGGCTCGCACCATCGCGCGCCGCTTCGAACAGGACCTCTCGGCCCCGGTCCTCGCTGCCGGCAGCCGGATCCGCAACGTTCGCCAGATCAGCGAGCGCGTGGCGATGGGCCGTGCGCTGTGGCGGGAGCTTGTGATCGGGTTCGCCAGCCAGCTCGGAGAGCTGCGTCTCGGGTTCACGCAACTCGCAGCGCTCTACGTGTTGGCCGATGGCAGCACGCTGACGGTGGGCGAGCTCGCCGAATCGATCAACCGGTCACCGTCGGCGACGAGCCGGCTCATCGATGGCCTCGTCAAGCGCCGGCTCGTGGAACGCCAGGTCGAGGAAGAGGACCGCCGGCAGAAGATCCTGCGATTGACGCCGCGCGGACAGGCGGTGCTGCGAGTCGTGGATCGGGCTCGGGCGGAGCAGTTCCTCTCTGCGGTCCGTCCGCTGCCCACGGCGGAGCGGGCGATCGTGGCCATGGGTGTGGCTGCCCTGGCGACCCACGCGATCAGCCGGCGTGGTCGCCTGATCAGGACGCCACAGGAGGATTAGGGAGTAGGCTTCGGACCCGAAGGGAGGGCTCACGGATGGACCTCATCGGCAGGCTGGACCTGCAGATCCGGATGCAGCACAAGCACAACGACGGGGAGTGGGCGACGCTCGAGCCACGGCCAGGTCACCACTCGCCGGCCGAGCACGACCCGGAGCGGGAGTGGGCCAACGGGGTGACATTCGCGTGCACGACGTGCGACGAGCTCGTCCGGATCGCCCACGACCCCCGTGACGCCGTCGGTCGCTGACACCTTCGTCGCCTACCCGCAGAAGCGGCGGACCACGTCGTAGAGGATGGGTAGCCCGAACCTGAGGGCCTCGAGCGAGACGCGCTCGTCCACCCCGTGGAAGCGCTCGAGGAACCGCTCGTCCGGATCGAGGCGCAGCGGGGAGAAGCCGTAGGTCGGTACTCCCAGCGTGGCGGTCGCCTTGGCGTCGGTGGCGAAAGGGACCATCACCGGGAGCGGGATGGCGTCCGGGTCGTGATCGAGCAGGGTCGCGACGAGGATGTCCCAGAGCGGGCCGTGGGCCGGCGATTCGACCGGCTCGCCCCACACCAGCAGCTCGATCTCACAGGCGGGCAGCAGATCCGGCCCGAGGCGGCGCTCCACCTCGGCGCGCATCTGGGGCTCGGTGGTGCCCGGCAGCACGCGGCAGTCCACCTCGATCGTCGCGTCGCCCGGGATGACGTTGTACTTCACCCCGGCATGCACGATGTCCGGGCTGATCGTGTCGCGGATCAAGGCTCGCAGGGCGCGGGCGTACATGGGGTCGCACAGACCGTCGATGGCCACATCGGCCGAGGCGGCGTCCAGCTCGCCCGCTGCGATGCGCCGCAGGACCGTGGCCGCCTCCCGCGGGAGCGCGTCGGCGGCCGCTTCGAGGAATCGGGTCATGACCGGCGTGATCCGGATCGCGCCTGGCGCGGCCAGGCGCTCGATCGCACGAGCGGCCAGTACGGCGGCATTGTCGGCGCGGGGCATGGAGCCGTGGCCCCACGTGCCGGTGATGTGGATCCGGTACGGGGCGAAGCCCTTCTCCGCGACCTGGATCGGGTACAGGCGTCTGCCGCCGACCGTGACGGATACGCCGCCGCATTCGTTGACGGCGCCCGCCGCCTGGAGCCAATCGGGCCGGTGCGCGGCGATCCATCGAGCCCCGTCGATCGACCCAGCCTCCTCATCCGCCGTGCAGGTGAACAGGACGTCGCGCCGCAGGCCGGGGATGGGATCCGTGGCAGGATCGAGGCCGGCCGCGCGAGCCTCCTCGACCAGCCGCTCGATGACTCCGAGCTCGAGCGCGATCATCCCCTTCATGTCGACCGCACCGCGGCCGTAGACGTACCCGTCGGCGACGTCCGCCGCGAACGGGTCGTGGCTCCAGCGATCCGCGCTGGCCGGCACGACATCGAGGTGCGACAGCAGCAGGAACGGCTCGCCACCCGTACCGTCGCCGCGCAGGCGGGCGTGGACCGAGCCGCGACCCGGGACGGGCTCGACGACTTCGGGTCGGAGGCCCAGGGCCGTCAGTCGCTCGGCGAGATACCGGGCGACACGGGTCTCGCCGTCGGGTGCCTCGGCTGGTGGCGGGTTGATCGAGGGGATGCGGATGAGGTCGCGCAGTGTCGCCACCAGCGCCTCATGTGCGATCGCCCAGGTCGTCGCCGGGATCGCGGCCGCCGGTGTCACGGGACCGCGACGGCGGTCATCGGCCCCCGGCCGGCCCGATCAGGGCGATCACGGTCCCGATGACGAACCCCGATGCGACGATCGCGATCGCCATCCCGAGCAGGAGCCGGGTGTAGTGGCGCTCTTCGGCCAGGCCGGCGGCGGGGTCCGGGTCGGTCCCGCCCGCGATGTACGGGGCCTGCAGTCCCTTCTGGCGGGCACGGACGGCTCGCGGCGAGTCGTAGGCGGCCGGGTCCGGCGGAAGCGTCTGGGCCTCTGCCGAAGGCTCCGCCGGGGGCAGGGAGGACCCGGTCTCCGGGTGGGTCTCAGTCACCGCGTCATGATGCCGCCGAACAGCGGACCGCGCATCAGGACCTCGTCGGGCATGGGCTCATACCCAAGGCGGGCATTGACCGCTCGCATGGGTGCGTTGGCCTCGTCGTTGCCCGTTTCCAGCGCGGTGAGGCCGTTCTCGATCGCCCAGGCGATCGTCGCGTGCTTGAGCTCGCGGGCGATGCCGCGCCCGCGATAGGCGCGGAGCACCGCCGTCATGTCGTGATACGCGACCGTGGTGGACCCCGCCTGCATGAGGAGGCACGCATAACCGACGACACGGCCGCTGTCCCCCTCGAGCGCCACGAAGAATGCGTCGTTGGGCACGGAGGGCCGATCGACGTCACGTGCCCGGAACTCCGCGAGGTCGCCGACGGCCATGGGCTCGTCGCCACCGGGGACGTCCGGGAACGTCTCGATGGCCACGGCGTGGACGCCCTCGACGAGGTCGGGCCGTGCGGCGAGGGTCGTCAACTCGATGCCCGGCGGTAGGGTGATGGCCGGCACGGGTCGGTCGGCCAGCTCGAGGCGGACCGACTTGGACCGCTCCAGCTCCGTGAAGCCGCGGCGGGCCAGGAACTCGATGGCGTCCGGGCGATCCGCGGCAGAGCGGAGGTAGAGCTGGGTCTTGCCACGGGACCCCGCCACCCCCGAGACCTCGCCCAGTAGATGCTCGCCGATGCCCGTCCGGCGCGCCGCGGGCAGCACGCCGATCATCGCCCACAGCGCGGGGTGTTCGGGAGCGAACATGTAGATCCGACCCACGCTGGCGGCACCCACGGGTCGTCCGTCGACTTCGGCGAGAAAGCGCGCGGTGCCCGGATAGGTCGCGTCGCTCCAGCGGATCTCGTCGAGCGACGTCGGAGACTCGGGGTTCGTGGCGTTGATGATCACGACGAATCGTCCAAGGTCCGCCTCGGCGGTGACCGTTCGGATGGCCAGGCCTGCCGGCCCGGTCACACCACCATTTCCCGGAGCGGTTCGGCAACCTCGCGCGCGACGGCGTCGACCCCGGCCGCACCGAGTCGCGCCGGCATCCCCAGGACGACGTGGTTCGCCCCGCGCTCGACCGCCTCGCGCGCCTGGCCGAGCGCCCAGCGGCGATCCTCGGCAGTCGTCCCGGTCGGGACCTGTGCGCTGAGCTCGAACGTCGATGGATCCCTCCCGACCGCCTCGAGTGCCGCGAGGATGGCGTCGCGTTTCTCGCTGAAATAGTCGAGGTCGGTGGGGCTCCCGAGGGCGACGACCGCCGGGAGCGCCCAGCCGTCGGCGACCGCGGCCGCCAGCGCGATGCCGCGCCGCTTCTGCCCGCCGAGCCAGAGTGGCGGTCCGCCGGGCGTCAGGGGTGGCGGCTCGTTCGTCGCGTCGATGAGCGGGTAGAACGGGTCGGGGCGCGTGACGCCGGGCGGTGAGGTCGCCGCGTCCGACCAGAGCGCGCGAAGCACGTGCACGGTCGATTCGAACCGGTCGAAGCGCTCGGGCATCGGCGGCATCGGGATGCCGAAGGGGAGGTGCTCGCCCTCGTGCCAGCCGGCGCCGAGGCCCACGATGAACCGCCCACCGGTGGCATGGTCCATCACCGTCGCCGCCTTCGCGAGGACCACCGGATGGCGGAACGTCGCGGACAGCACGGCATGACCCACCCATCTGCCGGGCACCCGGTGGATGAGGGCCGCCATCGCAGTCAACGATTCGAGGCTCGGTCCGTGGTGTTCCTGCGACACATCCGTGAGGTGGTCGTTCATCCAGACCGACTCGAAGACCTCGTGCTCGCCGATACGTGCCCATGCCGCGTCGAGCGTCGACCAGTCGACGGCCTGCGGCGACGTCTTGATCCCGATCGGGATATGTCGGGCCGTCACTGGGCGGTCATCGGTCCGCCGCGGTCGGCCCCGCCCCGCTGCGGCTCAACGGCCGGGCCCGCTCGTGGACAGGTTCGCGGTCATCCGGGGCCCGGTCGTGACCGCTCCCCCGGACGCCGAACCGACAAGCGCCGCGTACTTGCCCAGGACGCCCGTCGGGTAGTTGGGCGGGCGTGGGGTCCAGGCAGCGAGCCGGCGCGCGATCTCGTCCGCGGGGACGTCCAGGTCGAGCGCCTTGCGGTCCACGTCGATGACGATCTCGTCGCCCTCCTCGACGACGGCGATCGGGCCGCCCAGCGCAGCCTCCGGCGCGATGTGCCCGATCATCAGCCCGTGGGTCCCGCCGGAAAACCGGCCGTCGGTGACGAGCGCGACGCTGTCGCCCAGGCCTTCGCCGACCAGCGCGCCGGTGACGCTCAGCATCTCCTGCATGCCGGGCCCGCCAACCGGACCCTCCCAGCGGATGACGACGACGTCGCCGGCCAGGATGCGGCGTTCCTTGACGGCCTCGAAGCATGCCGTCTCCGAATCGAACACGCGGGCCGGGCCGCGGTGCAGGCGCCGTTCGTGGCCGGCCAGCTTGACGACGCAGCCGTCGGGGGCCAGCGAACCGTGCAGGATCGCGAGGCCGCCCGTGTCCTTCAACGGCGCTTCGATCGGGAGGATGACCTTCTGACCCTCGGTCTCGGTCGCCGCTCCCGCGATCTCGGCGATCGTGCGACCGTCGATGGTGGGCGCGTCTCCGTGGAGCAGCCCATCGCGCTTGAGCAACTCACGCATGACCAGCGCGATCCCGCCCGCGTCGTACAGATCGGCCGCCTGGTAGCGACCGCCCGGGTGCATATCGGCGATGACCGGCGTTCGATCTGCGATCGCGCCGAATTCGTCGATGTCGAGCGGCACCCCGAACTCGTGGGCGATCGCCAGGAGATGCAGCACGCCGTTGGTGGAGCCACCGGTCGCGGCCACGGAGGCGATGCCGTTCTCGAGCGATGCGCGTGTGACGAACGTCGAAGGGCGGACGTCGCGGCGGACGAGGTCCATCACCAGCTCGCCGGTCCTGCGCGCAGCTTCGTCCTTGGCCGGATCCTCGGCCGGGATGCCGTTGAGTCCCGCGGGTGAGAGGCCCATGAACTCCATGACCGTCGCCATCGTGTTAGCGGTGTACTGGCCGCCGCAGGCGCCAGGTCCCGGGCACGCGACCTGCTCCACCTCGTACAGCTCGTCGAGCGTGATCTTGCCTGCGCGGTAGGCGCCGATGGCTTCGAAGACCGTGACCACCGTCGCGTTGCGCGCCCCCTTGTAGGTGCCCGGATAGATCGTCCCGTTGTAGAGGATCACGCCCGGCCGGTCGATCCGACCCAGAGCCATCGCCGCGCCCGGGATCGTCTTGTCGCAGCCGACCAGGCAGACGACGCCGTCGAGCAGGTGGCCGCGCACGACGAGCTCGATCGAGTCGGCGACGACCTCGCGGCTGACCAGCGAGGCCTTCATCCCCTCGGTGCCCATCGACACGCCGTCGCTGACCGACACGGTGTTGAACTCCATGGGCGTGCCGCCGGCCGCACGAATGCCGTCCTTGACGTGTTCCGCGAGTCGGCGCTGGTTGTAGTTGCACGGCATGGTCTCGATCCAGGTCGTGCCCACGCCGACGAGCGGTTTGGCCAGGTCCTCGTCCGTGAAGCCGACCGCCTTGAGCATCGCGCGCGCAGCCGCACGATCCGGCCCGTCGGTCAGAGCCGTGGAGTGCCGCTTGGCCGGGTCGCTCGGCCGGTCGTAGGGGTGCTGGGCATTGGAGTCGGACATCTGGACGCGTCTCCGGGTCGGGATCCTGGGAGGTCGAGAGGCCAGGGAGGTCGGTGGCCCCTTGCGGCGCGAAGTGGTTTCGTCAGTGTAGGACGGGCCGCTGGGTGTCCGCCGCCAGTCGTTCCTCGATCCTGGACGTGGCGACGGCCCGACTCACGGCGTGTCCGGTCACGGCCTCCAGGAAGTCGGCCTGGTCGAGGCTGAACGCCGTCACCGGCCCGACCGCGCGGACGGAAGCGGTCCGCGGTACGTGGCGCATGAGCGCGATCTCCCCGACGCCGCCACCGGGTCGGATGGTCCGGACGACCTTCCCCTCCTGCGAGACCTCGACGACGCCCGTGTCGATGAGGACGTAGTCCACGCCCGGCTCGCCTTCGCGCATGAGCCATTCGCCGTCGGCGAACGCGACGGGGGTGAGTGCCCCAGCGAGGTGCTCGACGGTCGCCAGCGACAGTGGCGCGAACAGCGGCTCGCCGCGGATGAGTTCCACTCGCCTGGCCCCGCCGATGCCGCCTTCGTCCATCCGGCGCAGGGCCGGGGTGAGCAGGACAGCGGCGAGGGGCAGGATCAGCCCGCTTGCCACGAGCGCGCCGCGGATCCCCATCGACTCGATGAGGATCGGAGCGATGACGCCACCGAGCGCCACGCCACCGTTGGCCACGCTGTCGATGAGCCCCAGCACCGCGATGCGCCTGGAATTCGGGGTCATCCGCTGGATGAGGGTGAAGCCGGAAACATCGATGAAGGCGTTGCTCACGCCCACCGCGGCCATGGCGATGAGCGCGACCGCCGGATGCACCACAACGCCGATCACGGCGATCGGCGCACCCCAGCCGGCGAGGGCCAGCCCGAACGCCGGGGAGAGACGGTCCCGTCCGGCGAGGGTGATGGCCGCGAACGCGCCGCTGAGACCTCCGAGCCCCAGGGCGGCGTTGAGGGCTCCGACGCCCGGATCGCCGAGTCCGAGCAACTCGATCGCGGCAACGACCACGAGGACGGTGAGCAACCCGCGAACGAAGGTCTGCAGGCCGAGTGCGAAGACGATGACCCGTGGGCCCGGCAACTCGACCAACGCCCCGATCCCGGCCGAGAGCTGGTGGAGGACGGCGCGCGCCGAAGTGTCCGACCGCCCGACGGCCGGGACATCCAGGCGCGCGATCGCCAACACGCTCGCCGCATAGATCGGGAGGATCGCGACGGTCGCGCCCAGTGGCCCGGTCGCGACGAGCAGCATCCCGGCCAGCGCCGGGCCGAGGAAGGTGCCGAGGCCCTCGGCGGCACTGGACGTCACGTTGGCCGCGACGAGTTGGGCCGGCGACGTCGCGACGGCGGGCAGCAGGGCCATGTGCAATGGACGGGTGAACGCGCCGACGCCCGCTTCGAGGGCGACGACGGCGAACAGGAGCGCGATCGGCAGATCCAGCCCGACGACCACGATCGCCAGGCCGATGGCCAAGGTCCGGATCGCGTTCACCGCCCGCAGCACGACTTCCGGTCGCCAGCGCACCGTCGGCAGGCCGGCGAACGGCGCGATCAACGTGGGCACCAGGAAGCGAGCGAGCCCGAGGATGCCCACGGCGACCGTGCCCCCGGCCTCGTACGCGGCGAGCAGCGTCGTAACGAGGAATGCCCATTTGCCCGCGCAGATCGCGAACCACGCGACAGTCAGCCGCCGAAGCTGGGGGTCCTCGAGGGTCGTCCGGAGCGCGGTGACGGCCGCCTTCGGTCCCGCCGCAGGTGCTGCCATCACCGGAGGATAGTTTGCCGGCGCTCCCTCGCCTCGGGTCGGGCCGCCTTCCCGGGCGGACGCGCGACGCGTATGCTGCCGCGACGCGACACGCCATCGGGCCGGCCGCGGGATGCGACACGTGGAGGCGAGATCGAAACGATGGACGACAAGCTCGAGCTGCTGTCGAAGGTCCCGCTCCTTGCCGGACTCGATCGCCGTGCCCTGGAAGAGGTCGGCCGCCTCGCCGACGAGGTGGACCTGCCCGCCGGTCGCGTCGCCGCCCGTCAAGGCTCCTCAGGCGATGAGTTCTTCCTGATCCTCGAGGGCACCGTGCGGATCGAGCGCGATGGGCAGCTCCTGCGCGACCTGGGCCCGGGTGACTTCTTCGGAGAGTTGGCCCTGCTCGGCCATACGGGACGGACGGCCACGGCAACCTGCCTTACGGCATGCCGGCTGATGGTCGTCGGTCACCGAGAGTTCCATCAGCTGCTGACACAGTTCCCGACCATCCAGGGCGCGGTCCTCAAGACCGTCGCCACCCGGATCTCGCGGCTCGAGGAGCCCACGCACGGCGGCGGTCCCACGGGGTCGAGCTGAGTCGTCGGCGCTCCTAGCGCAGGCAGGGCCCGGTTTCGACCGGCCCGGTCCGACCGAGCGCCGGCGCCACCCGGACAGCGACCGCGGTCGGGCTGAGCGCGTACCCGACATCGGGGTCCGTGCGCGCCTCCGCGAAGATCAGGCCGCCGACCGTCCCGTCCTGGAGCACGAACGGGCCGCCGCTGTCGCCACGGTCGATCTGCGCTCGGAGCTCGAGGACTCGGCGGGTCACGGTCGCCTGGTCGTAGATGTCGCGGCCGGTCGCGGCATAGGCGCCGGTCACGGCGGCGGGCACGATCGTGAGGCTGCCACCGCCCGGATACCCCAGGGCCGCGCCGACGGCACGGCGCGCGGGGTCGGTCGCCGCAAACCGTAGCGGCGCCGCCTGCAGGTCCGGTGCGTACAGGACCGCGACGTCCAACGCGGGATCGAACAGGACCACGATGGCGTCCACCTTCCCGGCGATGCCGGTGACCCGGATGCCCCGGGGGCGCGCGCCGGCGACGACATGCGCGTTGGTCACGACGTAGCCGTCGGCGACGACGACCCCGCTCCCCGAGGATTCGAATCCGCACGTCGCGGCCGAGATCCGGACCGTGCTCGCTTCGGCGAGCTCGGCGATCTTCCGGGCGGTGGCGTCGGTGGGTGGGTCGACGGGCGGCTGGGGCAGTGGCTCCAGACCGACGAAGACTTCGGGCAGGCCCGACTCGTCCAGGAGCGAGCCAAGCTCCGTCGCGATCTCCGCCGGTGGCGGCAGGGCGGCGTTCAGTGTCCGGATGGCGGTGGAGGTCTGGGCGGCCTCGGTCAGGCGCGGGATCGGCCCGATCGCGAGGAGGCCCCCCGCGAGCCAGACGATCAGCAGGGCCTGGGCGGCCCCGGTGAACCCGCCCGCGACGCGGTCCGCTGCGCTCAGGACGCCGGTCCCCAGGGCCCTGGCGATCATGCGCCCGAGCGTGGATCCGACCGATTCACCGATCCCGACCGCGAGGAGAAGAATGGTCAGCACGGCATACGGCCGTAGATCGGCCGGGATGTTGTCGAGCGGCTCGACCATGAGGGGCAGCGCCAGGACGACGATCGCGCCGCCACCGATGGCGCCGAGTAGGCCACCCACCTGGGGAAGCGCCCCCGATCGGTACCCGAGCAGGACGGCGAGCACCACCAGGACGATGGCGACGAGGTCGAGTGGGTTCACTGGCGGGATGGTCGCACAGGTCGGGCCGGGACGCGCCGCGCCGCGCGGCCTCGCCGGGACGTGCGAAACGCCCCGGACGCGATCGTCCGGGGCGTACGTGATGCGAGGTGGGTGGCGAGGCTAGCCGACCGTGACCTCGATCGGGGCGGCGCCGCCGGTCCCATCGGTGATCTGATACGTGCCGGGGGCGACGTCCGGGATGGCGATCTCGGTCTTGTGAAGCTCGGCGATGGCGATGCACGCCACGTCCTCCGGACCGCGGCCCTCGCGCAGGGTGATGGCGTACGAAGCCTCGCCCTTGGCGACGATGATCGTGTCGAGGATGTTGCAGGGCTCGACGCCGCTGAACCAGCTCGCGGTCACCACGATCGTCGAACCGTCCACGCGAGCCGTGAGACTGTCCGCGGAGACGTCGTGGACATCGAGCTGGCCGGGCTTGGGGACCACGACCTTGGCGCCGTCGCCGCCGGGGTCCAGGCTGGGGTCCGCGGGGTCGCTGGGCGGCGCCGTGACCGGGGCGTCCGGAGGGGAGCCGACGGGCGGCACCGAAGCCGAGGGTCCCGCGGCCGTCGAGCATGCGACCACCAGCAAGGACAGGGACAGGAGGCCGACGCCGAGGCGCCGGGAGCGGCGAAGGTCATTCATGCCGCGGAGACGACCGACGGCGGCATCGAGTTCCCGGCCTGCGGTCTTCCGCCAGACAGCGACTGCCTAACGTGTTCCCGCGAGCGTATCGATGCGGGGTGGATGCGCGGCCTCCCAGGCCGCGATGTCCTCGTCCTTCGAGAGCAGGTATCCGAGCTCGTCCGTGCCGGCCAGGAGCATCCGCTTCGCGAACGGGTCGATCGTGAAGTCGATCGTGGAGCCGTCCGGCAGCATCACGCCCTCCTCCGCGAGGTCGATCGTCAGCTGTGCGTCGGGGTCGTGCTCGACGAGGTCCCACAGGCGGCCGTGGGTTTCCGGGCTGACCACGATCGGCAGCACGCCATTCTTGAGGCTGTTGCTGCGAAAGATGTCGGCGAAGCCGGTCGAGAGGATCGCGCGGATGCCCCACGCGGTCAGCGCCCACGGCGCGTGCTCGCGCGATGAACCCGCGCCGAAGTTGTCGCCGACGAGCAGGATCTGGCGGCCCGCCATGCCGGGTTCGTCGAGCACGAAGGGCGGGTCCTTGAGCGAACCGTCCTCCTCGAACCGCCAGTCCCGGAACAGCGCCTCGGCGAGGCCGGCCTTGTCGGTGACCTTCAGGTAGCGCGCGGGGACGATCTGGTCGGTGTCGACGTTCTCGGCGTTGAGCGGGACGACCTTGCTGGTGAACATCCGGAACGGTTCGGCCACGGGTCAGCGACCACCGACCGCGGCCAGCGTCTCGATCCCGGGCAGCGTGCGCGGATCGGTGACGACACCCGCGATCGCGGAGGCCGCCGCGGTCAGGGGAGAGGCCAGGAACGTCCTGCCGCCCTTGCCCTGGCGACCCTCGAAGTTGCGGTTGCTCGTGCTGACCGCGTACTGGCCGGGCGCCAGCTGGTCGCCGTTCATGGCGATGCACATCGAACAGCCGGACTCACGCCAGTCCGCCCCGGCGGCCTTGAAGATCTCATCGAGCCCTTCGGCCTCGGCTTCGCGCTTCACTTCGTCACTTCCCGGCGTGACCATGAGGCGGACGCCGTCTGCCACGTGTCGGTCCTTGAGCGCGGCAGCGGCGAGGCGCAGGTCGCTGATCCGGCCGTTCGTGCACGAGCCGACGAAGACCACGTCCACCCGCTGGCCGATGATCGCCTGTCCCGGCTGCAGGTCCATGTATTCGAGGGCGCGCTCCAGCGCTCGCTTCGCGGCCGGATCGGCCTCGTCCTGGGGCGCGGGGACTCGGGACGTGATCGGGATGCCCATGCCGGGGTTGGTCCCGTAGGTGACCATCGGCTCGAGGGCGTTCGCGTCGATCGTGATGGACTTGTCATAGGTCGCCCCGTCGTCGGTCGGCAGCCGCCGCCAGCGCTCGACCGCGGCGTCCCACGCTGCACCGTGCGGCGCGTACTCGCGGCCGTGCACGTACTCGTAGGTCGTGTCGTCCGGGGCGATGAGTCCGGCTCGCGCGCCGCCCTCGATGCTCATGTTGCAGATGGTCATCCGCTGTTCCATGGTCAGCGCGCGGATGGCCTCGCCGCGGTACTCGAACACGTGGCCGGTCCCGCCGCCGACGCCGATCCGGGCGATCAGCGCCAGGATGATGTCCTTGCTGCTGACGCCGGGCGCCAGCCGGCCGTCGATCCGGACCTCGTACGTCTTCGGGTCGCGCTGGAGAAGGGTCTGCGTGGCGAGCACCATCTCGACCTCGCTCGTCCCGATCCCGAACGCGAGCGCCCCGAACGCCCCGTGCGTGCTCGTATGCGAGTCGCCGCAGACGATGGTCATCCCGGGCTGGGTCAGCCCCATCTGCGGGCCGATCACGTGGACGATCCCCTGGGACGGCGAGCCGATGCCGTGCAGCGGCACCCCGAACTCCTGGCAGTTGTCCTCGAGCCTGGAGATCTGGGCGGCGGCCGCCATGTCGAGCATGGGAAGGTTGCGCGGCGTCGTCGGGATGGAGTGGTCGGCGGTCGCGACGGTCTGCGACGGCCGACGAACCGTGAGTCCGCGCTCGCGGAGCCCCGTGAAGGCCTGCGGCGAGGTGACCTCGTGCACGAGGTGGAGGTCCACCGCGAGCACGGCCGGAGCACCCGGGTCCTGGCTGACCACGTGGTCGGTCCAGATCTTGTCGATGATCGTGCGCGGTCGAGGTGAGGTGGCGGCCATGCTGCGAGAGAGCTCCACGAGGTTGGGATGGGACGGCTGCAGACTACCAGCGGACGGCTCGCGCGTCCGCGAATCCACTCGGGAGGCGCCGATAGTCCTATGGCTGGGCGGTACCCCTGGTGTGCTGCGCAAGGGCCGCCGAGGGGGTACAACTGTCCTAGTCATCACCATCCCTCCCGCAACCACACCAAGAGGGGGCGGCATCTTTTGTCGACTCGGATCCGTGGACTGACGGACCGGGGTCGGTCGACGTACCTGCGGACGCGACTCGCGCAGCGCCTGCGCCACCGACCGGCCACGCGACGGCTACAGTCGGACGGAAGCCCGATCCCAGCTGTCGTGCGCGTCTGGGGCCTGACCGTGACGCTCATCCTCGTCGCGATGGCGATCTACGTCGCGCGGCTCCACGGCCTCCCCGCGCCTCAGGTCCCGATCCAGATCCCGTGGCCGCTCCTCGCGATCGCCTTCGCCGTGGCCGAGCTGAAGGTCGTCGAGGTCCACTTCCGGCGCGAGACCCACTCGTTCTCACTGAGCGAGTTTCCCGCGGTCGTCGGCCTGTTCTTCCTCTCGCCGCCCGACTACATCCTGGCCGTGCTGACGGGCTCGGCCGCCGCGATGCTGTTCGCCTCCGGACAACGCCCCATCAAGGTGGCATTCAACCTCGCGAACTTCGGATTGATCGCGGTCGTCTCCTACAGCATCGTTTCGGCGCTCGTCGTCCGTGACGGGATGCCCGGATTGCGCGAGTGGCTCGCGGCGTTCGCCGCCACGTCCGCGTCGACGATCATCAGCTCCGTCACGATCGCGACGGTCATCACGCTCTCGGGCGGCGCCCCGCAGTTCCGGAAGCTCCCCGAGATGATCCAGTTCGGCTTGATGGTGGCATTGGCGAACACGAGCCTTGCGCTCCTTGCCGTCGCCGCGTTGTGGTTGAGCCCGGCCATGCTCTGGTTGTTGATCCTGCCGGTCGCGATGGTCTTCCTCGCGTATCAGGCCTACGTCTCCGAGCGCGAGAAGCACGAGCGCCTGGAGCTCCTCTACCAGTCGTCGCGGATCCTGCAGCACTCGCCCGAGATCGATTCCACCCTGGTGTCGTTGCTGAGCCACGCCCGTACGATGTTCCGTGCCGAGCTCGCAGAGGTCGTCCTGTACCCGCGAACCGTCGGCGAGGCGGGGCTCCGGACGCGGTCCTGGCACGAGCGCGAGGCCGATGTGATGGTCCCGGACCGGGACTACGTGGAGGACCCGATCCACCAGCGGCTCGCCGACTCGACGGCGCCGTTCTTCGAGGAGACCCGCGACGCTGATGGGCGCGTCTCGCAGCACATGGTGAGCGCGCTGCGGGGCGAGTCGGAGATGATCGGCTCGCTGATCATCAGCAACCGCCTGACTGAGGGCACGATGTTCAGCGAGGACGACCTCCGGTTGCTCGAGACCCTGGCCAACCAGGCCGCGGTCGCCCTGGAGAATGGCCATCTCGAGCAGTCGCTGGCCGAGCTGTCGCGGCTCAAGGAGCAGCTCCGTCATCAGGCCTACCACGATCCGTTGACCGGCCTCCCGAACCGGACCCTGTTCCTCGAGAAGGTCGTGGACCGGATCGGTCGTCCCACCGACAAGATGCCGGTCGTGCTGTTCCTGGACCTCGACGACTTCAAGGTCGTCAACGACACGCTCGGGCACGCCGCGGGCGACCGACTGCTGTTCGACGTGGCGGCGCGTCTTCGAACCGTCCTGCGCACGGAGGACGTCGCCGCGCGCCTGGGCGGCGACGAGTTCGCGGTCCTCCTCGAGGACGACCCAGGCCTGTCCGAGTCGGAGGCGGTCGCCCACCGGATCATCGAGGCGATGCGCGTGGCGTTCTCCATCGACGGGCACGACACGACCATCGGGGCGAGCATCGGCATCGCCGCCGCGCGACTTGGGACGGAGCGGGCCGACGAGCTCCTGCGCAACGCCGACGTCGCGATGTATACGGCCAAGGCATCCGGCAAGAATCGCGTGTCCGTCTTCGAGCCCACGATGCACGCCGCGATCGTCGAACGGCACGCACTCAGCGCCGAGCTCTCCAGGAGCCTCGGCCAGGGGGAGCTTGCGGTCTACTACCAGCCGATCGTCACGCTGTCCAACGCAGAAGTGACCGGCATGGAGGCCCTCATCCGCTGGCGCCATCCGGTCCGTGGCCTCATCGGACCCGGCGAGTTCGTCCACCTCGCCGAGGAAAACGGGATGATCCTGCCGCTCGGGCGTTGGGTCCTGTCCGAGGCCTGCCGGCAGGCGGCGGCATGGTCCAGGCTCGGGCCGGCTGACCCGCCGCTGACGATCTCGGTGAATCTGTCAGCCCAGCAGCTCCAGGAACCCTCCTTCGTCAGCGATCTCAAGTCCATCCTCGACGAGAGCGGGCTGACCCCGTGGCAGCTGGTCCTGGAGATGACCGAGACCGTCATGTTCCACGACACCACCACGACGATCTCGCGCCTCGAGGCGATCCGCGACCTTGGTGTCCGGATCGCGATCGACGACTTCGGGACCGGGTACTCGTCGCTCGGCTATCTGCGCCGCTTCCGGGTCGACATCCTCAAGATCGCTCGCGAGTTCATCGGGCCCGCGGAGAGCGAAGAGGAGTGGGCGTTCGCCGGCGCGATCGTGGCGCTCGGCCGGACACTCGGACTGAGCATCATCGCGGAAGGCATCGAGGAGCCGGGGCAGTATCGGCGGCTCCACGAGCTCGGCTGCGAGTACGGCCAGGGGTACCTCTTCTCCAGGCCCCAGGAAGCCGATGCCATGACCGAGATGCTCATGGCCCAACGCCCGCTTCGGGAGTCGCGCCGACCCCCAACGGGGATCCGAGCTGCGTCGTCGGCCCTCACCATCGATCACCTGGCCAGCTGAGGGATCGGGAGCGTCGCGTTGTTCATCCTCTATGCGGTCCTGATCGGAATCGTCGTCGGTTTCATCGCCGGCGGGCGCCTATCCGGCCTGGCCGCGCTCCAGCTGCGCTGGTCGTGGGTCATCGTCGCCGGGCTGCTCACCCAGGT
Organism: Chloroflexota bacterium; assembly: GCA_029240655.1. Taxonomy (GTDB): domain Bacteria; phylum Chloroflexota; class Limnocylindria; order Limnocylindrales; family CSP1-4; genus SPCO01. The sequence goes on from JARDZW010000049.1 coordinate 15,748, forward strand.
CGTCCTGTTCTCGGAACCCGTCAGTGCACGGATCGGCAGCCTTGGGCCGCCGGTGTACGTCACTTCGACCGCGGCGGTCATCGCCGCCGTCCTCGCCAACCGCGCGATCACGGGGATGCCGATCGTGGCTCTCGGCGCGGTCAGCAATCTCGTCGCGATCGTGGCGAACGGTGGCTACATGCCGGCGGACCCCGCGGCCCTGACCGCATTGGGTGCGGCCCATCCGACGGCCTATTCCAACAGCACCATCGTCCCCGACCCTGTGCTGGCGCCATTGACCGACATCTTCGCGCTACCGACGTGGGTCCCGTTCGCCAACGTCTTCAGCATCGGTGACGTGCTGATCGGTGTCGGTGTCGGCGTCGTCATCGTCACGGCCATGCGCGCCTGGGATCGACCGTCGAGGGTCGCCACAGCGCCGCCCGTCGGCGCCTGAACGGGCTGGCGCGTCCCGGTGGGCCCGCCCGGCGCCCCCGGTGCAGGCCGACAACTCCCCCTAACGGCCGCGGGGTACTGGTACTACTGGGGTATCGGCGCTCGCGGATGGATGAGCCACAGTGCGAACACAACGGACTTTCGTCCTGCACACCACGATCGCTCAGGGCAAACCCGTCGCGAGGCGGGGACGCAAAGCCAGGGATCTCGCAAGAGACCGCCCGGCCGCCGATCCGGCGTGATCCACTCTTCGCTTGAAGGGGATCGATCGTGAAAAGCACTCTGGCCCGCCTCTCGTGGGCACTCACGGTCCTCGCGTCACTGGCCCTCACGGTGGGCGCAGGAATGCGGTGGGATTGGTGATGACTATCGAGTCCGGTCACCGCTGGGAACTCATTCGCGCGTTCTAATCGCGCATCAGACAGATCAGGCCGCCGGCATCGCCGGCGGCCTTTCACGTTGCAGGACCATCAGGTGGGCGTTGACGCACCATCGATCCCTGCTAGACTGCGCGGACCGCACGGCACCGCTGAGCGGGATGCAGCGTTTGGAGGCCAGCTTGGGCCAGTTCGATCGGCAGGATCGTCGGATGGTCGCCGTCGTGATGACGACGGACGGTCGCCGCGTGCATGTGCCCGTCGAGCCGAACCCGCTCTCCGACGTATCGATCCTCGCGCTTCTTCGCTCGCTTCTGGGGCTTGATGGCCTTCTTGGCCTCATTACCGGCTCCCGGCGGGAGAACGGAGGGACGCGGAGGAACGGACGCTAAGGCGCCACGAACCACGCATCACCCGAAGGGACCCTCGCCGGGAGGCGAGGGTCTTTTGTATGTCCGTCACCGATCGAGCACGCCCGGAAGGGCATGCTCCATGAGGCACGCGACCTCAAGCGGACGCGCATCGGGGCGGATGTCCTGTGCGAGGCCCTCCTTCGCCAGGGCGTCGACATCTTCTTCAGCTACCCGGGTGGCGTGATCCTGCCCCTGTATGACGTGCTGGGCGACTACCCGGAGCTTCGCCACATCCTCGTTCGCCACGAGCAGGGCGGCGCCCACGCGGCCGACGGGTACGCGCGCGTGACCGGGACCGTCGGGGTCTGCATGGGCACATCCGGCCCCGGTGCGACGAACCTCGTCACGGGAATCGGGACCGCGATGCTCGATTCGGTGCCGATGGTCGCGATCACGGGCAACGTGCCATCCGCGCTCATCGGCAAGGACGCCTTCCAGGAGATCGACATCAACGGCATCACCTTGCCGATGACGAAGCACAACTACCTGGTGCGCGACGCCGACGAGCTG
>JARDZW010000155.1 GCA_029240655.1 Chloroflexota bacterium
CACAAGAGCTGGTTCGTGCCGGAACTATGCGACCTGCTGCGAGAGCACGGCGCCGCGTTCGTCGTGGCCGACCGCCGCGGGCCGATCACCCCGCTGTGGACGTCGACCGACTGGACCTACCTGCGGCTCCACCAGGGGACTGCCACTCCACGGCCGTGCTACGGCGGGCATGCCCTCGCGAGCTGGGTCGACCGGCTGGCCACGCTACCCGGCGGCGGTCGCGGGTACGTGTACTTCAACAACGACCACCGAGCCTGCGCCGTCCACAACGCCCGGACGTTCGAGCGGATCCTGGCCCGGCGTTCGGCGTAGGCCCCGAACCACGTTCACCTTGCGCACGGGGCTCTTGGGTATGGACCGGACGGCGACCCGGTGGGATGCTGAGTGATGCACGCACCGGCGAGGCAAGGGATGCTGATCTTCAAGGTCCTGCACATCCTGTCGATGTTCGCCGCGGTCACGTTCCTCGTTGGCGAGGCGCTGTTGTATGCCCGGGCGATCTCGCGCGGTGACGTGGCCGGGCTTGCGGGGGTGCGCCGCCTCGTGGGCGGCCGGCCGGTGGTCGGGGCAATCTTCCTGATGAGCGGGATCGTGTTCGGTGTGCTGACCGCGCTGACTGGCGGGATCGATTTCTTCGCCGGCTGGCTGATCGCCGCCTATGTGCTGATGGTCGCCCTGTTCGTCATCAACGGATCTCCCTGGGTGCAGCGGCTGCCGCGGCTCGGGCAGGAAGCGATGGAGGCCGTGGCCGGTCAGCGGCCTGTCGAAGAAGTCGCAGCGGCCATGGTCTCGATCCGCACCAGTGCGTCGATCGCCGTCGCCGTCAACGTGACGCTGTTCGCGGCGATCATCGCGGACATGGTGCTCAAACCCTTCTGATTTCGAAGGCGACGCCCGCACGGCAGCCAGTCTTCGCGCGCGGTCGTGGCGCTTTGTCCGGGGGATTGACAAAGTAGTAAGAGCACGCCACTATCCGCTTCGTCAACTCTCTGGACGAAGTGGCGAGGGGCCGGTATCCCACCCGTGGCGCGCACCGAATACCTGTCCAAGGCGACCCATGCTCAGACCCGCGCCCACAACGCGGCGCTCGTCCTCCGCGCCCTCTATGACCTGGGACCGATCAGCCGCGCCGACGTTGCCCGACTGACAGGACTCACAAGAACGAGCGTCGGCGAGCTCGTCGCGGACCTGGAACGGGACGGCCTCGCCCAGGACGTGGGCCGCGGACCGAGCACCGGCGGCAAGCAACCCACCCTCGTCGCGCTCAAGGACGACGCCCGAACCGTCATCACGCTCGATCTAGGCGAGCGCACCTTCACCGCCGCGCTCGCGAACCTGCGCGGCGAGCTCACCACGAAACGCACCGGCGAGCTCGAGGGCCGTGACGGCCACCAGGCCGTCCAGCTCGTCCATGAGCTCATCGACGACGTCCGGCGTGAGGCCACGAGCCCCCTCCTCGGCATCGGGGTCGGCACGCCGGGCGTGGTCGACGCAGACGGCACGATCCGCTGGGCGGTCAACCTCGACTGGCAGGACCTACCACTCGCGCGCATCCTCGAGGAGCGCCACGGCCTCCCGGCCGTCGTCGCCAACGACTCGCGCGCCGCGGCCCTCGCGACCTACCTCTTCGGCGGCGATGAGCGGCCGCAGAACCTCGTCGTCATCAAGGTCGGTCGCGGTGTCGGTGCCGGCATCATCCTGCGCGACCAATTGTTCGGTGGCGACGGCGACGGGGCCGGCGAGATCGGGCACGTCGTCGTGGACCCGGACGGCATCGAATGCCATTGCGGCCGCTTCGGTTGCCTCGAGACCGTGGCCAGCGTCCCGGCCGTCGTGCGCGCCGCCGGCACCGCCTCATTCGGCGAACTCGTCGATCGCACCACCGCCGGCGACGACCGCGTCCTCCCCGTGGTCCTCGCCGCCGGCCGGGCGATCGGTGCGGCCATCGCCGGGCTGACCGGCGCCCTCGACGTCCGCCACATCACGATCGTCGGCAGCGCGACGGCGCTCGGTGATCCGTGGTTCAGCGCGATCCGGGACGAGGCGGGCCGGCGCAGCCTGGGCCCCCTGGCGCGTGACACCCGGATCATCGACGGCGGCACCGGCGAGGACGTGACGCTGCTCGGCGCGTGCGCGCTGCTGCTCACCCGCGAGCTCGGCCTGACGGTGCATCGATGACCGGCATCGTCGCCGGCATCGACATCGGCGGCACGAAGATCGCGGTCCTCATCGTGGACGCCGACGGCCACGTCCGCGGCCGCGCCACCCACGCCGCATCCGTCGGCGACCAGGCCGGTGCCGCATCCGCCATCGCCGCCGCTCTCGATGAGGCCCTTGCGGCCGCCGCCCTGCAACGCGACGATCTCGACGCGATCGGCGTCGGCGTCCCCGGTCGCGTGGATCCCGTGGCCGGCCACGTGACCCTTGCCGTGAACCTGGGCTGGACCGACTTCGACCTTCGCGGCGCCCTGGAAGCGGAGCTGGGACGCCCCGTCGTCATCGAGAACGACGCGCGAGCCGCCGCGCTTGGCCTGCACCGGCGTCGTGCCGTCGACGGCCTCGATGGCAGCGATCTCGCCTACCTCGCGGTCGGCACCGGGATCGCGGCCGGGGTCGTGCTCGACGGCCGGCTCCACCGTGGCACCCGCGGCCTCGCCGGCGAGATCGGCCACGCCATCGTCGACCCGGTCGGTCCCATCTGCGCCTGCGGCCAGACGGGCTGCCTCGAGGCCTTCGCCTCCGGTCCCTCCATCGCCCGGCGCGCCACGACGGCCGGCATGGAGGCCGGTACCGCGAAGGACGTCTACGCCGCCGCGGCAGGCGGCGATCACACCGCCCGCGAGCTCGTCGACGACGTCGGTCGCCGGCTGGCCTGGGCGGTCCACCTCCTGGTCATGACCTACGACGTCGATCACGTCGTCGTCGGTGGTGGCGTGTCGCACGCGGGCTCCGCGTTTTCGGAGCCCATCCATCGAGAGCTCGAGCGCCTGCGTGCCGTCTCGAGCCAGGCCGGCGAGCTGTTGCCGGCCCACATCGTCGAGGTCCTGCCACCCGAGGCCGAGCCCGGGGCGTGGGGAGCCGTCGCCGTGGCCAGTGCCGTCCGGGACCCGGACCGGCTGAGGGGAACGGAGGTGGTCCGTCACGCCTGACCCCGCCGCGCCCCGTCGGACAGAGCACCAACCCCACGTGAAAGAAGGAGTTCAAGGAGGAGTGATGCACACCAAGCGAACCATGGCATTGGCCCTGGCGGCGATCCTCGCCGTCATGGCCTGCACCCCGGCAGTCGCCCCATCGGCGAGCGCGCCGGCCTCGCAGCCGCCGGCATCGCAGCCGCCGGCCAGCACCGAACCCTCGACGCCGGCCGCGTCTCCGTCGGAGGCACCGCTGGCTGTGGATCCAGCCGAAGCCGTCATCCCCAACGTCGAGCCGAACGCGGAGATCGGCTTCTGGACGTTCTTCCTGTCGCCGACGTTCGACGGGTACATCGCCGAAACGATCGCCCGCTTCGAGGCCACGTATCCCGGCGTCAAGGTCAACTGGGAAGACCATCAGGGCACGTTCCAGGAGGACCTCAACAACGCGTTCTCCGCGGGCAACGCACCCGACGTCATCAACCTGTCCGTCGGTGAAGGCTGGGTTGCGGACTACGCGTCCAGGGGCGTCCTGCTTGATCTCGACGCGACCGTTCCCCAGGAAGTCAAGGACATCTACTTCGAGGGTCTCTGGAAGTCGCAGCTGGTGGACGGCAAGAACTTCCAGTTCCCGTGGTACCAGGGCATCGCCGTCGAGCTGATCAACAAGCGCATCTACGAGGAGGGCGCCGGCCTGGCCGTCGCCGACTTCCCCAAGACCGTCGATGGCCTGCCGGCCGTCTGCAAGACCATCAAGGACAAGACCGGGTCGCTGTGCGACATCCGCCTCACGGTCAACGACCTGCTCGCGCAGATGACCTATGAGGGCGACGTCGACATCCTTGCCGCCGACGGCAAGAGCTTCACCTTCGACTCCCCTGCCGGTGTCGAATGGCTGCAGATGTACGTGGACATGGTCAAGGAAGGCAGCGTCGATACCGCCGCGCTGACCACGGCCGAAGACCGCGTCGGCCTGCTGATCTTCTCGGCCGGCCAGGCGCCGTTCTACCAGACCGGCCCGAATCTCATCCGCGAGGTCAAGTCGAACAACGCTTCGCTCTACGAGGATCTGGCCGTCGTGCCTGCGCCCGTCGGCAAGTCCGGCGTCCTTGGCAAGGGCTCGATGGGTATCTCGGTCAAGGGCGATACGAAGTTCCCGAATGCGTCCATCGCGCTCGCGCAGTTCTTCACGAACCCGCGGAGCATGGTCGATTTCGCCAAGGAGGTGGCCGTCTATCCGTCGTCCGCGGCGGCCTATGACGACCCGTTCTTCAGCTCGGAGCCCGAGTTGATCGAGGACAGCGCTCGCCCGATCGCCAAGGACATCGTGTCCAAGTACGCGGACATCGTCCCGACGGTGCCAAAGAAGGCGGACGTGAACGCGATCGTGCTCGACGCCATCGAGTCCGCGCTCTTCAACGACGTGCCGGCCCAGCAGGCGCTGACCGACGCCGTCGCGGAGGCCAACAAGCTGCTCGAATAGCGACTGGCTTCGCCCGTCACCCTGGCCCGCCTCCCGTCCCCCGGGGGCGGGCCAGTCCACCGTCACGAGGCTCGTACCATCAGGACCGACCGATGACCCGGAAGCGCTCGCTCACGCCGTACCTGTTCCTGGCGCCCGCGTTGATCCTGCTGGGCGTGTTCGTCGTGTACCCGATCATCGCGGTCGTCTACTACAGCTTCACCGACTACGACATCATCCGGCCGCCGGTCTTCACCGGCCTCGACAACTACCAGCGCCTGATCGAGGACGACACCTTCTGGCTGGCGCTGACGCACTCGTTCGTCTACCTGCTGGTCACCCCGATCCTCATCGTGCTGTCGATCGCGCTGGCCATCGTCGTCAACCGCAAGCTGCGCGGGATCCACCTCTACCGGGCGCTGTATTTCGTGCCCGCGGTCAGCGGCAGCATCGCCATCGGGCTGTCGTGGCGCTGGCTGTTCGACCGGACCGGGTTCATCAACGGCACGCTCCAGTCGTGGGGCGTGATCGACCAGCCGATCCAGTGGCTCACGACGCCATCGCTCGTGCTGCCGATCGCGATGATGCTCACGATCTGGGCGGGCATCGGCTACTACGCGGTCATCTTCCTGGCCGGGCTCCAGAACGTGAACGAGGAGCT
>JARDZW010000006.1 GCA_029240655.1 Chloroflexota bacterium
CTCGGGCCGCGAAGCGGAGGACGAGATGGGCCTGCTCGACGGCAAGAACGCGCTGATCTTCGGGGTCGCGAACGACCACTCGATCGCCTGGGGCATCGCACGGGCACTCCATGACGAGGGCGCAGAAGTGGGCTTCTCGTCGATCGAGAGCCTGATCGAGAAGCGGGTCCGGCCGCTGGCGACGTCCATCGGCTCGACCTTCGTGGAGCCCGCCGACGTGCAGTCAGACGAGGACATCGCGCGCGTGTTCGAGCGCTGGGGCGAAGGCCACGATCACCTGGACGTGCTCGTGCATGCGCTCGCCTTCGCCAAGCGCGAAGACCTTGCCGGCGGCTTCGTGGACACGTCGCGTGACGGCTTCGCGCTCGCGCTGGACGTGTCGGCGTATTCGCTCGTGGCGCTCACGCGGGCGGCCCGGCCGTACCTGCGCAACGGTTCATCCGTGCTGACCCTGACCTATCACGGCTCGGAGAAGGTCGTCGCGAGCTACAACGTCATGGGGGTCGCGAAGGCCGCGCTGGAGGCCTCGGTCCGGTATCTCGCCGCGGATCTCGGGCCGGACGGCATTCGGGTCAATGCGATCAGCGCGGGTCCGGTCCGGACGCTCGCGGCCAGCGGGATCGCGGGATTCCGGAAGATGTACGGCTCGTTCGCGGAAGTTGCGCCGTTGCGCAAGAACATCACGCCCGAGGACGTCGGCAAGAGCGCGGTCTACCTCGCCTCCGAGCTGTCGAGCGCCGTGACCGGCGAAATCCACTACGTGGATGGCGGCTTCAACATCGTGGGCGTGCCGACGGGCGACTGACAGGATCCTCGGCGGTCAGCCGGTCTCGCCCGCCTCGGCCTGACAGGCGGCGCAGCGCCCGATCATCGTCAGGTGCGAGACGTTGACGGCGAAACCTCGCTGCGCCGCGAACGAGTCGACCGCCGCCAGGACGGCCGGGTCGTCGGCGGCGAGCTCCCATTGCCCGCCACAGCGCTGGCAATACAGGTGGCCGTGCTCGGTCTCGGGTAGCACGTGGAATTCCTCACGGCCGTCCGCCCCGTGGCTGTGGCTGAGGACGCCCAGCTCCTCGAGCACGTCCAGCGTCCGGTAGACGGTCGAGGGGATCGTTCCCGGGTCCAGCTCGCGGCAGCGCTCGACCAGCTCCACGCCGGTGACGTGCCCATCGGTCCGTGAAAGGACCTCGACCAGGACGCGTCGCTGCGGCGTCCATCGAAGCCCGCGTGCGCGCAATCGATCCGGGATGCCGGACCAGGTCGCCGACGATCCAGAACCGGCTCCCGGAGGCGCGATCGATCCACCGGCGTTCATCGCGCGAAGTATAGGTCGAGCGCAACCTCCTGCAGATGCAACCGGTTGCGATAACTCCTCGGGCTCGGCTAGCATTCGGGCTCCAAGCGAAAGGAATCGATGCTCGACTTCATCGCGCAGATCGACGCCAGTCCGGTCGGAGTCGGGGTGCTCGTCACCGGTCTACTGCTCGGCATCCGCCACGGCATCGACTGGGACCACATCGCTGCGATCACGGACATCACGAGCACGACGGCCGCGGCCGGCGCTGGTGTGGCGGCGCACACGCGGGAACATCTGGGCGCGACCGGCCATCAGCACGGCCACGGCGGCTCCGCGGAGATGGTGGCGCACGGGGCTCCCTCCACGCTGGTGCCCCAACCGGCAGCGGGCGGTGCCGCCTCCGTGAGCGCCACGATCGGTCACCGCCGGATCGGGCCCGAGCAGGTCGAGTCGATCCGCCTCGGGACGCTGTATGCCGTCGGTCACGCCATCGTCGTGATCGCCCTCGGGCTCGCGGCGCTCGCGTTCGGGGCGCTGCTTCCGGACTGGCTGGACCCGATCATGGGCCGCATCGTCGGACTCACGCTGGTGGTCCTTGGCGTGTGGGTCCTGTACTCGGTCTACCGCTACGCACGGACGGGCGAGGCCTTCCGGATGCGCAGTCGCTGGATGCTCGTCTTCGATGGTGTCCGCTATGCGTGGCGCCGGCTCCAGGCCCGGCTGCACGGCCACGAGCACGTGGAGCCACTCGAGATGAGCTCGTATGGAACCCGCACCGCGCTCGGGGTGGGGATGATCCACGGCGTCGGCGCTGAGACCGGCACGCAGGTCCTGCTGATCGCGGCGGTCGGCGGAGCGGCCAGCGCCGGGCTGGGCGTCCAGATGCTGCTGGCGTTCGTGCTCGGCCTGTTGATCTCCAACCTCGCGATCGTCGTCGTGAGCTCAGTGGGGTTCGTCGCGAGCCAGAAGCGCGAGATGATCTACGTGGCGGTCGGCGCCGTCGCGGGCGTGTTCAGTCTGGTCATCGGGATGATCTTCCTGTTCGGGCTCGACGAGGTGCTGCCGGACCTGGAATCCATGCTGCCGTTCTAGCCGCGAGCAGCGTGGCAGCGATCTGCGGGGGCCCCGATCAGTCGGCCGAGCGGATCTGGAACCGGATCAGGGCCCGGGTCGTGAGGAGGAACCCACCGACCACCACGATGGTGAGGATCGCCACCGAGACGACCGGCGTGAGGACATCGACGCCCACGTCTTCGCCGGTGAGGGCGGCGGCGACGCCGAGGGTCCCCTGGCGGATGGACATGAAGCGCGTGCCCTCCAGCAGCCCGGCGAGAACCCCCTCCCACAGCAGCGTGTAGGCCAGCCCGATCACGAGCGCCCGGCTCGTCACAACGCCGAGCGCCGCGAACGCCACCGCATAGGCCGTGCCACCCGCCATCGCCGCCAGCGCGAACCCGAACGCGGTCGATACCGAATCGCCAACAAAGCCCTCGACGAGGAGCGCCGTCACGATGATCGGTGGCACCGTGAGCGCCGCCGTCAACCCGGCCGCGACCGCGAGCTTGGCCAGCGCCGTCCGCCAGCGGGCGACGGGTTTCGCGAGCAGGAAGACGACCGTGCCATCCTCGATCTCGGAGCCGATGCTCGCTGTGCCGAAGACCAGCGCGATCAGCGGCAATACGGTCCGGATCACCAAGGTGTCGAGGATCTCGGGCGCATCGCTGCGTCCGCCTCCGAGACGGATGAGCAGACCGACCAGGACCGGCAGGGCCGCCAGCAGCACCATCAGAAGCGTCCGCCGCCGGCCGAGCAGGCCGCGCAGCGTCACGTCGACGAGCGCGCCGAATGCGGTCACCGGCCGCCGCGGACGAGGTAGCCGAACACGCTCTCGAGCGAATCGTCGGTCGGGGTGACTTCGTGGAGCCGGATGCCGGCGGTTCGGGCGGTCGGGGCCACGATCCGGGTGAAGGCGCCGTAATCCGAGGTCCGGACCGCCAGGAGACCGTCGACCAGCTCCGCGCCGAACACCGCGGGCTGGCGCAGCAGCGCGGCGGCCAGCGTCCGGTCGTCGGACGAGCGGATCGTGAACCGGTGCGGCCGGTCGGTCATCAGCCGCCGGATCGAGCGGAAGTCGCCGGACGCCGCGAGCCGGCCCGCGTACACGACCAGGACCGCGTCGGCCAGTCGTTCGACCTCCTCGAGGATGTGCGACGAGAACAGGATGACTCGCCCGGCCGCGGCCATGTCGCGCAGCAGGGCCATCATGTGCAGCCGCTGGCGCGGGTCCATGCCGTTGAACGGCTCGTCGAGCAGCAGGATGCCCGGTTCGTGGACGAGCGCGGCGGCGAGCTTGGCCCGCTGACGCATCCCCTTCGAATATGTGCGCAGCTGGCGGTCCGCGGCTTCGGTCAGGTCGACCGTCGCGATCGCGCGTTCCGTGGCGGCCTCGGCGTCCGGCATGCTCTGCAGGTCCGCGTTGAGCCGTACGAATCCGCGTCCGGTCAGGTATCCCGGTACCGCCTCGCGCTCGGGCACGAGGCCCATCTCGCGATACACGGACGGGTCCCCGAACGCGGGCCGACCGTCGATCCTGGCCGCGCCCGCCGACGGCGCCAGCAGGCCCGACAGCAGGTGCAACAGGGTGGATTTGCCGGCGCCGTTCGGACCCAGCAACCCGGTCACGCCAGGACCGAGGGCGAAGGAGATGTCGTTGACGGCCACCACGTTGCCGAACCAGCGCGAGACGTGATCGAGCTCGATGGCGGGCGGCGGCGCGGGCGTCGGCGCGGGCGGCGGCGCGGGCGTCGCGCCGCGCACGTCGCTCATGCCGTGATCCCGAGATAGCGGCGCAGGACGAGCACGACGCAGGCGAGGGTCTCGACGATGGCCGCCACGATGTAGGTCCAGCCGGGCAGGTTCGCGGCCACGATGGTCGGGTTCGGGGAGGTCGTGCCGAACACCGCCGCGTTGACCCCGTCGATGATGTCGCTCGGGCTGGCCAGCACGAGCAGGCGCGCAGCATCGCCCGCGGCGAGCTCGGCCATCAGCGCGACCACGATCGGCGGGATGATGAACACCGCGATGATCGCGGCCGTGGCATACGCCCGTCGCGGCGTCCAGGCCGCGATGACCGTCGCGACCGCGCCCAACAGGGCCGACGAGAGCAGGGAGACCGCGAGGTAGCGCGGCACGTCGGGAAGATCCTCGCGCAGCCCGGTCAGCGGGTCCGGGGCGGCCAGGATCACGCCGACGGACAGGATGATCTGGGGCACGATCGAGATCACGAGGATGGCGACGAACAGGCCACCGGCCCGGGCCAGTGTGTAGTCGACGCGGGTCAGGACCCGGGAGAAATAGAGCGGCAGCACGCCGTGGCGCTGGTCGCGCCCGAACAGCTCCGGGGCCTGGGCGGCGCAGAACAGCATGACCAGCGTCGAGGTCAGGTTCTGATACGTGTCGTGGCGGATCGGGGAGGCCTCCTCGAGCGCGGCCCCGGCGCCTGCCTGGGCGGCGAGCGCGGCGATCCCGACGGCCAGGACCGCGGGCAGCACGGACAGCCCGAGCATGAGGAACGGCATGATCTTCGCCCGACCGCCCCGTCCGATCCCGTAGGCCGCCCGAAGGCTCTGGGCGAGCAATCCGAGCGCCACCTCCGGCCGGCCGAGGCGCGGCCCGTCATAGCCCTGGTAGCCAAGGTCGTAGATGCTGCTCGATGAGCCCCCCGCCCCGGTCATCGGAAGAGATCCTCGAGGCCACGACGACGCTGTTCGATCCGGACGAGCGGCAGGTCCAGGTCGGCGACGGTGTCGCGGACGAGATCCCAGGGTCGCTCGTCCTCGAGCTCGACGAGCACGGTCCGGCCGTCGACGGTCACCTTGACTCCGGCGGCGGCGAGGGCGGTCGCGAGGCCGGCGGCGCCCTCCTCCACCTCGACCGCCAGCGTGCCGGTCCGCTCGGTGAACTCGTGAAGTGGCGCGGCGTGGATGAGCTTGCCGGCGTCGATCGCGACCAGGAAATCGCAGACCCGCTCGATCTCGCCCAGCAGGTGGCTCGCGACGACGACGGCGATCCCGAATTCGGTGCCGGTCCGCCGCACGAGCGCGAGCATCTCGTCCCGACCGGCCGGGTCCAGGCCGTTCGTCGGCTCGTCCAGGAGCAGCAGCCGCGGATCGTGCACGAGGGCCTGCGCCAGCTTGACGCGCTGCTTCATCCCGGTCGAATAGCCGCCGATCGGACGGTAGCGCTCCTCGTACAGCCCAACGTGGCGGAGTACTTCCGCGGCACGCTCGCGAGCCCCCGCCGCGGGCAGACCGGAGAGCCGCGCCATCTGGCCCACGAAGTCGGTCGCGGTGGTGTCGGGAGGCAGGCAGTCGGACTCCGGCATGTAGCCGACGAACCGTCGCAGCGTCGTGCCCGCCGTGCCCACGTCGTGGCCGAGGACCGTGGCCTCACCGGACGTCGGTGGGAGTAGTCCCAGGAGGATGCGCAGCAACGTGCTCTTGCCGGCGCCGTTCGCGCCGACGAGGCCGATGATCCCGGGCTCGAGGGACAGGTCCAGGCTCTCGAGCGCGACGACGCCGCCCGGATAGCGCTTGGTGAGGGCCGTGGTGACGACGAGCGGCATGGCTGCGAAGCCTACCGGACCCGGTTGACCGGGCGGGAACGTCAGGCGGCGACGACCTGGTTGCGACCGCCACGCTTGGCCATCTGGAGCCCGACGTCGGCCACCTCCACGAGCGTCTCGAGCGACGACACGTTCGGACCGAGCGAGGCGCATCCGGCGGACACGGTGGCGTGGAGCTGCTCGCCTTCCATGCCCTGGAACGCCACGCCTTCGAGCTCTCGGCGGATCTCGTCGGCGACGTGCTGGGCTTCGTCGAGGCTCGCCCCGTCCAGGACCGCCAGGAACTCCTCGCCACCGAACCGAGCGACCAGGTCGCTCGAGCGAAGCCGGCGCGTCAGGATCGAGCCGAACGCTCGAAGGACCGCGTCGCCCTTGATGTGCCCGTGCAACTTGTTGAACAGGCCGAAATGGTCGAGATCGAACATGATCACCGCGACCGGGTGGCGGAGGTCCGGGTCCAACCGCGCTCGTGCGGCGAACATGCGGGCCAGCGACACGTCGAGATGGCGCCGGTTCCACAGTCCGGTGAGCGGGTCACGGATGGCCGCATCGGCCATCTGCGCGTGGAGCTCGATGTTGTTGAGCGCCAGCGCGATGTGCGATGCCAGGAGCGACATCGATTCGACCTCGATCGCGGTGAACCTGCGAGTCAGATCGAGTCGGTTGACCGTGACCGCTCCGATCACCATGTCGCCCCGAAGCAAGGGGAACGAGGCGGTGACGAGCTGGTCCGGAACTCGGGCACCGCGCAGCGTCTCCGGGAACTCGTCGCGGTGGATCAGATCCTGCGACACGACGGTGCCTTCGGCGAGCGCTCGACCCGCGCTGCCCTCACCCGGTTGGATGCTCACCCCGACGTACCGCTCGTCGCCGCCGCGGATGGCGACGATACGATCCTCCCCGGTACCCGCATCGCGCAGGATCAAGGTGGTGATGTCGACTTCGAGCACGTCGGCCACCGAGCCGATGATCGATTCGTACGCGGTCACGGGTTCGAGACTGGCGTTGATCGCGCTGCCGAAGCGCGCCAGGCGCCCGAACAGCGCAGCCCGTTCCTGGAGCGCCTGCCGCTCGCGACCGAGCGCGAGCGCGACGGCCACGCGGTCGCCCACGACCGTCATCGTGTCCAGGTCGCCATCGTCGAGCTGGGCGTCAGCGCCGCTCTCGATGTTGAGCACGCCGAGCATGGTTCCATCGACCGCGAGCGGGATGCTCACCTCGCTGCGGACGTCGGCGTTCGCGGATGCATAGTCGGGGTCCATGGACACATCGAGGACGAGCTCAGGCTTCCCGGTTCGCATGACCCGCCCGACGACGCCGATCGAGCCATCGAAGCTCTCGATCACCTCGTCATACCCGCGCTGCGCGCCGAGGCGCATGAGCGGTCCGTCCACCGTGTAGATCGAGGCGAATCGGTAACCGAAGTGCGCGACCAGCAGGTCCATGACGTCTTCGAGGGCGGCCTGCGTCGGGCCCTTCGCCGTCAGCGCCCGACCGACGGCTTCGACCGCGGCCATCTGGGTGGCGCGCCGGCGCTGCCCGGCGGATGCAGCGCGGGCATGGGCGACGGCTCGTTCGAGTGAGGCGACGGTCCGTCGCGTCCCGATGGCCAGCACGATCATCGTGACCGCCAGCGCGACGCCGCGATGCAGGACGCCGGGGAGCATCGCCGAGGCCATGGAGCCCGAGTACAGGAAGGCGGACATGGCCGCGGCCCCCAGGACGATGGCCTGGCGCGTCCCGAAGACCGCGGCCAGCGCGACGATCAGGAGGTACAGGCACGACAGCGGCATGGCGGCGAGGTCGTCGCTCCGCAGGCTCATCCAGAAGACGACGCCAAGCGCGATCAGCAACCGGGCGGTGTCGAGTACCGCCGAACGTCCAGCCGGTCCGCGCAGGGCCAGCACCATCTGGATCGTGAGATACACGGCGGAGGGCAGGACAAGGCCCATGGCATCGGCTCCGGCCACCCACTCGATGACGAGGGCGGCGAAGACGATCGCCACGGCCAGGACGACATGCGGATCCGCTGCGATGCGGTTCCACCCATGGCGCCACGCGCTCTGGCTCGAAACATCCATGCGCCGACTGTGGCGGCTGCGGTCGGCCGCGTCGACTACACGATTGGGGTATCCGACCCACCCATCCGGCGGTCGTCGTATGCGCAGCGACGCCGGGTCAGCGCCAGCGGATCGTGGCTGCCGCGTCGTCCGCCGTCGCGAGGATGTCGTCGAGCTCGAGGCCTTCGCGCGGCTCGATGGCCATCAGGATCGTAGCTCCCGGCAGGTCCATGACCACCACCCTTGTGGTCCGATCGGGCTCGAGGAAGTACGTCGTCCCGGCCGTGGCGAAGAGCTGGATCCTCGCCGAATCGATCGGCGTCAGGTCGCTCGAGAGGCCGCGTCGTCCGTCGATGCGGACCCTCGCGGGACGCGTGGCGCTGACGCCATCGGTGGCGATGAACGCTTCGATCAACGCACGGGCGCGCTCCCGGGGCTCGCGCCGCTCACCGTTGGGATACACCTCTATGACCTTGCCGGCGAAGGTGAAGACGCCTTCGTCGCGACTGAGAGCGACCGTGTCGGCGGTGTGCCTGGCGTTCGACCAGCCGTCGCCGAGCTCGATGTCGAAGGCCGGCGCGAAGCGCGCGGGAGCGTATCGCCCAGCCGCCAGCCCGCACGGGATGTCGAAGAAGGTGTCGCACAGGTCGGCAACGTCACCCGGGGGAAGGGTTCGCCCCTCGGCGCTCGGGATGGGCGTCGGGGACGGCGTCGGGTCGGGTGTCGGTGCGGGCGTGGCGTCGGGTTCCGCCGTCGGCGCGGTGACGGCGGTGTCGGTCGCGGCCGGCCGTCCTGTTGGGAGCGGCGTAGCTCCGTCGCCCGGTCGTGCCGCCACTAGCAGCCCCGCGCTGACCACCCCGAGGATGCCGATCGCGACCAGGACGGCGTTCGGGCCTCCGCCCCGGAGGGCCCGTGGAATGGGGAGGGACGGTCGACCCGCGGAAGCGGCGGCCACGACCGGACGGGATCGCGGGCGGGAATGGCGGGCGGATGGAGGCCCACCGGAGGCCACGGTGCCAGCGGCCGCCGGGGGCACGCCGCGGTGAGGTTCGGGAATCAGGACGACGCTCGTGGGGCTCGCCACGTCCGAGGCGCCGAGGATGGCCTCGAGTGCGGCGGCCATCGCCGTCCCGTTCGGGTATCGGTCACCCGGCTCCGGTGCCAGCGCGCGTCGCACGATAGCGTCGAGCGCGGGGGGGACCTCCGGGCGAGCGGCCATGGGCGACGGGGCCGGTGCGCCGACGCGGGCAAGCGCGATCGCGTCGGTCGTGTCACCGGTCCACGCCCGGGTCCCGGTGAGGGCCTCGAACAGGACAAGGCCCAGGCCGTAAACGTCGGAGGCCGGAGTGGTGGTCCTGCCGCGTGCCTGCTCCGGGCTGAAGTAATGGACGGAACCCAGCGTCGTGCCGGGCAGCGCGGCCTCCGCGTCCGCCGCCAGACGCGCGATCCCGAAGTCGGTGACCATCGCTCGCCCGTCGGCCGCCAGCAGGATGTTCCCGGGCTTGATGTCCCGATGGACGATGCCGCGCACGTGGGCCACGCCGAGGGCACGGGCGACATCGAGCCCGATGCGCGCCGCCTGCCGCGGCGCCAGCCGGCCGCCGCGTCGCAGCCGCACGGCCAGATCCTCCCCGTCGACCAGGGCCATCACGAGGTAGGCCCTGTCCCCGTCGGTGCCGGTGTCGAGGCAGGCGACGATGTTGGGGTGGCGGAGAACGGTTGCGGCGAGCGCCTCGCGTCGGAAGCGTTGGGCAAGGTCCGCGTCCGTGGCGACCTCGGGGCGCAGGATCTTGACGGCGACCTGGCGCTCGAGACGAAGGTCGGTGGCCCGGTAGATCGTCGCCATCCCGCCCCGGCCGATGACCGGCCCGAGCCGATAGCGACCACCCAGCAAGTGCTCGGCGGCGTCCTTGGCGGCGCGGTCCCGCGCATCGGTCACGCCCGGACGATAGCCCAGGTGCGCCGAATGCCTCGTCCGGCGTACCCGTGCCGCTTCAGGCTACGCTGGCGGCATGAGCGAGAGTGAACAGGCGACCCGCGAGCTTCTTGTCGAATTGCTCGGCGTGTTCTACGCCAGGAACTGGGTGTCCGGCACCGGCGGTGGGATCTGTGGCCCGGCGGACGGGGGCGGCCTGTTGCTCGCCCCGACCGGGGTACACAAGGAGCGGATCCGGACCGATGAGTTCTTCACGATCGATCCGGCCGACGAGCGCGTCCTCCTGAAGCCGGACGACCCGAATCTCCGACCGAGCGAGTGCAAGGCCATCTTCGCGCTGACTGCCCGCGAGCGCGGTGCCCGAAGCGTCGTGCACTCGCATGCGCTTTCGGCCGTCCTTGCCGGTGACGCGGCGGGTGACGCCGATCACGTCGCGATCCGCGATCTCGAGATGCTCAAGGGCATCCGCGGGGTCGGCAACCGCGATACCCACCTGCTGCCCGTGATTCGCAACACGCCACGCGAATCGGAACTGACCGACCAGCTGGCCGGCGTGCTGGGCGATCCTCGCTTCGCCGACAGTTTCGCCGTGGTCGTGGCGGACCATGGCGCGTACATCTGGGGCCACGACGTATGGGAAGCCAAGCGCCACACCGAGGTCTATCACTTCCTCTTTGAAGCGGTGGTCGCTCGACCCGGCCGCCAGAAGGAGCGCACGTAGATGAGCGGAGCCCACGATCATGCCGGTGAGATCCAGCACGTCTGCCCCACCTGCCAGCAGCCGGTACACCACGCCAAGATCGACGTGATCGACGTTGCTGGGGCGGTCGAGGCGGACAAGCTGACCGAGGCCGACGTCTTCAAGCGGACCTACCTCGGCCACGGAACGCAGTCGAGCGTGTTCGTGTTCCAGGGCCATCCCGGGCCATTCAAGACGCACGTCCATGTGACCCATGACGAGATCGGCTACGTCCTGGAGGGAACGGGCGAGGTGACGGTCGGCGGAGTGACACGACCGGTCAAGAAGGGCGACGTCTGGGTCATCCCGGCGAACACGCCGCACGGCGGCCAGTTCGAGGACGCTCCGCAGGTCCTGTTCATCTCGTCACCGATCGACGATCCGGACAACCAGGACCGCGTCTGGATCGATTGAATCGCCGACGGCTTCCCTCAGCCGGTCGTCGGCTCGAAGAGGTGCCTCGCGGCCGCCCGGGTGAGCGCTTCGGGGTCGTCGATCGGTCCGCCGCGCAGGCTGCCCTGGAGCCAGAGCGTCGCGATGCCGTGCACGAGTGCCCACGCCGCGGTGCCAGCGATCCGCCTGGCGGCGTCCCCATCGACCGCGACGACCGAGCCGACCGGGCCATACAGCATCGCCGCTGACGCCGAGCTCGCGCGGGCTAGCTCGGGATCTGCGGGATCCACGAGATCCGGGCGGAACATCACGGGGAAGTGGCCCGGATGCGCGACGGCATACCGAACGTACGCCACGCCGACCTCCAGGAACGAGCCGGTCTCGTCCCAGGTCGCGGCGGTCGCGGCGGCAAGCCCGTCATAGCCCTCGGTCGCGATCGCGGTCAGCAGTCCTCGCCGGTCACCGAAGTGGTGGGTCGGTGCCGCGTGGGACACGCCGCAGCGACGGGCAAGGTCGCGCAGATTGAGCGCGGCGACGCCATCAGTCGCGATGGTGTCCAGTGCGGCGTCCAGTAGAGCGCGACGGAGGTTGCCGTGGTGGTAGGGCATCGTCCACGCAGGATACCCGTTATCTAGCCATTGACAAGTTCCGGCCCACGGCGCATCTTGTCGACGACAAGTTACGCCCTGGCGCCACTCCGAAGGAACGACCGATGGAACCGACACTGATCCTCTCCGATGCCGCGCGCGTGACCGCCGGCGTCCTGCTCATCACCATCGTCCTGGTCGAGACCGGCGGTCTGTACCTGCTCTCGATCGTGGGCGGACGTGTCGAGCGGACACCGTTCCAGATCGCGTTCGCGCGGGCCGGCCACGCCCATGCAGGCGTGCTCGTGACGCTGGCCCTCGTCATCCAGCTGTTCGCGGACGCAGTGGTGCTGGACGGGCCGGTCGCGTGGCTCGCCCGCAGCGGGGTCGCCGTCGCGGCCATCCTCATGCCGCTGGGATTCTTCCTGTCGTCGATGGCTCCGGGCGCGACCCGGCCGACTCGGCTGGTCGCCCTGGTCCTGATCGGAGCGGTATTCCTGGGCCTTGGTGCAGCCAGCCTCGGGATCGCGCTGCTAGCGAGCTAGCCGGGGCCGGAAACGGGCTAGCCGCGGCGCTCGGACCGGGCAAACCGCTCACCGGGGATCACGTGCGGCGCGCCCCCTGCGTGACCGTTCGGCCGCGGACCCGGCCGCGGGGCACCGCCGCCGTTGCCGATCCCCTGGCCGGGGCGATGCTGGGCCGGTCGACCGTGTGCGGGGCGCCCCTGCCCGGGCCGTCCCTGGGCAGGTCGACCGTGTGCGGGTCGACCATGGGCCGGGAACGGCTGGGCGGGTCGGCCCTGGGCCGAGTGCGGCTGAGCCGGTCGACCCTGCGCTGGGCTACCGTGGCCTTGGTGGAACGCCGGCGATGAGCGGCGCGGCGCGGCGTACCCGCCGCGATCCGACGGCGCGTGGCGCGGGCCGCGCGAGTCCGGTCGGCCGCGACCCAGCCCACCGCGCAGGATGGGTTCGGGGCGGACGGATCGATCGGGCTCGAACCCGGCGATGACCTCCTGTGGGATCGGAGCGCCCAGCACGCGCTGGATCTCGCCCAGGAGCTTCAGCTCATCGACGCAGACCAGCGAGACCGCATGCCCCGGCGAACCGGCACGCCCCGTCCGACCGATGCGGTGGACGTAGTCCTCGGGGACCATCGGGAGCTCGAAGTTGACGACGTGCGGCAGGCCGTCGATGTCGAGGCCGCGCGCGGCGATCTCGGTGGCGACGAGGATCGGCGTCCGGCCGGTCTTGAAATCGGCCAGGGCGCGGACGCGCTGGCCCTGGCTCTTGTTGCCGTGGATCGCGACCGCCGAGATGCCCTCTCGGCCGAGCTGCTCGGCGAGTCGGTTGGCGCCGTGCTTGGTGCGGGTGAACACGAGCGCCTGGTCGATGGCGCCGGTGCGGATGAGGTGGCTGAGCAGCTCGCGCTTGCGTTCGCGGTCGACCGGATGGACGACCTGCGTGACGAGGGGTGTCGCAGAGTTGCGTGGCGTGACCTGAACCGATGCGGGATCGTGAAGGAACCCGCGGGCGAGCGATCGGATCTCCTCGGAGAACGTGGCGGAGAACAGGAGGTTCTGGCGCTGCTTGGGCAGGACTTCGAGCACCTTGCGGATGTCGCGGATGAAGCCCATGTCAAGCATGCGATCGGCCTCGTCGAGGACGAGGATTTCGACGATCGAGAGGTCGATCGTGCGCTGACCGAGGTGGTCGAGCAGACGCCCGGGCGTGGCGACCACGACATCGACGCCGCGGCGGAGGGCATTGGCCTGCCCGGGGAACCCGACGCCGCCGTAGATCGCGGCCGAACGGACGCCCCAGTGACGGCCGTAGACACGGACACTCTCCTCGACCTGGAGCGCGAGCTCACGGGTCGGGGCGAGGACGAGGGCGCGGATGGGCCGGCGGCCGGAGCGCGGATCGACGTTCGGCGGCCCCATGTTCTGGAGCATCGGCAGCACGAACGCGGCGGTCTTGCCGGTGCCGGTCTGAGCGTTGGCCATGAGGTCTCGGCCCTTGAGGACGAGCGGGATGGCTTCGGCCTGGACGGGGGTGGGCTCGGTGTAGCCCTGGTCCGCGACGGCGCGGAGAAACTCGGGCGCGAGCCCAAGGGTAGAGAAGGACATGGTGAGAAGGACTCCTGAGGGCCCACCCGCGCTGTCGCGGGGCCCGGTCAGGGCGCGGTACGTGGTTCGGGATCGAAACGGGATGAACCGGGGCGCCGACCGGAGCGCCTCATCGAGCACGAGAAGGTCGAAGCATAGCCGACCCGGCCCGAACGCGCCCACGGGGCCGAGGCCAAGGGGAACTGGAGCGGGAGACGAGGCTCGAACTCGCGACATGCAGCTTGGAAGGCTGCCGCTCTACCAACTGAGCTACTCCCGCATGCGCAAGACGCTATCACGATGACGCCATCTCGGGCGCTTACGAGCGTTTCCGCTTCACAGCCGGTCCCGACGGGGGAACCCTGTTCCGGGTGTCTGACCCGCCCGAGCAGGAGGGAGGTGGACTAGGCCCCCAGCTCTTGCCTCCACCTACCCGGCATGACCTGGCATTGCGCTTCGAGGCTGCCGCGATGCGCATCGGCCTTGCGGGTCGATAGGCCGTGCCACAGGGCAAGTCTCGAGGGCCTGCCCGCGGTGTTGCTGGATCATGTGGGGGCGAGCGCCGACTGGGCCGGTGGCGGTGGCGGGGTGTCGGGATGCAATCGGACGCGCCGTAGGAGTTGGGCGTTGGCCGCCACGATGATCGTCGAGAGACTCATCGCGATGGCACCAACGGCCATCGGCAGGTCGATGCCCCACGGGACGAAGATCCCCATGGCGACGGGGATCGCCACGAGGTTGTAGCCGGTCGCCCAGACGAGGTTCTGGACCATCTTGTTGTAGGTCGCCCGCGACAGCTCGATCGCGGCCACGACGTCGCGCGGGTCACTGCGGACAAGCACGATGCCGGCAGACTCGACGGCCACGTCGGTACCAGCGCCGATGGCGATGCCGACATCGGCCGTCGCCAGCGCCGGCGCGTCGTTCACACCATCGCCGACCATGGCGACCTTCCGGCCGCCCTCCTGGAAGCGCTTGACCGCGGCGGCCTTGTCTGCCGGAAGGACCTGCGCCGCGACCTCGTCGATCCCGAGGCGTCGCGCGACCGAGTCGGCCACAGCCTGGCTGTCGCCGGTGATCATCGCCACCTTGATGCCGGCAGCGTGGAGGCCATCGATCGCCTCCTTCGATTCCGGGCGGATCTCGTCTTCGGCGGCGACGATGCCAGCTACGGCGCCATCCACGACGACGTGGAGGACGGTCCGTCCGTGCTGGTCCCAGTCCGCCGCCTGGGCATGCGGCGCGAGACCAAGTTCCTGAAGCAACCGGGGCCCGCCAACGAGAACGTCATGACCGTGGACCGTGGCGCGCGCACCGCGACCGGCCAGCGCCTCGAAGTCGGAGGCCTGCCGTGTCTCGACACCGCGTTGCTTCGCGCCATGGACGATCGCGCGCGCGAGCGGATGCTCCGAGTCGGCCTCGACCGAGGCCGCGAGGCCGAGGACGCGCTCGATGTCCATGGAGCCTGCCGCGACCTCGACGAGGACGGGCTCGCCCTTGGTCAGCGTCCCGGTCTTGTCGAAGATCACGGTATTGACCGTCCGGGTCCGCTCGAGTGCGAGTCGATCCTTGACCAGCAGCCCGTTCTGGGCGCCGAGGGAAGTGGAGATGGCGATGACGAGCGGGATCGCCAGACCGAGGGCGTGGGGGCAGGCGATCACGAGCACCGTCGCCGTGCGGACGAGCGCCCCTTCGGGGTCGCCCAAGAGCCACCACCCGACCAGGGTGACGGCGCCGGCGGCGAGGGCCACGTAGAACAGGATCGCGGCCGCCCGGTCAGCCAGGGCCTGCGCCCGAGACGCCGACGCCTGAGCCTGCGCGACCATACGCATGATCCCGGACAGGGCCGTCTGGTCCCCGGTCGCCGTGACTTTCACGCGCAGCGACCCGCCCTCGGCGACGGTGCCGGCGATGACGACATCGCCGGCCTGCTTCGCGACTGACCGCGACTCGCCGGTGATCATCGATTCGTCGACGTCGGCGGTGCCGTCGACGATGTCTCCATCGGCCGGGACTCGAGCGCCCGGCCGCACAAGCACGATCTCATCCACTTGCAGGGCGCTGATGGGCACTTCCTCGATGCCATCGGCGGTGACTCGCTCAGCAGTGTCTGGGAGGAGCGCGGCAAGGGCCGAGAGAGCGCCCTGTGCCTGGGCGATGGAGCGCATTTCGAGCCAGTGGCCCAGCAGCATGATCGTGATCAGAGTGGCCAGCTCCCACCAGATCTCGACCTCGAAGAAGCCGAGCGTCCCGGCCCACGAGGTCACGAAGGCCACGATGATCGCCAGCGAGATGAGGGTCATCATGCCCGGCTTGCGGTCGGCCAACTCGCCCTGGGCTCCGCGGAGGAAGACCATCCCGCCGTAGAAGAAGATGATCGTCCCGAGGACCGCCGGCACGTACTCGATGCCCGGGATCGTCGGGATCGTGTAGCCGAACCACTCCTGGACGTCGTGGCTGAGCAGGATGACCGGGATCGTCAATGCGAGGCTCAGCCAGAACTTGTCGCGGAACATTGCCACTGAGTGGCCGGCGTGCCGGTCGTGCCCGGCCGCGTGATCCTCGCGAGTCGCCGCCGAACGTGGCGCGGGTCCGTGTTCCTGATGGTGGTCTGCGTGATCCACGGCGGTCCCCTGCTCTGATACTCCCCCCCAGTATGCGCCCATCGTCAAGACCGCGTGCCGTCGCTCAAGGTCGGACGATGGCCGGCCCCAGAAGCCACCGGAAGGACAGGCGACAGACGCGATCGTCCGGCCGTTTTCGATCGCCCGACGCAAGGTCGCGGCATGCGCTTTCGCTGCGGCCGCAATCGCCCGGACGCGACGATTGGCGGGCCAAGTCATGAAGCAAGGAGGATCGACTGATGCCCGAGCGAGAGTTGATCGAACAGGATGCGGGTAAGCGCTATTCCAGGCGCGACGCGCGCGGGCGCTTCACTACGGATCAGACCGAGGTCGGCCGGTCCCTGACTGCAGACCGACGGACGAAGGCAAAGACGACCGTCCCGAAAGGTCAGGGCGATCGCGGCGATCAGCGGTCGCGCCCAGGGTCGTGACCGAGGCATCGGTCGACGAGATCGTTCCCTCTGCGTGTCTACACCGAGGCGGCCGGCCAGCGCGAGCTCGCTTACGAGATTTGTTGAAAGTCGGCTGCAATCAAGGACCAGCCGGGTGGCATTCGTGGATCGCGCCCGGACTACTACGGTAAGAGCCAACCATGAGGAGGTGCCAGATGCAAGCGACGCAGCCGAGCGCGACGACCTCGCCGGTCGACAACCGAACCTATAACGTCATGCAGGCTCTGGTCTCGAAGCTCGAGGCCATCGAGGCGTACCGGAAGTACTCCGAGGACCAAGGCGGGGAGCTGTTCGCCGATCTCATGGCGGACGAGACTCGGCACGCTGAGCGACTCGTGGAGGAGCTCCGCAGCCGTCTGATGCCCCGCTGACCGCGATCGACCCGGCGCTGCCGCCAACGGATGAGCGACCGCGCATTCGCCGACGCTCCGTCAGTCTCGCGTACGGCCGTGCGCCGTGGCGTGGTCGCACGGCGTGATTCGAGCCCGTTGACGGTCGCCGAGCTCGTGACGACGGACGGCAACCGCTGGAGTCGTCCAGGCGAGCCGACGATCTATCTGGGGAGCGATCCGGCCGTCGCGCTCGCGGAGTTCGCCCGGCACCTCGACGTTGACGCGTCGGCGCCGAGGGGCGTCCTTTGGATGGTTGACGTCCGCGTGGATCGGGTGGTCGATCTGCGGACCCCGGAGTCGCTCGCGGAGCTTGGCGCCAGCACTGGCCCTGCTTGGCCCCTCGACCAGGAACGCTGCCGCTCGATGGCCGCGGATCTACGGCAGCAGGGCATCCAGGGCCTCATCGTCCCGAGTGTCGCGTTTCTGGATCAACCCGAGAGGTGGAACCTCGTCGTGTTCGTCGACGCGATCGAGAGCGTCGCTGCGACCATCACCTCGCCACGGCCGCTCGCCGCGATCGGTCCGGCCGAACCCGCCGGTGGCTCCTGTCATCGCCGTGACGGCCAACAGCCCGAATCGCTGGGCGCCTGTTAGCCACTGTGGCTAGGTAGGTTATCGACGTCCGGTCGAGTACTGGCGCAGTCGTCGAGCTCGATCTCGTCGGGTCGGACCTTGAGCTCCGCCGCGACGGCACGGCGCGCAGCCTCTGCGATCGCTGCCGCGTGGTTGCCTCCGAATCTGAGCCATGGCATTTCGATGACCTGGGGACCGTCGAGGGCAAGGTGGAACCGCGCTCGTCGACCCCGGGCGATCGACTCTCGAGCGGCCTTACGGATCTTCCCGCGTCCCATGGATCGAACGATGCGTGCCGTACGATGACGTAGGCGCCTGCGTCCACGAGCCCTGGGATTGCATTCGCGATTCTGTCGCGCCTCGGGTTGCCTAGATCGCGGATGCCGGTCAGCTTCCTGCCCAAGTCTCTCCGCAGATCGGCGCGTCCGACACGCGCTCAGCTATTTCACCCGTCACGACCGACCCGGCGCCCGCGCGGCCGGCTCCCTACCCTTCGATGACCTCGTCCCCGTGAATCTCGCCGCGCCAAGCGCCCGTGGGGACGCCCCGGGACTCCACGAACTCCTTGAACCGCTGGAGGTCGCCGTTGACTCGTCCTTCGAGGAAGCCGGCGTTTGCCCCGATCGTTTCGATGACCCCTTGCGGATCGGCGTCGAGTTTGAGGGTGATGCGAGTCCGGCCTCCGTCGAGGGACTCGAAGAGAACCGCTCCCGCGTTCTCGTCGCCGCTCACGCTCTTCCAGGCAACTCGGGTGTCCGGTGTCTGGTCCGTGATCTCGGCGGTCCACTCCTTGCGCTGACCGGCGATCTCAGCGGTCCAGTGCAACGTTTTCTCATCACGCTGGACGACTTGTTCCACGCCTTCCATGAAGCGAGGAAACTCCTCGAACTGCGTCCACTGGTCGTAGGCGACCCGGACAGGGACATCGACGACCACCGAACTCTCGAAGCGCGGCATCTCGGCCTCCCTTACAGCATCTCGTCGCGAGACTGGGCCGCGCGGGCAGCACCGATCGCCGTCTTTACCTTCTTCTCTTCCTCCGGCGGCGGAAGCACAGCGGGCATGCCCAGCGACTCGATCCAAAGCTCCCGCGCCCAGCCCATCGTGTGGTACAGGTGCTGGTCCTCTTCGTCTTCTACCTTCTCGTGCGCCTCGGATAGTGCCTTCGCCTGATCACCTGTCAGCTCTTCGGCTGCCTTGCCGATGATCTCCCAGTTCTGATGATCCTTGGTCTCAGCTTCGACGACGCATTCAGCCGCCACCAGCTGAGCTGCGATGGGGCCTCCATCCCGGAGGGCCATCGTCATGGACTCAACGAGGCAGGCGCCCTTGTAGCGGACGACCGCGCGCCCCGGCGTCTCGGTTTCCGTGTCCATCCCGAGACGCTTGAAGGTTTCCCGAAGGATGACCTCGTGCATCCGGGTCTCCTCGAGGTACTTCTGCCACTCCGCGCTCAGCTCGGTGTTCTGCGCACATTCGATCGCGGCCTCGTAAACCCTCTGACCCCCGATCTCCGTTTCCAGCGCCTGATACAGAAGCTCCTGGAGCTGTTCCTGGTTCATGGGTCCTCCCTGTCCGGTTGGCCATCGGAATGAAAGCGGCCGCGGATCCCGGCTTCTCGCGCCGCCGCAGCGTCGACGGATGGACCATAGCGGGAGCCCGGTGGAGGTCACTCCACCGCGGCACGGCGCGGCCGTTTCAGCCACATCTCAGGGCCGACCTCGCCAGCGGCACCTGCCCCGCGACTCGCGGGTGATGGAGCGCGCCAGCGGGCTTAAACGAAACGAGCCTGCGCCTGTCCCAGTCGCAAGACCGCTGATAGGAAACACCCGAGCCGACCTCTTTCCGGTGATCGCCTGGACCTCGGATGATCGTTCGCGGGGCCCCGTTCACCCGACCCGCAGCCGTTTGCCGGGGGGAAGCGAACGTCTGGCCCGATTCGTTCGGTGCCATGTCAGAGCAGGAGATACGAGCGTGCAGCGGAGCGGAGCGGAGCGGAACCCAAGCGTCGGTCGGGCCCTGCGGATCGGTGTCGTATCACCGCCGATGCTGCCGATCCCGCCCGCCCGCTACGCGGGCACGGAGCGAATCGTGACCGCCCTCGTCGATGGGCTGCACCGACGCGGGCATCACGTCACCTTGTTCGCGCCGGGCGACTCGCACGTCGAGTGCGAGCTCATCCCGACCATCCCACACAGCCTGTGGTCCCGCGGATACCGTGGCGATCTGGGTGCGTACGTGAACATCACCCTCGCAAAGGTCTGGTCCATGGCGGGCGGATTCGACCTCATCCATTCCCACGTGGATACGATGGGCCTGGCATTCGCCCGCTGGTGTCCGACGCCCGTCGTTTCGACCATGCATGGCCGTTTGGACGCCAAGGGCCACGCGGACCTGCTCGATGAGTTCTATGACGTCCCGTTGGTCGCGATAAGCGACAGTCAGCGGCGCTGGTTCCCCCATGCCAACTGGGTAGCCACCATCCCTCACGGCCTCGACCTCACTCGGGCACCGTTCGGATCAGCGGTAGGTGACTACCTCGCTTTCGTCGGTCGGATCGCGCCCGAGAAGGGCGTCGCAGATGCCGTCGCGCTTGCGAGGGCGACCGGATTGCCTCTGCGGATGGCTGCCAAGGTGTACGACCCACCGGAGCGCGAGCTCTTCGCCGAGGTCGTCGCCCCCGCGATCGACGAGGGTGTCGTCGAGTTCCTGGGTGAGGTGGGCACTGCCCAGCGCGACGAGCTATTCGCGGGCGCACTGGCGACCCTGATGCTTGGAGCCTGGCCGGAACCGTTTGGCCTCGTCGCGATCGAATCGATGGCGACCGGGACACCCGTGATCGCACGCCGGGCTGGCGCCCTGCCGGAGATCATCGACCACGGCCGCTCCGGCTTCCTGATCGACGATCTGCAAGAAGCGGTCCTGGCGGTCGAACGGGCGAGCGCCATCGACCGCCGGCAGGTACGGCAGAGGGCGCTCGGGCGCTTCTCTGTCGAGAAGATGGTGGATGAATACGAGCGGGTCTACGCGACCTTGCTCGGCTCCGGCCAGTTCGCGCCAGATCGCGCCGAACCGATCCCGGTCATGGTCGACCGCCGAGGTTCGCGTAAGCGCGAGCAAAGCGAGCCGGTCCTGGAAACGGCCTCTCGCCTGGAGGCGAGCTGAGGCGCGGCTCCTCGCCAGGCCTCAGGCGACCAAGGAGACCCACCTTGCCAACGCCGTTGAGCCCCGATCCGGTACAAGGTCGCGCGGTCGACGCACTCCCTCCGTACGTGTCGAATGGCCTGGTGGGCATGCGTTGCCCGGGCGTCCCATACCTGCGAGGAACCACCATCGTGGGTGGGTTCGCCGGTCTCGACCCGAGCGATGGTGTCGAGGGGTTCACCCGCGCGCCCTATGCGGTGGCAACGGACGTCCAGCTCGACGGCGTCTGGGCGTCGATGGCGCCGGAGTGGATCCGGGTCCTCGAACAGCGCTATGACTTCGCCTCGGGCGAGCTACACACGACGTGGCAGTTCACTGTCGCGGGAACGACCGCGACGGTGGAGACGCTGGTCCTCTGCCCCCGCTCGGTCCCGACCCTCGTTGCCTGTGAGGTCGCCCTTCGGGTCGACCGTCCCGCGGATCTTGCGATCGCGGGAGGCTTGGATCCTTCAGACGTGCCCGGCTTTGCGGATGCTCGAGCTCAGCCGCAGGACCAGGGCCCGAACGAAGGCGTCGACGGGCGACTGCGCTGGCACTCGGGAGGCAACATCGCCACGCTTGGCGTCGCGTACTCGACCTCGCTCGAAGGCGACGCGGGCGCGGAGCGACAAGCCAAAGCGAGCGACGAACGGGGTTGGTTCTCGACGGCCTACCAGCTGCGGGCGCGCACGGGGCGGCGTTACGCCCTCCGCCTCCTTACGGCCCTCGTTCCCGACCTGTCCCATGCCCGCCCGGATGAGCAAGCAGGTCGGATGGCCGCGATCGGGGCCGAGCGAGGATTCGATCGCCTACGCCGCGAGAACCGCGACATCTGGACTGAGGCCTGGCGCGGCCGCATCGAGATCGACGGCGCCGATCGTCGCTGGCAGGCGATCACGGACGCCAGCCTGTTCTACCTGCTGAGCTCGGTCCACGCGTCGTCGTTGGCGAGCACGTCCCTGTTCGGCTTGGCCTATTGGCCGAACTACCACTATTACCACGGTCACGTGATGTGGGACATCGAGACGTTCACGGTTCCCCCGCTGCTGCTGCTGGATCCAGGGGCGGCGCATGCCTTGCTCGACTACCGGTACCGGCACCTACGAGCGGCTTACAACCACGCAGCGATGCACGGATGGCGTGGAGCCATGTACCCATGGGAGAGCTGCCCGCTCCACGGCGAGGAGGCGACCCCGGGAGCCCGCCCGTACACGGAGGACCACATCAGCGCCGACATCGCGCTGGCCTTCGCCGGCTACGTGCATGCGACCGGCGACCTGGACTACGCACGGCGGATCGCGTGGCCCGTCCTTCGATCGGTGGCCGATTGGATCGCGTCGCGCGTCGTCCGTTCCGAGCGTGGCTTCGAGATCCGAGACACTGTGGGGCCGCGCGAGCACTACGAGCGTGTCGACAACGACGCCTTCACGAACATGGCCGCAGCTCAGGCCCTGCGTGAAGCGACCGCGTGTGCCCGGCTGGTCGACGCGGCGGCGCCGCGTGCGTGGCAGGCGATCGCGGACGGCCTTGTCCTGCCGCGTAGCGCACGGCGCGGGGCGATCATCAACCACGACGGAGCCCGCCTCGACGAAGCTCAGGGTGGTGTACCCGAAGGTGCTGCGGGCCTATTCCCGGTGGGCTATCGCACGACCGAAACCGTGGAGACGGCGACGTATCGGTACGCTGCCGTCGAGCAGGCTCCGCAATACGTCGGCTCTCCGATGCTCAGCGCGCTATTGCCCGTCTACGCCGCGCGGGCCGGGGAACCCGACCTGGCCCGTCGGCTGCTTGAAGCAGGCTACGGCGATTACATCAACGAGCCGTTTCTCGAACCCGACGAGTACCCGAGATCGCGGACCGATCGGCCAAGAGCATCGCCGATGTTCGCCAACCTCAGCGCCTACCTGACGGGGCTCATGTACGGCTTCACCGGTCTCCAGCTCGGTCACGACGAGCCCCTATCGTGGCCGCGGCATCCCGTGCGCATGCCGTCGGACTGGCGGGCGATCCGCATCGGGCGCCTGTGGATCCGTGGCCGACCCTGGGCGCTCGAGGCTCGGGCCGGGGATGCCTCCTGCCGGTTGACCCCGCTCGATGGGGACGGCACGGACGCCCTGCCGGGCGTGCCCGGACAAGCTGGCCCGTAGCGCGGCGAACTGGTCGTCTTTCGGGAGGCTTTCCACCATTCCATCACCCTTCGACCGCAGCGCGGAACGTCCTCGAAAGAGCGTGTCCCCTGACGCTACCGGGCTGCCACGCCGATGCAAGGATCCTGTCTCGGCCGTGACTCGCGCCGATGACCCTGCGTCTTTAGAGTTCGGCTCGGCGGCGATCGTCCTGCCGTTGGGACTCGGTGCGGCGTCCGCCGACCTGTGCTCGGCGACATTCCTGGGACGGGCGGCCGAGCCATCCATTCTGGTTCGGCGGGAGGAGTTCTGGGATGAGAACGGACCATGACGACGACCCTGCGATCGCAGCGTGGGACGCCTACAGCGCGGCGCACAAGGGATACGCCGAGGCGCACGGAAGACTGGACGAACAAGTGCCCCAGGTTGCGGACGACGGCGCTGAAGCGCCGGCTCCGGGACGACGCGCGGAGGATCCCGCGCTATCAGTAGCCATCGGCCGGAGCGTCGACACGTTCGGCGCCGATCAACCGACCGGGCCAAGAGTGCGCCAGTCCGACGGCTGAGCTTCGGCGTGGCAACGCGTGACCGGAGGTGGACCATGCGACGTTTGTGGCGGGACTACGGGCTCAGCCTGACGATCGCGTCGATGTTCATCGTGGCCTGGCTTCTTCAGACATGGACCGGGTGGGTCGAGTTCGTTTCCGAACAAGCGGCCCACGGCGAACCCGCCGTCGCCTTCGGCGACGACGGCTACGTCTGGCGTTGGGCCCAGGCGACGTTCGAGAACTGGCAGTCGGAGTTCCTGCAGGTATTCGTGTTCATCGTGTTGACGACCTTCCTCGTCCACAAGAACAGTCACGAATCCCCGGACGCCGACTACGACACCGAGGCGTCGCTTCGACGGATCGAGGCGAAGCTCGACGCGCTCGAGCGAAAGGTCGCCAAGGGATGAGCGAGAAGACGATCGATCAGGAGACCGTTCGCCAGGAACACCTCGCAGAAGTCCACGAACCCGGGCATTGGGCGTATCTGTTCGGGGTGATCTTCGGGACGACGTTGGTCATGCTCGCCTTCATCGCTTGGCTGGGGGCGTCCGGCGGCTGACGAGCCGGTGGTGGACGACGACGGTCCACGGAGCCGCGTCTGCGCGGCCCGATCTGGGGTGACACGAGCTTGCAATGCCGCGCCCGGGGCGGTGCATGGACGCAACATCGGAGCCCTCGTAGAGTCCGACTCCGGCGACTCGTCGTTGACCTTTTCGGGGTCTCGAGCGGCGGCGTCGACCCGGACCCGGCCGACGTCTCCCCGGCGCTGCGGCCGGGTCCCTCCACGTCCAGCCATCGCCGCTGGCATCGTATGCGTGCATCCCCGGTGCTACGCTTTGGCCGATGGGAACGGAGGGATCCGGGGAAGTCGATCCGCGAGGAGCGGAGCCGCTGGCAAAGCAGCGGCAATCGTCGGCCGTCCCGACCATGCGCGACATCGCGAGGGTTGCCGGCGTGTCGCAGAGCACCGTGTCACGGGTGCTGAACGATGCGCCCACACGCGTGCCGATCGCGGCCGAAACGCGTGAACGTGTGATGGTCGCCGCCCGGGAGCTCGGCTACCGCCCCAATCCTCATGCACGGAGCCTGCGCGGGGCGTCAACGATGCTGATCGGCGCCGTCGTTCGAGACTTCAGTGACCCATTCTTCGCCACCGTCATCGAGGCGCTCGCCGTCGAGGCGATGGCCCGCGGCTACAACATCGTGCTCGGCCACGCGCACGGGCGGGTGGACGAGGGGATCGCGCTGACGTCGGTCCTCGAGACCCGCCACACGGACGCGATCGTCATGCTCGGGGACATGCAAGATCAGCCGCGCCTCCTCGACGATCTCCGGCATTCCGCCGTTCCGGTCGTCGCCACGTGGCAGGGAACCAGCCCCCTCGAGTTTCCGACGGTCGACGTCGACGAGCGAGCCGGTATCATCGCCGGCCTGGAGTATCTGATCGACTTGGGCCACGAACGGATCGCGTTCGTCAGCGGCCTCCTCCCCGGCGACAACCGGCAACGCCAGGACGCGTTCACCGAGTTCATCAGCGACCGATTCGGTGGCGCCCCGGATGGATACGTCCAGCCCGCCGACAACAGCCTCGCCGGAGGCGAAGCGGCGCTCCGGGCGTTGTTGGACCTGGACGAGCCGCCGACGGCTGTGATGACCTCCACCGACCTGGTCGCAGTCGGCGTCCTTCATGCCGCCTACAGCCTGGGCCGGACCGTGCCCGACGAATTGTCCGTGGTCGGGTTCGACGACCTCCTCCTGGCTGCCCATACCGTTCCCGCGCTCACCACCCTCCGGATGCCGATCGCCGAGATCGTCAACGAGAGTGTCGAGCTCGCGGTCGCGCTCGCACGGGATCCGGGCCTGTCGCGCGCGCCGCGGACGACGGTGTTCAAGCCGACGCTCGTCGTTCGGCAGTCGACCGGTCGGCCGGCGACCGCGCGGTCGACGGGGATCCGGCGCAGGAACGTCGCGGTCTGATCCGGCGCGCGTCGGCGCCGTTCAGTCCGGAGCGCCGCCGCCGGCCGCTTCATCGAGGGACGATCGGACCGGGATCCAGACGCGCATCGCCTCGACCGATCGATTCGCCCAGGTGAAGTACGGGACCGCACCGACCTCCACCGCGGCCGTCTCCGACAGCAGGGACCCAGAGGCCGTGCCCGTTCCGCCATGGCGCCGACGCGTGGCGGGTGCGGTGAGCCCGATCACCGAGTCCCCGACGTCAGGACGGGGCACCGGCACCGGCCGCACGGCCGGGTCCACTTCCACCTCTTCCAGTCGCACGTCGCCCGGGAGATCGGCCGTCTCCAGGCAGTAGACCAAGGGACCGCGTTCGAATGCCAGGCAGCCTCGGACGGCGTCGATCCGCGAATCGGGCAGGGTCGCCCGAACCGTCATGTCCAGGTCAAGGACGACCTGGTCACCGGGCTCCCAGATCCGGGTCACCTCCGCGAGGTTGCGGTCGGACGGGAGCGGCATGCTCTCGCCGCCGGGGACTCGTAGCGCCGCCGACTGGCACCATGCCGGCACGCGAAGTGACAACGTCCAGGGCTGTCGGGGCGCCTCGGTCACCGTGACGTGCACGCGACCGTCCCACGGATAGCCCGTGTCCATCGTGAGTCGGGCGGTGCCGTCGGCGACCGAGGCGTGGAGTTCGGCCGTCGCGAACTGGTGGACCTGGACCCCGCGCGCATCGGCAGTCGCCAGGTACTGCGGCCACGAGCTCAGCAGGCGCATGACATTCGGCGGGCAGCAGGCGCAGGCGTACCACGGCTGCCGTTCGCCGCTCAGCGGTCTATCCGGGGCTCGCTCGGACCGCCGCTGCAACGGGTTGACATAGAAGAAGCTCGCGCCGTCGAGCGAGACGCCCGGAAGGACGCCGTTGTAGATCGTCCGCTCGACGACGTCGGCGTACTCCGGATCGCCGGTCGCCAGGAGGAGTCGCCAGGCGAGCATCACGCTCGCGATCGCCGCGCATGTCTCGGCGTAGGCTCCGTCGGGCGGCAGCTCGAACGGGTCACCGAACGACTCGTCGACATGCCGACTGCCGAGGCCGCCCGTCAGGTACATGCGCGTGGCGACCATGTCCCGCCAGCGACGCGCGACGGCCCCGAGCAGTTGCGTGTCACCCAGCTCGGTGGCGACATCGACAGCGCCACAGTCAAGGTATAGCTGGCGAACCGCGTGCCCGGCCACGGTCGTCGCATCACGCACCCGTTCGTGGTCCTGCCAGTAGGCCGACCCGAAGCGTCCGGTCCCGAGCAGGCCGTCGCCCCGAGCTTCGATCATCCTCGCCGCGAGCTCCAGGTAGCGACGCTCGCCGGTAGTCCGGAAAAGCTCGACCAGCGCCATCTCGATCTCCGGGTGCCCGTCGATCGCCAGGCGGCCGCGCGGACCAAGCTCGCGGTCGACCGAGTCGGCGACCCGGATGGCGACCGCGAGGAGCCGGTCGTCCCCGAGCGCGCGTTGCCAGGCGACGGCGGCCTGGATCAGATGGCCGACGCAATACAGCTCGTGACCCCATGCCAGATCCTGGTATTCGTGTCCGGGCTTCACGACCTGCACGTAGGTATTGATGTAGCCGTCCGGGCGCTGCGCCGCGGTCACGAGGTCGATCGCCCGGTCCGCATCGCTGGCCAGGGCAGGGTCCGGTCGTCGTCCGAGCTCCCAGGCGGCCCCTTCCAGCCACTTGTACACATCGGTATCGAGGAACGGGAAGACGACGCCGATCTCCTCGCCGAGGGCGCGATAGCGACCATGTGCCCCTGCTGCGAGGCGGAAATTCGCCAGGTTTCCCGCGTCATGGAGCTGCTGATACCCGTGCGGGATCGTCGCATCCCGGTTCGTCCGTAGACGCCGGTCCCAGAACCCGCCGGTCACGTGAGCGTTCGGACCACCGAGCGGGGTCAGGGCGGAGATCGCGGACGCAGTCGGGACCACGACCGCCGCGCGCGACTGGGTCTCGATCACCATGGCCCGGGACCCGCCGTCCGACGCTCCGTCATTTCACCGCTCCGCTCGTGAGTCCCGACACGTAGTACTTCTGCAGCAGCAGGTAGATCCCGATGCACGGGATCATCGAGATCGTGATGCCCGCCTGGAGCATCCCCCAGTCCGTTCCCCCGAGGCTGGTCTCATCCCGGGCGGATGCCAGGATGAGGGGCAGGGTGAACGTCGATTCCTTGCTCATCAGGACCAGGGCGCCGAGGAACTCGTTCCAGGACGTGACGAACGCGAACAGGGCGACGGTGACGATCGCCGGCACGACCGATGGGATGCAGATCCGGATCAGGATCTGCAACGAGTTCGCTCCGTCAGTCACGGCCGCTTCCTCGAGCTCGCGAGGCACCGCTTCGAAGCTGTTGCGCATGATGTACAGGCTGAACGGGAGCTGGATCGCGGTGTGGACGATCGCCAGCCCGACAAGCGTGTTGGTGAGTTTCAGCTGCGCGAACATCAGGAAGATGGGTGTCAGCAGCGCCTGGTAGGGGATGATCAGCGCAAACAGCAGGTAGACGAACAACAACTCCTTGCCAGGGATCGGGAAGCGCGCGAGCGCGTATCCGGCCGGGATCGTCAGCGCGAGCGCGAACGCGATGGTCATGAACGCGGTGGCCGTGCTGTTGAAGAGATACGCCGGAAGCCCGGCCTGGTACGTCCACAGCCGCTCGTAGCTGTCGAGGCTGAGGCTGCCCGGGATGTACGTCGGCGGCACCGCCGCCGCCTCGGCCGTCGACTTCACCGACGCCATCATCGACAGGGCGATCGGCGCCAGCATCAGTGCGACGATGAACAGGCACACGGCGCCGAACAGGTAGCGGTTCCGCCCCGCCCAGACGCGCCACCAGACGCGCGAAAGGGGCGCGCGCATCGGGATCGCTGTCACGCTCGTCTCCGGCGAGTAAGGCTCATCTGGACGATCGTGAAGACCAGGATGATCAGGGCCAGGATGAGTGATAGGGCGGCGCCGTAGCCGAGCTTGAGATACGGGAAGGAGTTCAGGTACACGTAGAAGACGGCCGTCGCGGTCTGGTTGAACGGTTGGCCCGCCGTCATGATGTAGAACTGGTCGAACGCGAGCAACGAGCCGATGACGCTGATCAAGGTGACCAGCAGGATCGTTGGGCTCGTGAGGGGGATGGTCACCCGCCGGGTGCGCTGCCAGAAGCTCGCGCCATCGACCATGGTGGCTTCGTTGATCTCATGAGGGATCGCGTGGATCGCCGCCACGAACAGGATCATCCCGAAGCCGAGGACCTTCCAGACCACCGAGAGGATGATCGACCAGGTCGAGACCCAGGCGTCCGTGCCAAGCCACTGGATCGGCTCGTCGATGACGCCCAGGTCGGACAAGGCCTGGTTGATGAGGCCCACACGCGGGTCGAAGAGCCAGACCCAGAGCAGGCTCGAGACCCCCAGCCCGATCACCACCGGGATGAAGATGACGGCGCGCGTGAACCGACGCAGCGGCGTATTCGGCGAAACGAGCAGCGCGAGGGCGTAGCCACCGATCATCAGGATCGGCGTGATGAGCAGGGTGTACTCG
Source organism: Chloroflexota bacterium (assembly GCA_029240655.1). Lineage (GTDB taxonomy): Bacteria > Chloroflexota > Limnocylindria > Limnocylindrales > CSP1-4 > SPCO01. The sequence continues at coordinate 29,181 of JARDZW010000006.1, forward strand.
AGGGTGTAGCCCAGCGACACCCAGAACTGGTCGTCCCCGAGCGCCCGCGTGAAATTGTTGATGCCGATGAATCTCGGCGGCGTGATCAGGGTCCAGTTGTTGAACGACAGCCATACCATCTGCACGAACGGGTAGGCCGTGAAGGCGGTGACGAACACCAAGGCGGGAGTCAGGTAGAGCAGTCCGATCAGCTTGGAGCGCGGTCTCGCATACATGCCCGGTCTCCAGGAGGTGGGGTCGTCGCTCGCCGGTTCGGTCGCCGGACGATTGTGGATGGGGACGCCATGGAAGGGCCAGTCGATCGCGGGGACCGGTCGGCCGCGTCAGCGGCGGCCGCGCCGCTTCGTCGAAGCGGCGCGGCGTTGATGAATGTCGCGGTGAGCTCAGGGCTCAGGTGCAGGAGATCGCCTTCATGTCGTCCTTGGCCTTGTTGATGACGGCATCAAGGTCCTCGTCGGTGTAATACGCCTTTTGCAGCATCTGCAGCCACGGACCCTGGGGCGAGTTGATCTGCTCGAAGAACGTCAGGGTGTATGGCGTCCGGCCGACGGCGAGCGCCTTGGCAACGTCCGCGATCAGGGGCTCGGCCGCGTAGTACTGGTTGTCCGTGAGCTTGGGGTCGGTGCGGGTGGTCAGGTTGAGGGCCTTGGCATAGAGCTCGACCTGGCTCTCGTCCGTCAGCAGGTAGTGCATGAACGCGAGAGCGTCGTCGATGCGCTTGCTGCCCTTGGGGATGACGACCAGGTCGCCGCCGATGAATGAGGCGTACTTGCCCGCTTCCACACCCGGCAGGAGGCTGATACCGAACTCGAACGGGTGGTCCTTCATCTGGTCGCGCGCCAGCACGATGTTGAAGTTCCCCGTCCCCATCATGCCGAGCTTGCCCGATCCGAACTGCTCGGCGAACGTGGCACCGGTCTCAGCCCGGGCGCCCTCGGGGACGTTGCCGGCCGCGACCATTTCGCGGGCCCACTGGGCCACCTGCTTGACGCCGTCGCCGACGAGCGGCTCGCTGCCGCACTTCTCGGCCTCGATCGTCGCCCCGGACGCCCACATCAGCGGACCGACGGTGAAGATGTTGCAGCCGGCGCAGTTGCCGGGCAGGTAGTAGCCCTTGATGTCATCGCCCAGCTTGGTGATGGCGTCAGCGTAGGTGCGCAGCTCGGCCAGGCTGGTCGGCGGCTTGTCGGGGTCGAGCCCCGCCTGGGTGAAGAGGTCCTTGTTGTAGAACAGCGCCGACACGTCGGCGTACAGCGGGACCCCGAACAGGCGGTCGTTGAACGTGGCGACGGTCTTGTGGCCCGGGCTGACATCGGCCAGCTCCGGCCAGTCCTTCGTCTGATCAGTGATGTCCACGAGCTGATCGGCGTTCTCGAACTGCGGAGCGTAGATCAGGTCCATGCCCATCAGGTCCGGGACGTCGCCCGAGGCGACGCCCTGGGCGATCTTCGCCACCATCTCCGTGTGCACGATGTAGCTCAGGTTGATCGGCTTGGCGGCGTTCGCGGCGTTCCACGCGCAGACGAGGATGTCGACCATCCCCTTGTTCCCGCCGGAGCGCTCCCACATCTGCATCGCGTTGGGGTCCTGGCTCTGTGCACAGGCCTCGGCGGGCTCGGGGGTCGGTGCGGCCGCCTCACTCGGCGCGACGGATGCCGGTGCGGAAGCGGGTGCGGATCCGCCGGGGGCGACCGACGCCGCGCCGCCAGGACTCGAGGACGGGGTCCCCGAGCTACAGGCACCGACCATCAGCACGGCCACGATCGCGAGGGCAGGCAGCTTGAGATCCGTTCTCATCCGGTCCTCCTCCAATCGACCAGGTAGCGGGCGGCCGGCTTGTGACCGGCGCTCCAAGACTCCGGGCTTGTGGCACTCTATCATGACCGCAATCGCATGCATACATTCGATTTCACAACCACGCGGAGGGACGGGATGACCGATCTCAAGCTCGGGGTGGCGCTCTGGAGCCAGGCCGGCGAGTGGCCGGCGTTCCTGACGGCGGCACAGACCGCCGAGCGGCTCGGCTACGACCACGTCTGGACGTGGGACCACCTCCAGGCGATCTTCGGCGACCCGGACCAGCCGATCTTCGAGGGCTATACCGCGCTGGCGGCCGTCGCCCAGGCCACCGAGCGCGTGCGTATCGGGTTGTTCGTCGGGGCCAACCCGTTCCGCAATCCCGGCCTTGCGGTCAAGTCCGTGACGACGATCGATCACATCAGCGGCGGGCGCGCGATCATGGGCCTCGGTGCCGCCTGGTTCGGGCACGAGCACCAGTCGTTCGGCATCGACTTCGGCACTGGATTCGGGCAGCGCCTCGACTGGCTCGCCGAGGCCACAGCCGACGCACGGAGCTTGCTCGATGGCCGCGAGGTGACCAGCAAGGCCGGCGGACGCTACGCCTTCGACCATCTCCGGACCCTGCCGCCTCCGGTCCAGTCGCATCTGCCGCTGATGATCGGCGGTGGCGGCGAGCGAAAGACGCTGCGGATCGTGGCTCGATACGCGGACATGTGGAACGTCTTCGGCATGCCCGAAACGCTGATCCACAAGGACGCCGTCCTCCGTCAGCATTGCGCCGACGTCGGGCGCGACCCGACCGCGATCGAGCGCACGGTGGGCTGCAAGATCACGATCCGGGGGACCGAGGCCGAGGCCGAACGCGTCCGACGCTCGATCCTGGAACACAACCGGACGCCCCTCGAGCGGGTCGAGGGCGACCAGACGTTCTGGACTGGCACGCCCGAGCAGATCGCCGAGACGATGATCGGCTATCGCCGGATCGGGTTCCACACGTTCATCGTCGAGCTACCGGCACCCTACGACGCCGAGACCATGGAGACGCTCATCCAGGTCGTCAAGCCGATGGTGGAGAGCGCCCCCGTCCCGAGCTGACCCCCACGCGGCGTACCCCCGGCTCGGCCCTCCTCCCGGGCCGGGGGTATCGTCGGCTACGATTGAGGCCCTGAACCCTGCCGCCGCACGGTAGCGTATGCGGTCCGTCGATTTCATCACCGTTTTCCAACCGCGGCTGGAGTGACCCGTGAAGCCATTGGACCAGTACGAGGTCTGGTTCCTCACCGGTAGCCAGGAGCTCTACGGCGAGGCGACGCTCCAGCAGGTCGCCGCGGATTCGGAACGGATCGCGCGCTCACTCGGGGACGCGGCTGCCGTCCCGGTCCGCATCGTGTACCGGCCCGTCCTGACCTCCGCCACCGCGATCGCGGCCGCGATCCAGGAGGCGAACGCGGCGGATACGTGCGTTGGCGTCATCGCCTGGATGCACACGTTCTCACCGGCGCGGATGTGGATCGCCGGCCTCCGCGCGCTCCAGGTTCCGCTGCTCCACCTGCACACGCAGTTCAATCGCGACCTGCCGTGGGCCGAGATCGACATGGACTTCATGAACCTCCACCAGGCCGCCCACGGTGACCGCGAGTTCGGGTTCATCGAGACTCGCCTCGGGATCGCCCGAAAGACGGTCGTCGGCCACTGGGAGGATCCACGCATCCCCGCCCGGATCGGCGCCTGGGCTCGGGCAGCCTGCGGATGGCACGAGGTGCACCGGCTGCGCGTGGCCCGCTTCGGCGACAACATGCGGCACGTTGCCGACACCGAGGGCGACAAGGTCGAGGCCCAGATCCGGCTCGGCGTGACCGTCAACGGCTTCCCCTTGAGCCAGCTCACCGATGCGGTGACGGCTGCGCCCGACGACGCGGTCGACGACATGGTCGCCGCCTACGAATCAGACTACGAGGTCGCACCTGAGCTGCGACCCGATGGCGCCCGGCACGGCGAGCTGCGCGAAGCGGCTCGGATCGAGGTCGGTCTCCGGTCGCTCCTCACCGCCGGCGGGTTCGGGGCCTTCACCGATACGTTCGAAGACCTCGGGGGCCTCCATCAATTGCCGGGTATCGCCGTCCAGCGATTGATGGCCGACGGCTACGGGTTCGGTGCCGAGGGCGATTGGAAGAGCGCGGTCCTGGTCCGCCTCTTCAAGGTGATGGCGAGCGGGCTACCGGGCGGGACGTCGTTCATGGAGGACTACACCTACCACCTCGATCCAGCCGGGCCGCTCGTCCTCGGCGCGCACATGCTGGAGATCTGTCCGAGCCTGGCTGCCGGCCGGCCGTCGTGCGAGATCCACCCGCTTTCGATCGGCGGACGCTCCGATCCCGTCCGGCTGGTGTTCGACGCCGCCCCAGGTCCCGGGCTGGTCGCAGGGATGACCGACCTGGGCGATCGCCTCCGGATCGTGGCCAACACGATCGATGTCGTCGAAGTGACCGAGGCATTGCCTCGGCTCCCGGTCGCGCGGGCCCTGTGGCGTCCGCGACCCGACCTGCCGACCGCCGTCGAGGCATGGCTGACAGCAGGAGGCGCGCACCATACGGTGATGACCCGCGCCTTCGATCCCGAGCCATTGGTCGACTTTGCCGAGATGGCCGGCATCGAGCTCCTGCTCATCGACGAGACGGTCAACCTGCCGGCGTTCAAGAACGAGATCCGCTGGAACCAGGCCTACCACCATCTCGCGCGCGGCCTGTGACGGCGCGATGAGCGGCGACGGGACGCGCGCGTTGCGCGACGCGGTCTGGACCGCGAACCAGGCGATCGTGCGCACCGGGTTGGTGACCCTGTCGTTCGGCAATGCCAGTGGCGTCGACCGTGACGGGAACCTGATGGTCATCAAGCCGAGCGGCGTCCCGTATCCGGACCTGCGCCCGGAGGACCTCGTCGCGGTCGATCTCGACACGGGCAACCCGGTCGGCGTCGCGCTCCGGCCATCGTCCGACACGCCGACGCATCTGGCGCTCTACCGGGCGTATCCGGAGATCGGGGGGATCGTCCACACGCATTCGCAGGCGGCCACGGCGTGGGCGCAGGCTTGCCGGCCGATCCCGCCGTTCGGGACGACGCACGCCGATCATTTCCACGGGGCGGTACCGGTGACGCGCCAGCTCCGTGACGATGAGGTGGCGGACGAATACGAGGCGGATACCGGCGCGGTCATCGTGGAGGCCCTCACCGCGGCCGGCCTGGAGGCCGTCGAGATGCCGGCAGTCCTGGTCGCCTCGCACGGGCCGTTCACCTGGGGTCAGGACCCGGGCTCAGCCGCCGACAACGCGGTCGCGCTCGAGGCCATCGCGGCGATGGCCATCGAGACGTTGTTCCTCGACCCCGACTCGAAGCCGATGGCGCCGTATCTGCTCGACCGCCACTACCGGCGCAAGCACGGCGCGTCGGCGTACTACGGGCAGCGGCGTTGACGGCCGTAGAGGCGACCCGCACAGCTGAGGTGGCGCGGCTGTACGGGCCGGGCGACGTCCAGCTCACCCGGGAGGCGGCTCCCAGCTCAGGTCCGGGCGAGGTCCTCCTCGAGGTTACGGCCGTCGGCCTGTGCGGCTCGGACCTGCACTGGTATCGGCGGGGCGGGATCGGCGACGCGGGCCTGATCCGTCCGCTCGTACTCGGCCATGAGTTCGGTGGCGTGATCCTCGCCGGGCCACGGGCGGGAGAACGCGTGGCGGCCGACCCGGCCGACCCGTGCGGCCGGTGCGAACCGTGCCGCCGCGGACGCACCAACATCTGCATCGCGCCACGGTTCGCGGGATTCGGCACCACCGATGGTGCCCTCCGCTCCGTCATGCCCTGGCCGAGCCACCTGCTCCATCGGGTGCCGGACGCGATCGCTGACGACGAGGTCGCCCTGCTCGAGCCACTCGGTGTCGCGCTGCACGCGCTCGATCTGGCACCGATCGCGGTCGGCGCCCGGGCCGGCGTTTACGGCTGCGGACCGCTCGGCCTGCTCCTGGTCCAGCTCCTGCGGGCGCGCGGCGCATCGGTCATCGTGGCTACCGATCGGCTCGCCCATCGGGTCGCCGCGGCCCGGGCACTCGGAGCGACGCACGGGTTCGTGGTCAGCGCTGAGCCCGATGACCCCGCCGCGGTCGGCGGGGAGGCTCGTGATGTCCCGGTCGATGTCGCCTTCGAGGTCGCCGGGGACGACGCCGCCATCGCCGACGCGATCGCGGCCGTCAAACCCGGCGGCCGCGTGGCCCTCGTGGGTATCCCGGACGACGATCGCAGCAGCTTCCCGGCCGCCGCCGCCCGGCGCAAGGAGCTGTCCTTCCATGTCTGTCGTCGCATGGCCCAAACAGATCTGCCCCGGGCGATCGCAGTGGCCGAGGCCGGCCAGGTCGACCTCTCGGCGCTGATCACCCACCGGTTTCCGCTGGGCGACGCCTCCGACGCGTTCGCCATGCTGGCGTCGCGCCACGGCCGCAAGGTCGTGGTGAACCCCGCCTTGCCGGCTTCGGACCGGCCGTGATCGACCGGCCCCGCTACACGATCGGCGTCGACTTCGGCACGGAGTCGGGCCGCGCCGTGCTTGTCGACGTCGCCGACGGACGCGAGGTCGGGATCGAGGTCGAGCCATACCGCAACGGGGTGATCGATACCCGCCTTCCCGCGCCTGACGGGGACGTCGTCCTCGGTCCGGACTGGGCACTCCAGGACCCCGACGACTACCTCGAGGTGTTCCGCGGTGCCGTGCGACGCCTGGTCGCAGGCTCCGGCGTCGACCCCGCACAGGTCATCGGGATCGGGATCGATTTCACGGCGTGCACGATGCTCCCGACGACGAGCGACGGCACGCCGCTGTGCTTCCTCGACGCGTACCGGCGGGACCCGCATGCGTGGGTCAAGCTCTGGAAACATCACGCTGCGCAGCCCGAGGCGGACACCATCAACCGCGTCGCGCGCGAGCTCGATCAACCGTGGCTCCCGCGCTACGGCGGAAAGATCTCGTCGGAGTGGTTCTTCCCGAAGGCACTCCAGATCATGCGCGAGTCGCCCGACATCTACCGCGCCGCGGACCGGCTCATCGAGGCAGCCGACTGGGTCGTCTGGCAGCTGACCGGGCGCGAGACGAGGAACAACTGCACCGCCGGTTACAAGGCCCTCTGGTCAGCCGCCGACGGCTTCCCCGAGTCTCGATTCTTCGAGGCGCTCGAGCCCGGATTCGGCGCGGTCGTCGACGACAAGCTGTCGCGGGCGATCGTGCCGATCGGTGATCGCGCCGGCGGGCTGACTGAGCGAGCCGCCGGCTGGACCGGCCTCCTGCCCGGCACGGCCGTCGCCGTCGCCAACGTCGACGCCCATGTCTCCGTCCCAGCTGCGACCGTCACGGCACCCGGCACGCTGGTCGCGATCATGGGGACCAGCATCTGCCACGTGGTCCTCGCGGAGACGGCGCCGGCGATCGACGGGATGTGCGGCGTCGTCGAAAACGGCGTGATCCCGGGTTCCTTCGGGTACGAAGCCGGCCAGGCGGCCGTCGGCGACCTGTTCGCTTGGTTCGTGGACAAAGCCGTTCCGCCGTCGTATCACGATCTTGCGCGAAGCCATAGCGTCAGCGTCCACGAGGTCCTGGCCGACGAGGCGGCGGCGCTCCGCCCGGGTGAGTCAGGGCTGCTCGCGCTGGATTGGTGGAACGGCAACCGGTCGGTGCTGGTCGATGCCGACCTGTCGGGCATGCTCGTCGGGATGACGCTGTCCACGTCCGCACCCGAGATCTATCGCGCCCTGATCGAGTCCACGGCGTTCGGGACCCGAGTGATCATCGATGCCTTCGAGGCTGGCGGGGTGGCGGTCGATCAGGTCGTGGCCTGTGGCGGCCTCCCGGAGCGCAACCCGCTGCTGATGCAGGTCTACGCGGATGTGACCGGTCGCTCGTGGCGGGTCGCGGCGTCATCGCAGACACCGGCACTCGGCTCAGCGATGTTCGCGGCCGTGGCCGCTGGACCACCGATCGGTGGCCACGCCACGATCGAGCATGCGGCGCGTGCGATGGCGCACCTGCGCGCGGAGACCTACGAGCCGACCCCGTCGCACCGGCCGGTGTACGACGCCCTGTACGCGGAATACGTCCGCCTCCACGACCTGTTCGGTCGAGGGGCCGATCCTGCCCTGAAAACGTTGAAGCGGCTCCGCTTCGAGGCGCTCGACGCGTCAAACGCCGCCGAGACGGCGGCTCGCTAACGGGCCCGCGTGGCCCCATCGCGCAGGATCACGAGCAAGTCGAGCGCGACCAGCTGATTCTCAGGGTCACCATGCTCGACGTCATGAGACGGACGTCCTCAACAGGCGACGGGGCGAGGCCTCGGGTGGGAGGCGGCGTAGGTCGTGACAGCCGTCGAGAGCCGCTTGGCGCTCACGATGAGCTTGGGATACCGCCAGTTCGGTCCCTCGGACGTGTACAGCCATAGGCGTTCCGACGTGACCGAGAAGGCCGACTGGATCGACGTCACGTGGCGCCGGACCGAGACGATCTGGTACGTCGAGACCCTGGAATCGCTCGTGTACACCTTGACCTCGCGGGGCTCAGCCCTTGCGTTCGAGGATCGGACGGGCGATGTCGGGCTTGTCCACGACGAATGCGAACATCGCGCGATCGCCCCAGCGGCCGAGGAAGAGGTGGCCCTGGATGTTCACGCCAGCATCGGCCAGGGCGCGCGACAGGCGCGCCATCCCGCCCGGCTTGTCATCCACCTCGGTGACGAGCGATTCGCCCTCGATGTAGGTGTAGCCCTGCTCGTCGAGCACGGCCTTCGTGGCGTCGTCGTCGGCTGTCGTCATGATCACGTGCCCGGAATCGCCGATGCTCCCGCCACCGATCGCT
>JARDZW010000156.1 GCA_029240655.1 Chloroflexota bacterium
ACCATCAGGTGGGCGCCCCACCGGTGGATGTTGCGGGTCAGCAGGCCGAACGTGACCTGGCTCTGGATGTCGAGGATGTTCGTGTACGCGAGGGTCGCACTCGGGACGTAGAAGAACATCAGGTAGACGCCGGTGATGGTCAGCACCAGGAACAGGAAGAACGACAGCCCGCCGAGGCAGAAGGTGTAGGCGAACTTGACCGCGTGCTGGCGGACGCGCACCGGGTGGATGTGCAGGAACACGTTGTTCATGACCGCGTACGCCCGCGATCGCTCGTCGCGCGGGTACGGCTGCCGGAACAACGAGCGCCAGGCCCCGCTGCGGCGGATGGTGTGGTCCATCCGCTCCAGGAAACTCACCGGGCTCCTCCTGCGACGCCGGGGGTCCCGGCGAGTTGCGCGTCACGGTAGGACTCCTTGTAGAGCCGACCGTCCGTCGAGATCTCCTGCAGTTCGAACCGCTCCATCGTAATGGCGTCGAACGGGCAACGCTTGACACACAGAGCGCAGCGGATGCAGCGCTCCTCGTCCAGGATCATCGCGCCGCCATTCTCCCAGCCGTACGCCTCCTCGAGCTCCGGCAGGAGGCCCTCCGACTTGAGCGTGTTGATATCGACCATGTGGATGACGCCCTCGGGGCAGACATCGGCACAGGCACCGCAGAGCACGCAGCGGAACGGGTCGAACCAGATGTTGTAGTTGCACATCAAGCAGCGGGTGGACTCGGCGACGGCGCCGTTCGCGTCGTAGCCCAGCTCCACCGGGGTGTTGAAGTTGACGACGGGGTCGGTCGACGGCATCCGCGCCCCGAGCTGGACCATCGGGATGTGCTGCCGCGGGAGCACGTCGTAGAACTCGGGCATGTCGTGGCGCCAGGAGCTCGTGACCTTGACGTTGGCCGCGACCGACACGTCGCTCCGTCCGGCGAGATAGCGATCGATGGCGTAGGCCGCCTTCTTGCCGTGGCCGGCGGCCTCGATGAGCGTCGTCGGGCCAGTCACGAAGTCGCCGCAGGCGAACACGCCCTTGACATTCGAAGCGTACGTCGCGGGGTCCACCTTGACCCGCCCGCGGTTGATCTCGAAGCTCGCCTCGACCGGCAGGAAAGTCAGGTCGGCGGCCTGTGACACGGCGGGGATGACGGTCTGGGCCGGCACGATGAACTCGGAGCCCTCGATCGGCACGGGCGAGCGACGGCCGGAGGCATCCGGCTCGCCCAGGCGGTTGCGGATGAACTTTACGGCGCTGACCTTGCCGTCCTCGCCGAGGATCTCGATCGGGCTCGCGAGGAACTCCATCCGTACGCCCTCGCGCTCGGTCTCGCCGAGCTCCTCCTCGTCGACCACGAGCTCGGACCGGGTCCGGCGATAGGCGATCGTCACATTCTCCGCGCCATGCCGAAGGCTCGTGCGCGAGCAGTCCATCGCGGTGTAGCCGCCGCCGATGACCACGACGTCGTTGCCGACCTCGAGCGGCTGCCCCAGGTTCGCCTTCTTCATGAAGTCGACGCCGTAATCGACGCCCTCGAGCTCGGCGCCCGGGATGTCGAGGGCGACTGCGTCCATGGCGCCAGCCGTGATCGCGATGGCGTCGTACTCCGCCTGGAGCTGCTCGAACGTGATGTCCTTGCCGATCGTCGTGTCGTACACGAACGTCACTCCGAGGCGTTCGACCAGGCGCACGTCCATCTCGATGGCTTCGCGTGGCAGGCGGAAGGCCGGCACGCCGATGAGCATCGTGCCGCCGCCGTAGGGCAAGCTGTCGAAGACCGTGCACTGGTAGCCCTTCATCGCGAGCTCGCGCGCGACCGCGATCCCGGCCGGCCCGGCGCCGACGATCGCGACCCGTTCGGTGCGGGGTGCGATCTGGGGCATCACGTCGGGGATGCCGGACGCCTCGTGCCACTCGACGAGGAAGCGCTTCATCGCGCGGATGGCGAGCGGACGGTCGATGTCCCCGCGCCGGCAGGCGCGCTCGCACGGGGCCGAACAGACATAGGAGCACATCGCCGCGACCGGGTTCGGCTCGCGCGACAGGATGTAGCCCTCCTCGAACCGGCCTTCGGCAGCGAGATTCAGGTAGCCGCGGCAGTTCGTCCCGACCGGACACGCTTCCTGGCACTCGATGTTGCACTGCAACCAGGAGGCGTCGACAGGCTGGACGAGGAATTCCTGGGCGGGGTCGATGGCCAAGCGGGGACGTGCCTTTCCCTGGGTTGGTCGGAATGCAGGCGTCAACGGCGGATCGGCACTTCGCCGACCTCGCCAATCTACCATCCGCCTCGTGCGGGCTGCAAAGCACCCGGGTCCCCGGATGGAGCCCCAGGCGTCGGACTGCGCTCCTCCCGCACGGTTGACGCTGGCTGCCCTCGCAGCTACGCTGCCGAACGGAGCCGCGTGCGCTCGAGCACTCGAGAGCGACCGGAGGGAGATGCGGGCAGCGTGACCGCAAGCGAGTTCGTGTTCCTGGCGCTGGGAGTGGTCCTGGGCGTTGCCGCCGGAGCGGCACTGGTCGAGATCCTGCGTGCCCGACCCCACGCCTCGCGTGAAGTCCGGATCACCGTCGCCCCGGACTCGGTTCCGAGACGTCGATCTTCCACCCTCGCCGACGACGCATTCGCCGGGATCCAGGCGGCCGAACCGGCCCGCGGCGGGCCGGCGGACCGGCGCGGCGATGCCGTCAGCGTTGGGCCTGGACTGACCGAACGTCGAACACCTGTTCGCTCGGGCGCGCTGACCGCCGCGGCGGTGACCGACGGAGTCGGCGAGGGCCGACTCGCTCCGGGGCCAGCGCGACAGCCCGTGCCGATCTCCGGTGGGGCCGACCCCACCCTGACCGCGCTGCGCGCAACGGCGATGAGCGCGGCCGCCCGGCAGGGGCGGCAAGGCACCACGGCGCTTCTTGACGCGCCGACCGGCAGCGCCGACGACGCGGCCTCCTCCGCGCCGTCGGCGCCGTCGGCGCCGTCGGCTCCGGCCCCACCGGAGGCCAACCCGGGCGCAACCGGTCCGTGCGCCGAGGCTCGCCGTCTGGCGGACGAGCGATGCGAGCTCGCGGTCCGGGCGCGACACCAGGCCGGCGTCGCCGAGGAGACCCACCGCTCAGCGCAGCGCGACTACGACCAGCACGAGGCCGCGGCCGAGGCGGCCGCCGCGGCCGCGGACCCGCGCGCGGTACGGCGGGCCAAGGACGATGCCCAGGCGCGATTCCGGGACGGACGGGCAGGCGCTCTGTCCAGCGAATCCGTGGAGGCGGCCGCACGTGCGTGGCTGCTGGAGATCAACGCCATCAACGGGGATGCCCGCGAGGCAACGGCGACCCTGAACCGCGAGCGCGAGGCGGCGGCCGCCATCGCCCAGACCCTGGAGCGGCTCGCGGTCGAGGCTGATGCGGCCCGGATCGCCGCCGAAACCGCCGAATCCGTCTGTCTCACGGCGCGCGAAACGCTGGCGGCGTGCGAGGAGGCCGAGGCGGCCGGGGCGGTCGGCCATGTACCGGCGGTCCCCTCGCAGGGTCCCTCGGGCGACGGATCTGCCGACGACGACCAGCTCGCGGCCGCGCTCAGGGGAGGCGGTGACCCGCGCATCTTCCGGATGCTGCGCGGAGACCGAGCGGCGCTGACCGAGGTCGTGATGGCGCTGGCCGGCGATCGCCCCGACGATCGGCGACATTGGCAGGCGGCCATCGTCGACCTCATCGATGCGATCCTCGCTGACAGCATCGCCGCTGGGTCACTCGAGTTCCCGACGGATCACCCGTTCTGGGGCGCGTTCACGCTCGAGCAGGACCGCGAGATCGCGGCAGCCCTCTCGTCGCTCGGCTTCAAGTTCGACGGGCTCGGCGGATGGGTCGATGACCGGGTCCCGTCGCAACGGGACCTCTCGCTGTCGCTGGGCTACGCGGGGTTGGACCCGATGCGGATCCGCCAGTGGCCGACAGAAGTCGAGATGACCGAGCTGTTCGGGGACGTCCGGGTCGCGGCGGCCGAGCACCTGGTCGGTTCGGCCGGCGACCTCACGCTCGGTGAGCTCGTGACCATGCTCGGCCGGCGGGCCGATGGTCTCGCGGAGGTCTGGAACCACTGGGGCCGGATCAGGCCGCTGCTCCTGGAGGAGTCCTAGGCGTCCCGGTGCCGTTCCTTTGCCGGTTGCGAAGGGGCACCTAGTCGCGCTCCAGGAACCCCTGTACCTCGCGCGCGACACCGGCCGCATCGTCGAGCCACGGCTGGTGTCCGGCGTCCTCGACGATCTTCATCTCCCCTCGCGGCATGCGCTTCATGAGGCGCATCCACAGATCGAGCGGCGCTGTCGGATCGTCCGTTCCCTGCACGAGGAGTGTCGGGTGCTGGATCCTAGCGAGATCGCTCTCCGACAGAGCGATGGCGGAACGCCAGCCATCGCGTCCGATGATCGCCCGCAGACCGGCCCGCTCGTTGCGCATCGACACGGTGTTGCGTTGGAGGCTGGTTCGCCAAGCCACGAATTCCGCCGGGATCCGGCCTTCCTCGAGACTGGTCGCGTGCCCGCCGCTGGCGATGATCTGGCGCATCACTCGTGGCCGTCGCCCGAGCCGTTCGATGACGACGCCGACGGGCGACGCCAGCAGACGAAACACCGGCGAAATGGGGAATTCCGGCACCAGCGGACCTCCGCCAAGCATCACCACCCGCCGCACGCGCTCAGGATGGAGCCGAGCGAGGTGCAGGGCCAGCACGCCGCCGATCGACCCGCCGACGATGTCGGCCCGATGGATGCCCAGATCGTCAAGGATCGCCCGCAGCATGTCCGCGACCGTGGGACCCATCTCGTGTTCCGTCCAATCGATGGCCGAGCTCAATCCATAACCCGGCCGGTCCACCATCAGGGCGCGAACACCCGTCAGCTCACGAAGAAGCGGACCCCAGTACGGCCCGGTCCCCAGCATGCCGTGGACGAAGAGTGCCGGTGGGCCGGACCCGACCTCCGTCACGCGAACTCGCACCTGGGGCGACGCGATGTCGACGAAGCGCTCTTGCGGCTCCAGGCCGTAGTGCGTCCAGAGTTCGCGCTCCGCGGCGCGGTACCGCTCGACCATAGGATGCTCGTGGGTCGCACTCAACGCGGTCGTGACCATGATCGTGTCCTCACCTAACGGGTTGATCGGCGACCACGATGCCGGCAGACGCACGGGCTGAGAAG
>JARDZW010000157.1 GCA_029240655.1 Chloroflexota bacterium
GCTGTCCGCTCGCGTCCTCGCCGTCCTGCACTGGCTGGACGGCACGCTCGAACCGCACATCGCCTGGGAAGACGCTTGGTTGTTCCCGGAGATCGATGCGCGGACGGGTTCTCCTGTGGCGACCGGCGCGGCACGGTTCGAGCATCGGCAGATCCGCGAGGTGATCGCTCGGCTGCGCGCCGACCACGATCGTCTTGATGGTCGCGCGGATCCTGGCGACAAGAACGCAACGACCGCTTCCGACCTCGTTCGTCTCGAGGCGTTGATCCGCGCTCACCTCAAGCGCGAGGAGCGGGTCCTCTTCCCGCTGCTTCAGGAGGGTCGACCGTCGATCCGGAGGGGAGCGGCGTCGAAGGGCCGGGCGCCCGACTGACCTTGGAGCGCGCCGGAATGAACACGATCGCGCCGGATTCGGTCCCACTCGATCCTGGATCAGCCGCAGCCTTGTTGGCGAACCTTGGGTTCCTGGCGTCGTCGGACCTGCCCGATCGGCCAGGTCCGGCCTACTTGCTGGTTGCGCTCCGCGAGGAGCCAACGCTGCATCACTACGATCCGGAGACTGTCCAGTACTGGACCACCCAGTCGGGCCGCGGGTTGCCCCGGACGCTGACGCGAGAGACGCACCTGCCGATCGAGACTGCGTTCTCGTGGGGTCTCATCCGGATCGCCGACCGGTTGCACGTGACGAACGAGTATCTGACGTTCGGCGGTCACCTCTCGGCTGCCCTCGTCGATGGGGTCGTCATCGCGGTCTTCAGGTCCGCGGCGCCACTCCTGCGGAGGGGCGGCCATTCACAGGTCTGGGATCCGGGCGCAGACAGCCTGGGCGCCTTCTTCAGTCGGTTCCTGCTCGCGGTGGACTATGCGCCGGGGTTCGAGGATCTCGCGGGTAAGGCGAGCCCGGTCAGCCGCTATGCGGCATTCCTGGCCGACGCGATGGCCCGTTATCGCGCGAGTCCGCGCCTGCGCGGCGAGCAACCCGAGCTGTGGACGCTGCTCCGCGCCGAGGAGCAACGCCTCCAGGCGTCGAACATGCGCGATTGGGCAACCGGAGAGGGACTTCTGGTGCACATCAACGCGGTGCGCGAGGCGCCGTTGATGCATCTGGAAGGAGGCGGGACATGACCACCATCGTTCTCCGCAACGAACACGAGACGGGTATCGATCTCGCCGCCGATCGCCTCGCCTATCTCGTCATTTCGTATGGCCTGCTCCTCATCGTCGCGTATCGAAGTTTCGTGAACGGTGAATCCGCGTGGGATCTCATCGGGCTCGTCATCCTGGGTGGGGTCGTCGGTCTGGTGTACCGGATGCGCCAAGGCGTGGTCTCCGGTCGCTGGACGCTGCTGCTCGTGGCCACCATGGGCCTCGCGATCCTCGTCGCCGGCGTGGTCGCCATCGCGATGCGATGAGCGGCGCGGGGCGACCGTCTGGCGGTGACGTCCCGATCCGTCGCATCCGCATGGGGGAAACGGGCCGACTGGCTCTTGGCGTGCCGAGGCGTAGGAGGTTCCATGGTAGGAGCACAGCAATGGGGTATGCGCCGACCGCGGCGATGAGCCCGTCCAGAGCATCACGAGGAGAAGGCCATGCATGTCATCAGGCGGCTGATCGCCCTGTCCACGGGAGGGCTCGCGCTCGCATCGGTCGCGGGGGTGTTCGCGGCCCACGCGGCCAAGCGACGGATCGAGCCGGTGGACGCCCCCGACGCGGACGAGGTCCGGCTCGTCGCCATCTTCGAGCCATTGTCGTTTCGCAGCACGGCGACGCACCTCCGCGGCGGGACCGTCGATTGCTGGTATGGCGGCGGGATCATCGACCTTCGCGGTGCAGTCCTCGATCCGGGCGGAGCGCATCTCCAGGTCCGGGCGATCTTCGGCGGTGCCCAGATCGTGGTCCCGGCGACCTGGCGCGTCAGCTCCAGCGTGGTCGGGATCGGCGGGCTGGGGGACGGTCGTCCGCACATCGACCTTGATACGGACGCCCCACATCTGACGATCGATGGCCTGGCGGTCTTCGGGGGCTTCGGCGTCACGTCGGAGTTGTCGGAGGACGAGGTGCGCAAGCTGGACGAGACCGTCGCACGCTCGCGCAAGCGGCGGGAAGCGGCCATCAAGCTGCAGGTCACGCCCACGAGCTGAGTCCTCGCCATCTCGGGGACTCGGGCGACGAAGCTCGGCCGACAGAATCGCGTGAGTGCGCGCTGGCGCTGCGCGTAGGTTTGGGTCGGGACCACGATGAGCTTCAGCATCGGCGTGGCGCTATGACCTCGGGTTCGCAGGTCACGTCCCGATGAGCCCACCGAGAGTCACGAGGTCGTAGCCGGCATCCCGCAGCCCGTCCACGACGTGGGGCAGCGCCTCGAACGTCTCGTAGCCGCCCAGGTGCATGAGCACGATCGAACCGCCCTGGGCGCGATCGAGAACCTTGGCCACGATCTGATCGGCCCTCGGCCCCGGTGGGTCGTTCTTGATCGGCCGCCAATCGATGGTGTCGACGTCCCATGTCACGGTGTAGCGGTATCCGGCCCGTCCGACCGCCGTCAGGACGTCGGCGTCGTAGCCGCCATTGGGTGGTCGGAAGAACGGGCGCAGATCCTGCGAGCAGTACGGCGCGATCGCGGACTCCGTGCGCCGCAGCTCGTCGCGGATCTGCGACGCGCTCAAGCTTCGGAAGTCACGGTGCGTGTAGGAGTGATTGCCGAGCGTGAACAGGTCGGGGTGTTCCTCGATGATCGTGAGGACCTGCCGCCCGGCGTCCGTGTTGCGGTTGTCCGCCATCGCACCGGTCATGAACACCGTGGCGCGCACATCGTGGTCGACCAGCCAGTCGACGATCGCCAGGGCGTCGCCGACGCGGCCGCCCATGTCGAACGTCAATGCGATGTCATTGGTCGTCCGCGAGCCGCTTCGGACGAGTCGGCTCGGAAGCGGCGTGGGCGTCGGCTTCGCGGTCGGGCGCGCCGTCGGACGCGGCGTGGGGCGTGGGGTCGGCTTCACGGTCGGGCGCGCCGTCGGACGCGGCGTGAGGCGTGGGGTCGGCTTCACGGTCGGCGTGGCTCGAGGCGACGCAGTCGTGGCGGGAGTCGAAGGCGAGGCCGTCGGCGAAGGCGATCGTGTCGGGATCGGTGCATGTGTCGGTCCCGAGGTGCCCGGCGACGGGGTCGGCGGCATGGAACCCGTCACCGCAGGCCCGCAACCGGCCACGGCCAGTGTGGCGGCCAGGGCCAGCCGCCTGACAAGCGACACGCGATGGATCACTGGACACCCCAGTTACGACACACCGACCATCCGCCACAGCGCTCGCGCGCAGAACGGCCGTTCGTAACGAAGCCGACGGCCAGACGGCCCGATCGTCGGCACCGCCCACTCCACGGCTGGGGACGAGTCCGAGCTGATTCCATGTCTCCACATCCGCGCCCCCGACAGGGCGGGGTTCGAGTTCGCCGGCATGGTCGGGCGGACCGTCGTGAGGCGCGGAGCCGGGCCGATGGCCGCCGAGAGGCCATCTCGGGGGCCGCCCAGTACCCTGACCGCGCCGACGCCGACGGGGACGTCGATATCGACCGGTTGGCGGACGCCGCGATCAACAGACTGGTCAATATCGCCGATGGGTGCCGACCCGCGGATTCCCCCTGCGAATGTGGCGGATGCACCACGCGAACTCCCGAACAGCATGACCGTGGTCCTTCCCGGCCACACGCACACGGTCGGTCATCTCGGCTGCATGCCGTCCATCGTCGAGTCCTTCATCGAGGCCGGGGCGGTACAGGGCCTGGACAACTCCTGTGTGGCGACCGGCGTGCCGCTGCCGCCCTTCCGAACGTCACCTTGAATCGATCCTGACCGATGGCCCTGGCTCTTGGGTCCGCGTGGCTCTTGGGCCAGGCATCCTCGAAGCGCAGGCTTGGCCGTGTGGCATCGCACCTCGGTGGGAGCAAGTGCGCTTGCGAGGTGCTCGCATCGGAGGAAGACGTCATGAGGATTCTCGTCGCATACGCCAGCCGCCATGGCGCGACCAAGGGCATCGCGGATCGAATCGCTCAGACACTGAAACCCCGCGGGTACGAGGTCGCGCTGGAGCCGGTCGACCAGGTATCTGACGTGGTCGTCTACGACGCGTTCATCGTCGGTGGCGCCGCCTACGCCGGTCACTGGCTAAAAGAGGCCACGGGATTCGTGCGCAAGCATCGCGAGGTCCTGGCGAATCGCCCGGTCTGGCTGTTCAGCAGCGGCCCGATCGGCACAGACCTGGTCGACGCCAAGGGGCGCGACGTATTCGAGGCCGCCCGGCCGGCGGAGTTCGCCGAATTCGCCGGGACCATCCATCCCCGTGACGCAGCGATCTTCTTCGGGGCCTTCGACCCCGACGCGAAGCCGATCGGGCTGATGGAGCGAATCGGGGCGCCGTTCATGCGCATGCCATCGGTCAGGGAGGCGATGCCGGCCGGTGACTTCCGCGACTGGCCGCAGATCGAGGCCTGGGCGGAGGGCATCGCGCTCGAGCTGGAAGTAATCCGGAGCTCCACGGCGACTCCCGTCTGAAAGCTGGAAGTTCGCGTCGTTCAGGTGATGGACGCCATCCCCGACGTTCGGCTCGAGCTCGTCTCGACTCGTCGGCGCGCCTGGGCACCGCGGGCGGGCCGCTCGGCCCATCGCGCTCGGGCCGACTGGCACTGGATCACGCGGGGTCGCCGTTCCAGCATGAGTCCCAACACAGACTCCACGGGGAGGAGCGAACAGTGCTGGGTGGAGCACTCACCGCCGTTCGCTCCTTCGGCGACGCGTTCGCACCACCCGACAGGCACAAGGAGAGAAGCACGATGACGACGCGGGTTGGCATCAATGGATTTGGCCGCGTCGGCCGCCAGTCGCTCAAGGCGCTGATCGAGCGCGCGCCGGACGTAGAGGTCGTCGCGATCAACGACCTTGTCCCGGTCGCGCTCGATGCGATCCTGTTCAAGCGCGACTCGACCTACGGGACCTACCCTGGCGTCGTCGACCATACCGACGACTCCCTGATCATCGACGGTCGTCAGATTCGGGTCTTCTCGGAGCGCGACCCGGCGGCCCTCCCCTGGGCTGACCTCGGGGTGGACATCGTGCTCGAGTCGACCGGCATCTTCACCAGCGCCGAGAAGGCACGCGCGCACCTCGATGCCGGGGCCC
>JARDZW010000158.1 GCA_029240655.1 Chloroflexota bacterium
CGCCGCGAGCACTACGAGAAGCCTTCCGTGAAGCGGAAGCGCAAGGAAGCCAAGCGCAAGAAGAACGCCCGAACGCAGGCCGGCTGAGCGGAGTCAACCTCCATCGACCGGAACCACTGCGGCCCCACGGGCGTTGCTGAACGACCGCCCGAGGTAGCCATCAACGGTGTCCCTTCGTGATCGAGTCCAGACCGATATCACCGCTGCGATGCGCAGCGGTGACGCGCTGCGCCGCGACGTCCTGCGCATGGCGGCCAATGCCGCCTACAACGCCGAGAAGCGCAACCAGAAGCCGCTGACTGACGATGAGTTCCTGGCCGTTCTCACTCGCGAGGTGAAGACGCGCCGCGAGTCGGTCGATGCGTACGCCAAGGCCGGACGCCAGGACCTCGCCGCGAAGGAAGAGGCGGAGATCGCGATCCTCGACGAGTACCTGCCCGCCGCGTTGAGTGAGCAAGAGATCTCCTCGCTCGTCGACGAGGCCGTGACTGCGACCGGCGCCACGAACCCGCGCGACATGGGCAAGGTCATGGCCTGGCTCGCCCCGCGCATCCGTGGCCGCGCCGACGGCAAGGTCGTCAGTGGCCTCGTGGCCAGCAGGCTCGCCCAGGCGGACCTTGCCGCCCACGACGAGAGCCCGCATTGAACCGCGCGAGCGACCTCCGATGTTGATCCACCGAGCCCCGGTGATCGCGCGGTTCACGCGCAGCGATGCAACGCGCCTCGGTGTGGCGGCCGGCATCCTCGTGATGGTCATGACCGCGATCCTCGGGGCCGACATCCTGCCCGAGGAGACATTCCAGTACACGCCGGGCGAGATCGCACGAACCGACATCACGGCGCCACGAGCGACCACGTTCGACAGTGAGGTCCGGACCGAGCAGGCGCGGAACGACGCCCGCGACGCGGTGCCGCCCCAGTACACCTACACGACCGACGCCGCGATCGCGATCGCGGCCGAACAGGCGACGGCCTTCGAGACACGGGTCGACCGGGTCGATACGGCGTTCGGCGCGGACCTCACGCCCGAGGAGCGTGCCTCGTTGCTGGAGGTCGCGATCCCGGACCTCTCCGAGGACGCGCAAGCGACCCTCGCCGCGCTCGATCCGGCGCGCTGGGCGGAGGTCCGGACCCAGGCAGGGCAGGTGCTCCAGCGGACGTTGCTGCTCGAATTACGCGAGACCGACGTGGCGCAGACGCGGACGCAGCTGGCCGGCAAGATGGCCGGTGGCCTCGACGCGGCCGAGCGCACCCTCGCTGCCGAGCTGATCTCCCCACTCATCGTCCCGAACTCGTCGTTCGACCAGGCCCTCACCGACGGAGCCCGCGACGCGGCCGCGGCGGCGGTCGACCCGGTCCGCGTCAGCGTCGCCCAAGGCGAGATCGTCATCCCCAACGGCAAGCGACTCGACGCCGCGGATATCGAGACGATCGGGGCGCTCGGCATCGGCGTGAACGCTCCGGACCTCGCGAGCTTCGCGGGGTGGTTGATGCTGTCCATCCTTGTCGTCGCGATGCTGCTGGCCTGGATCTGGCGCTTCCGCCCGACCCTCTGGCACCGCAACAACGTCATCTTCCTGATCGGCCTGCTGCTCGCGGGGACCACGCTCGCGCTCAAGATCACGGCCGGGCGCGCGATCCTCGGCTACTTCCTGCCGACGGCGGCGATCGGGATG
The DNA here is from genome assembly GCA_029240655.1 of Chloroflexota bacterium. Taxonomy (GTDB): domain Bacteria; phylum Chloroflexota; class Limnocylindria; order Limnocylindrales; family CSP1-4; genus SPCO01. The sequence continues at coordinate 1,677 of JARDZW010000158.1, forward strand.
CTGCTGGCGATCCTGCTCGACGCGTCGGTCGCGACGATCGTCGTGGCGGTCATCGCCATCATCGGTGGCGCACTCAACGGCAACTCCCTCGAGTTCGCCTCGTACACCTTCCTGGGCGGCATGGCCGGCATCATCGCGGTCCGCAAGGGCGACCGGCTGCAGGTCTTCGTCCAGGCGGCGATCGCCGTCTTCGTCGTCAACATGGTCGTCGTATCGATCTTCTCGTTGCTCGGCGCGCGCGATATCCGCGGCGTCCTCGAGCTGTGGTTCGCGTCGGCCGCGGCGGCCATCGGGTCATCGGTCGCGGCGGTCGGAACGTTCGCCGTGCTCGGATCGGTGTTCGGGATCCTGACGGTCTTTCAGCTGCTGGAGCTCGCAAACCCGTCGCAGCCCCTGCTCCGTCGGCTCCTGGTCGAGACGCCCGGCACGTACCACCACTCCCTGATGGTCGGGAACCTGGCCGAACGTGCCGCCGAGGCGATCGGCGCCGACCCGCTCGTGACCCGCGTGGCCGCCTACTACCACGACGTCGGCAAGCTATCGAACCCGCTCGCGTTCATCGAGAACCAGGCGGGCGGCGAGAATATCCACGACCAGCTCGAGCCCGAGGTCAGTGCCCAGGTCCTCAAACAGCACGTCGCGGACGGCATCGACACGGCGTACGCCGCCAAGCTGCCGAAGGCGCTCATCGCGTTCATCCCGCAGCACCACGGGACGGCGATCATGAGCTACTTCTTCGCCCGGGCACGGGAACGGGCGGCCGAGCCGTACGGCGGCTTGCTGACCGCCCAGGGGGAGAAGGCCGCGGAGGCCGTCGACGAGCGGCGGTTCCGGCATGCGGGGCCAAAGCCCCAGAACCGCGAGGCCGCCCTGATCATGCTGGCCGACGGTGTGGAAGCCTCGGTTCGTTCCCTCGCGGCCCGCGATGAGCCGGCGATCCGGGCGATGGTCGCGCGGATCATCGACGAGCGCATCAGCGACGGGCAGTTCGACGAGTGCGACCTGACGCTGCGCGACCTGGAGCGCATCCGGAGCGCGTTCGTGGAGCAGCTCCTGGGCATGTACCACACGCGGATCGCCTACCCGCAGAACACCGTCGTGGAGCTGGAGTCGCGGCGGGTCGCGGCGGCGGGCGGCTCGGGCGGGGCTGACATCGCGGGCGGGCCGGGCATCGCCGGCGGGCCGGGCGTCGCCGGCGGAGGAGACACGCCCGCCTCGTGACTCGGACCATCTATCGGTCACCGTGGCGGATCGATCTCGACGTCCGGGACGGCGTCCGGTCGCCACTGGGAGGCGCGGCCCTGGCCGCCCATGTATCCGCTGCGCTGGAGGCCGCGGGGGCGCCCGCACCCGCGTCGATCGGGCTCATCCTTGCCGATGACGAGGAGCTTGCCCGGTTGAACGCGAAGCACATGGGCGTGAACGGCCCGACGGACGTGCTGTCGTTCCCGCTCGTCCCGCGCGAGGTCTTTCCGTCGCGTCCCGGCCGGACGACCACTCCGAGCGCCGGCGGGCCGTTCTTCGCCTTGCCGCCGGGCCGGCGACTGCATCTCGGCGACATCGTCGTGTCCGTGGAGCGGGCCATCGAACAAGCGGAGTCGGGCCGTGGCGGCCATACCGGGGACCTGCGCTGGTCCGCCGCCGACGAGTTGCGGTTGCTCGTGACCCATGGCGTCCTGCACGTCTGCGGCTGGGACCATGCCGACCCTGACGAAGAGGCCGCCATGCGGGCACTCGAGCGACGCCTACTAGGCCCGATGCTCAGGCCGTAGCCAGCGGGAGGCCGTCCTCGAGGATCGTCGCCGCAGGGATCGCGCCATCGAGCCACCGAGCGCCTGCGCGATGAGCGTCGATCGGTCTTCGCGGCGGTGACTGACCGTTCCATCTCGAAGAATCCGGTCGCCGTGGTGCGTTGCGCGGCGCGACCGCGCTCGGCCGGGTACCATCCTCCCTCGGCCCTCCCGCCGGTCACCCAGGCCACGCTGCGCGTCGTGTCCGGGCGGGATTCGGGCCACATCGTGCTGTCCGCGGAGGAATCGTTGAAGGTCGTCGTCGGTCTCGGGAACCCGGGGTCGCAATACGCCGGGACCCGTCACAACATCGGCTGGCTGGTCATGGATCGGCTCGCCGAGCGGGCCGGTTGGGACGGCCGTGGGCGCCGGCGCGACAATTCCAACGTCGTCGGTGGGCGCTATCGAAGCCTGGATCTGACCCTCGTCAAGCCGCTGACCTACATGAACGAGTCGGGTCAGGCGGTCCGCAAGGTCCTGCAGCGCGAGCATGCCCCGCTGGTCGACCTCCTGATCGTCGCGGACGACTTCGCGCTGCCGTTCGGCAAGCTGCGCTTCCGCGAGGCGGGCAGCCACGGTGGGCACAACGGCCTGCGCTCGATCATCGACGAGCTCGGTACCGAGAAGTTCAGCCGCCTGCGCGTGGGAATCGGCGATCCGGCCCGCAACGGCCGTGACCACGTGCTCTCGAAGTTCGCGCCCGACGAGGTCCAACGCCTCGATGAGCTGCTCGATGCGGCCGCCGATGCCGTCGAGGGCTGGGCGCGGGACGGTACCAGCAAGGCGTCGAACCGCTTCAACACGTTCCAGTTGCGCGAGGCCGACGCGGACCGGCTTGCCGCCCCGGGCGAGGTCGACGGACCGCCGGACGAGACCGGGATCCGCCGCACCAAGACCGGATGGCGTCGCGTCCTGCAGCGCAAGGACAAGTCGGCCGATGCCTGAATCGACCACGCCGCCCCTGCGCGGCCGCCGGGGGCGGGATCGTCGCATCGCCGAGCAGGTCGCCAAGGACTTCGCGGCGCGCCATCCACGGATCCCGGACGAAGACACCATCGATTTCGATATCGGCGCGGTGGACGCCGACGTCGAGGATGCGCGACGGAGCGAGGCCCCGACCGGGAAATCGCCCGCGAAGGCCCGACGGGCCCCGGCCGTCCGCCCCGGCGCCGGGGCATCGGCGCCTCGCAGGGGCGCCGGACACCGCCTGCCGGACCTCGCCGGCCTGCCGCCGCTGCTCGCTGCAACGGGCACGTTCGGCGCGTTGCGCGACCGACTCGGGAGCCCGGCCGACCTCGGACGGGTCGGACGACACGCCGGGCTCGTCGCCGTCCCGCATGGGGCCAAGTCGTACCTCGCCGCCGCCGTCGCGATCGGCGAGCCACTCGTCTGGATCGCCCGGGACGCGGAGATCGGCGACCGCGTGGCCGAGGAGCTCGGCGCGTGGTTGGGCGACGCGGCCGCCGTCGTGGTCCTGGAGCCGCGGACCGCCCTGGCGTATGAGCGCAGCGAGCTCGTCGCGGACGAGACGGCGGCAAGGGTCGCCGCTCTGGCCGCTTGGCGCAGCGGGAGCGCTCGTGTGCTGGTCGCCAGCGTCCAGGCTCTTCTCCAGCACACGATCGCGCCCGACGACTTGCCCGCCGAGCCCCGCGAGCTGCGCGTCGGTGCGCGGCTCCACCAGGACCAA
>JARDZW010000159.1 GCA_029240655.1 Chloroflexota bacterium
GAAGACCAGCGAGGTACCGAGGTCCGGCTGGAGCATGACGAGGGCCAGCGGAGGCCCGACGAGCACGCAGGCCCCGAGGATGGCCCGGAGCGAATCGAGTTTGGCCTGGCGGCTCGCCAGGTATTGGGCGAGAACGATGATCATCAGGATCTTGGCGAGTTCGCTGAACTGGAACGTGAACGGACCGAAGGTGATCCAGCGGGCGGATCCGCCTACCCCGTCGCCGATCGCCAGCGTGAGCACCAGCAGGCCGAGCTGAAGCGCGTAGACCGGCCAGGACAACGTCTTGTACCAGCGGTAGTCGAAGGCCGTGGCCAGGATGAATGCGATCGCCGCGATCCCGGCCCACATGAGGCCACGGGTGAACGTGGTGCCTGCCTCGAGTGGGCTCACGCCGTTCTCGACACTGTTCGTGTAGGCCATCACGAGTCCGACGGCGGCCAGGAGGCCGGCGAACGTGGCCAGCTGGAGATCGAACGCCCGCCACGCGGCACCGACCGACTTGGCTGCCCAATCGGTGACGCGGACTGGCTCGGCTCGGATGACGCCCATCAGTCGTTCTGGTAGAAGTTGCCGCGCTCCAGGAGTTCTGGCATGCGGTAGTCCTTCTTGATCCCGTAATGCAACTGGAGGAAATACTTGACGATCTCGGTCGCCGCGTTGCCAACGGTTCGCGAGTCATGGGCGAAGGCCATGACGACGAGCTGAGAATCGGGCTTGTCGAACGACCCCGTTCGCGCGTTCTTCGGCGTGAACCCCACGAAGAACGAGGAGTACGGCAGACGGCCCCTCGAGTCGGGGGTCCCGAACTCGGCCGTCCCCGACTTGCCGGCCACCTTGATCGGGAGGTCGACGAGGTTGTAGGTGTGCCGCAGCGTCACGGTCTCGCGGGCCGCGTTGCGCATGATCCGGAGCACGCTCGGCTTGACCTTCAGCTTGTGGAGGAGCTTCGGTTCGAAGGGGCGGAGGATGGCGCCGTCGGGCCCGATGATCTCGCGCACGATCTGCGGCTGATAGAGCTTTCCGCCGTTGGCGAGCGCCGCATATGCGTTGATGAGCTGGAGCGGCGTCACGGCGTCGTAGCCCTGACCGATGCCGGCCTGGTATGTCTCGCCCGGGAAGACCTCGGACCCCAGCGCATCCTGCTTCCACGCGTTGGTCGGGACGATGCCTGCGACCTCGCTCGGAAGGTCGACGCCGGTCGGCTGCCCGAAGCCGTATTGCTTCGCCCAGTACCCGAGCCGGTCGATCCCGAGCATGCCGGCCATCTGGTAGAAGAACGTGTCGCTCGAGTGTCCGAAACCGCAGTAGATATTGCAGGCTCCCCAGCCGCGCCGGTTCCACTCGTAGAACTTCGTGTCCCCGAGGGTCAGATACGGTCGGGTCATGATCGGAGTCGAGTCCGTGATCTTTCGATCGGCCAGCGCACCGGTACCGGCCACGAGCTTGTAGGTGGAGCCCGGTGCGTAGTGCGCCTGGATCGCGTGGTTGAGCAGCGGCTTGTCCTTGTCCTTGAGCAACTTCGCGTAATCGGTCGTGCTTATGCCTCGGGCGAACCGATTGTTGTCGTAGGTCGGCAGGCTCACCATCGCGAGGATCTCGCCGGTCTGGGGGTTCATCGCGATCACGACGCCGCGTGTCATGCCGATCTTCTTCATCGCCCATTTCAGGGCTTTCTCCGCATTCCGCTGTGCCTTGGTGTCGATCGTCAGCGTGAGCGACGCGCCCGGCTCGGCGTCCTGGACCGTCTGAAGGGTCTGCGTGCGGCGACCGGTGGCGTCGCGGGCCACACTCTCGGAACCGTATGTGCCGCGGAGCTCCGTCTCGTATTGGGCCTCGAGACCGACCTTTCCGAGCAGGTCGTCGGGCTGGTAACCCTTCGCGCGAAGGTCCGGCAGCTGCTCGGCTGACACGGGTCCCGTGTATCCCAGCAGATGCGACGTCAACGCACCGTCGGTGTACTGGCGGCGAGCCTCGACGACGACCTCGACGCCAGGCAGCTGGTAGCCGGCTTCCGAGATCAGCTGCGCGGTGGACTGATCGACGTCCTGCGCCACGCGCACGAGATCAAAGGCCGATCCAGGGTTCCCATCGATCGCGCCGTGGATCTCGGAGGCATCCGTCCCGAGCAGGGCGGCGAGTCGCGCGACGACGTCGTCACGCAGGGTGTTCGGGAGATCGGCCGGGCGGACCTTGACCGCGAACGTCGGGACATTGTCCACGAGCAGGCGGCCGTTGCGGTCGTAGATCAAACCCCTCGGCGCCGGGATCGGCTCGAGGACCGTGCGCTGGCGGGTGGAGATGGCCGCATATTCGGAGCCGTTTGCGATCTGGAGGTAGAAGAGGCGGGCGGTCAACGCGCTCACCGCGAGCACGACCACGAGACCGAACACGATGAACCGGGAGAAGCGGCGGTCCGGGACCGTGCTGCGGTCGAGGTAGCTGTTCACCAGTCGACCCGTTCCTGTTCCATCCGCCGATCATGCACCGCGATCGTCAAGGGTCCGACGATCGCGGCAAGCACGGCGTCGTACACGGCACTGGGGAGCACGGCCCCGAAAGGATCCGCGACGGGGAGTGGCGTGCCGAGCGCACCGAACGTAACGAACAGGATCATCGAGTACCCGAGACTGAGAACGAACACGGCACCGATCGGGACGATCGGACGCAATCGAGCGAATGAGCGCGCCAGGATCGACGCGCCACCGATACAGACCAGGAGCGCGAACGCGGTCGAGCCAAGTGGTCGTTGTGCCAGGACATCAAGAGCAAGTCCCCCCACGAAGGCCCAGACCAGGCCGGCTTCGACACCGACCGCGATCGCGAGGATCACGCCCAGGACAAGCACGGGGTGTGCCTGCGCATCTCCGATGCGGAGGTATGGAACGACTGACAATTCGATCAGGGCCGTCACCACCGCGCCGACCGCAGCGAGTAGCAGGGTCATGGACGGGTCGTGTTCCTCGGGCGAATCGGCCAGAAGGTTGCGCCCGCCTGCCCGGTACTGCTCTCGAACGACCGAATCGGCGGCGACGTCTCGGCGGAGTATCCCACGGACCGGTGCTTCGGGCAACGGTTCGATGGTCCGGCGGCCCGTCGAGCCAGCCGTCCCATGCTGTGTTTCACGTGAAACAGCACTGCCCTGGGTAAGTCACAGCTACAGGCATCGTGCGAACCTGTCCGCCCGCCCGGACCGGAGGTCGATCGGCCAACGATGGTAGAATTCACTCTCGTGAGAGCGTCCCGGGCAGGCCACTGAGTGGGCCAGACGATCGCCTGCGCGAATCAGAAAGGCGGCGTCGGCAAGACCACGACGGTGGTCAACCTCGCGAGCTACCTCGCGCTCCTTGGTGACCGCGTCCTGGTGATCGATCTCGACCCGCAGGGCAATGGCACGAGCGGGCTCGGGGTCGACCGTTCGACGGTCGTGCATTCCGTCTACGACGCCATCGTCGACGATGTCCCGCTCGACCAGCTTCTGGTCCAAGGGGCCGCCGAGGGGGTCGACGTCGTCCCGTCCGCCATCGCCCTCGCAGGGGCCGAACTGGAGCTCGCCGGCGTGACGGCGCGCGAGCGCCGCTTGCGGCGCCTCGTAGAACCCTTGGCGCGCAAATACGACGTCGTCTTCATCGATTGCCCGCCGTCGCTCGGGCTCCTGACCGTGAATGCCCTGACAGCCGCCGACGCGGTGTTGATCCCGCTCCAATGTGAGTACTACGCACTCGAGGGCCTGACCCAGTTGCTTGCCACCATCGATCTCGTCCGAGACCACCTGAACCCGCACCTCGAGCTTGATGGTGTCGTGCTGACGATGTACGACGCCCGGACGAACCTGTCCGCTGACGTGGCCGCCGAGGCGCGGCGGCACCTGGGCGACTCCGTCTACGAGACGATCATCCCTCGCAGCGTTCGGCTGTCCGAGGCCCCGAGCCACGGCCTTCCCATCAGTCAGTACGCCCCGGAGTCGCGCGGCGCCGCGGCGTACGCAGAGCTCGCACGGGAATTCCGCGCTCGTTCGGGGGGAGGGCTGCCAACCGTGCCTCCCCCGGAGGCCGAGGTCCGCACCGCAAGCATGGTGATGTCATGACGGTTCGCCCCGAACGCGTTCACGGTCTGGGCCGTGGCCTCTCGACGCTCATCCCCCAGCGGAGCCCCGGTCAACCTGGACCTACCGACGTCGCGATCGACCGCATCCGCGCGAATCCCCATCAGCCCCGGCGCCACTTCGACGAAGCGGAGATGGCCACGCTCACGGAGAGCATCCGCGAGCACGGCGTCCTTCAGCCCATCCTCGTCACCGAGACCATCGACGGTTACCAACTCGTCGCCGGAGAGCGACGCGTGCGCGCGGCCAGAACCGCCGGACTCGAGCGGATCCCGGCCATCATCCGTGTGCTCGATGAGCAGGCCCAACTCGAGGTCGCGCTCATCGAAAACCTGCAGCGGGAGGATCTCGACGCGATCGAGGCCGCCCAGGGCTTCCGTCGCCTGATCGACGAGTTCGGCTTCAGCCCGGAGCAGATCGCCGCCAGGGTCGGACGTGCTCGTTCCACCGTGGCCAACACCATTCGGCTGCTGGAGCTCGCGCCTTCCGTGCAGTCCGCCGTGGGCGATCGCCGGATCACCGAGGGGCACGGGCGGGCCCTGGGCGGCCTGTCCGTCGATCATCAGGACCACGTGCTGGGCACCGTCATCGAGCAGGACCTGTCGGTCCGCCAGACCGAGGAGCTCGTTCGGCGCCTGCGGGAGCCGCGTCCGGTCGCACCGGACACCCCCGCGGAGCCCACCTCGCGCACGGATCCGGACCTGGAGCGGGTGGAAGAGGATCTCCGCCGCGCCCTCGGGACGAAGGTCAGCCTGGCCCGCTCGCGGCGAGGCGGCCGGATCGTGATCGAGTACTACAACGACGAGGACCTCGGGCGCCTGTATGACCGCCTGACCGGAGGAAACGCGTGACCGACAACGCCATCACGAAGACCGCGAGCGGGTCGAACGGACGCCCCAAGCGTGGGCGTGCCGCGGGCGCCGACTACACCGCGGCCAGCATCCAGGTCCTCGAGGGCCTCGAGGCGGTCCGACGCCGCCCGGGCATGTACATCGGCTCGACCGATGAGAAGGGCCTCCATCACCTCGTCTGGGAG
>JARDZW010000050.1 GCA_029240655.1 Chloroflexota bacterium
GCCAGCGTCCAGGCTCTTCTCCAGCACACGATCGCGCCCGACGACTTGCCCGCCGAGCCCCGCGAGCTGCGCGTCGGTGCGCGGCTCCACCAGGACCAACTTCTGCGCGACCTGTTCGACCTCGGTTACTCGCCGGTGACCGAAGTCGCCGGGCGTGGCGAATTCGCGCGGCGCGGTGGCATCGTGGACGTCTTCCCGCCATCGATGGAGCTCCCGATCCGGATCGAGTTCTTCGGTGACGAGATCGACTCGCTGCGGGAATTCGATCCGACGGACCAGCGGACGACCGGGGCGGTCGAGCGGATCGTCCTCCTGCCCGCGTCGGAGTTCCTGCTCCCGACCGGGGGCGTGGCCGCGATCCGCGGGCGTCTCGGCAAGGCCGTCTCGCGGCTCGGCGAGCGGCTCGGGGCGGATCTCGCCCGATTCGAGGGCTCCGCGGTCGACCCGTTGCGCCCGGCCGCGGCCGGGGCATCCCGGGCGATGGCCGTCGGCGACGCGGCCGAGGTGTGGGCCGCCCAGCTGGCGCCCGCGACCGCGCTCGATCACGTGGATCCCGGGATACTCCTCATCCTCGATGAGCCGGGCGATCTCGCCGAGGCCGCCGCGTTCCTGTGGCGTCAGGCGGATGAGCGTCGGGCTGAGCTCGTGGAGGCCGGCGAGCTGACGAAGGATTGGCCATCGACCTACCTTGCGCCGCGGGACTGGAAGAGCCGGCTCGCTGGGTCGCGGACCCTGGAGCTGACGTGGGAATCCGAGCCATCGGCGGGAGTCGCGATGGCGGCGGGGGGCAAGAGCTCCGGCGACCCGTTCGGCTGGCGCGAGCCGGTGCTGCCGCTCGGTCGGGCGACGCGCCTGGACGAGGCAGTCACGCGCTGGCAGGAGGACGGCGGCCGGATCGTGCTCGCCTCGGACCAGGCGCCGCGCCTGGCCGAGATCCTCGAGGAGGCGGGCCATCCGGTCGCGGTCGTCGAGCGCATCGAGGAGCCGCCACCGCCCGGGGCGATCGCGCTGGTCGGACGGAGTCTCAACGGAGGGTTCGTGGGCGGTCCGGACGGTCTCGCGTTCGTCACCGACCGCGAGCTGTTCGGAACTGTTCGCGTCCGCCGGCCGAAGGCGCTTCGGCGGGTCGTCCCACGCGACATCCTGGAGCGGCTCTCGCCGGGTGACCTCGTCGTCCACATCGATCATGGCGTCGCGCGCTATGAGCAGATGCTGCGTCGTGGCGGGGAAGGGGAGGAGCGCGACTACCTCGAGCTCTCGTTCGCCGGCGGCGACCGGATCTTCGTCCCGGTCGAGCAGATCGCGCGCGTCACACGCTATGCCGGCGGGGAGCGGCCGCAGCTCAGCAAGCTCGGTGGCGCGGAGTGGCTGCGAGCCAAGCAGCGGGTCCGCAAGGCGGTCGCGGATCTCGCGGATGAGCTGCTGGCCCTGTATGCGACGAGGACGGCCGCCGAGGGCCACGCCTTCAACGAGGACACCCCATGGCAGGCGGAGATGGAAGCCTCATTCCCGTACGAGGAGACCATCGACCAGCTGCGCGCGTCCGCGGAGGTCAAGGCCGACATGGAACGCCAGCAGCCCATGGACCGGCTCGTCGTCGGCGATGTGGGCTACGGCAAGACCGAGGTGGCGCTGCGCGGCGCGTTCAAGGCGACCCAGGACGGGAAGCAGGTTGCCGTGCTCGTCCCGACGACCGTGCTCGCCGCCCAGCACCATGCGACGTTCAGCCAGCGGTTCGCCGCGTTCCCGCTCGAGGTCAGGATCCTGTCGAGGTTCGTCTCGGCCAAGGAGCAGGCGGCCACGATCGAGGGGCTCGCCGACGGCACGGTCGACATCGTCATCGGCACGCACCGCCTGCTGAGCAAGGACGTCCAGTTCAAGGACCTCGGCCTCGTCGTCGTCGACGAAGAGCAGCGGTTCGGCGTCGCCGCCAAGGAGAAGCTCAAGCAGCTCCGCCGCGAGGTCGATGTGTTGACCCTCTCGGCGACGCCGATCCCGCGAACGCTGAACCTGGCGATGGCCGGGATCCGCGACCTCAGCGTCATCGAGACGCCTCCGGAGGATCGCCTTCCGATCCAGACCCGCGTTGCCGAGGCGTCCGCGGGGCTGGTCCGCGACGCGATCCTGCGCGAGCTGGACCGGGGCGGCCAGGTCTTTTACGTCCACAACCGGGTCGAGACGATCGAGGCGCAGGCCGAGCAGCTCCGCCGCCTGCTTCCCGACGCGCGCTTCGTCGTGGGGCATGGGCAGATGCCGGAGGGCGCCCTCGAGAAGGTCATGATCGCGTTCGCCGACGGAGCGGCGGACGTCCTCGTGTGCACGACGATCATCGAGTCGGGCCTGGACATCCCGAACGCGAACACGATCATCATCGATCGCGCGGACACGCTCGGGCTGGCGCAGCTCTACCAGCTCCGTGGGCGGGTCGGCCGTTCGTCAAGACGGGCCTACGCGTACCTGCTGTATCGGCGCCGCGAGCGCCTCTCGGATGAGGCGCGCAAACGGCTGCAGGCCATCTTCAACGCCTCCGAGCTCGGGGCGGGCTTCCAGATCGCGCTGTCGGACCTCGAGATCCGGGGCGCCGGCAACATCCTGGGCGGCGAGCAGTCGGGCCACATGGCCGCCGTCGGGTTCGATCTCTACTCGCGGATGCTGGCCGATGCGGTCGAGGGGCAGAAGGCCCGCCGCGAGGGCCGCGCCCCGATCGTCGAGGCGCCGCAGGCCGTGGTCGATCTGCCGATCGATGCACACCTGCCCGACGACTACGTTCCCGACGAGGCCCAGAAGCTCGAGCTGTACCGGCGCCTCGCCAAGGCCCGTAGCGCCGGCGATATCGCGGCGTTCCGCCAGGAGGTCACGGACCGGTTCGGCCCGATGCCGACCCCGGTCACGCGCCTCATCGAGGTCGCCGAGCTGCGGCTGGCCGCGGAAGCTGCGGGCATCGGCTCGATCTCACGCGAGGAGGGCTGGCTCGTCGTGCGTTTCGGTGCGTCGCTGACCCGCTCCGCGGCGATGCGACTGCTCGGCGACGGCGGGCTGCCCGGGGTCAGGCCGTCGGAGGTGACGTTCGCGAGCAACCAGGTCCGCATCCGGGCGCCGCAAGCGGCCAAGGCCTGGCAGCTGACCCAGGCCGTCGTGGCGCGACTCGGCGAACAGCGCGAGACCGAGGTGACGGTCGGCTAGTCGGGCGACTCCGCGCGGATGGATGCCGGTCGGTGGCAGACTTGGACCATGTCAGTGAGCCAAGACCCGGAGCCCTCCGGGCACACCTCGGGACCCGTCGATGACGGCCGCGGCCTGTGGACAGCGGGTCGCCGGAACCTCACCGCCGGCCTCGTGCTCACGGTCACCCTGGTCGCATTCGAGGCGCTCGCGGTCTCGACCATCATGCCGATCGTGGCGCGGGAGCTGGGCAATCTCGAGCTCTACGGCTGGGTCTTCACATCGTTCATGCTCGGCTCGCTCATCGGCATCGTGGTGGTCGGCGGCATCATCGATCGGCGGGGACTGGGCTTGCCCTTCGCGGTCGGCATCGCGCTGTTCGCCGTCGGGCTCATCATCGGGGGCCTTGCGCCTTCGATGGAGGTGCTCGTCGCCGGGCGGTTCCTGCAAGGGCTCGGCGCGGGCACGGTCCCACCGATCGCGTACGTCGCGATCGGCCGCAGCCTTCCCGAGCGGCTTCGGCCGCAGATGTTCGCGACCCTCTCGACGGCCTGGGTGCTGCCCGGCGTCCTGGGGCCGGCCCTCGCCGGCGCCGTCGGCGAGTCGATCGGATGGCGCTGGGTGTTCCTTGGCCTGCTGCCGCTCATCGCGATCGCGGCCGGCATCGCCTACCCGCAGGTGCGGCGGGTCGGGCCGGGGGCGCCGTCCGCGGCCGCGGCGACGCTGCGCGAACGGCTCCCGCTGGCCCTCGTCGTTGCCGTCGGGACGGGACTGCTGCTCGGTGGCCTGACCAGTGGCGACCCGGTGCTGCTGGTCGTGCTGGGGACGATCGGTGCCGCCCTGGCGATCCTCGCCCTCCGCCAGCTGACGCCACCGGGGACATTGCGGGCCGCACGCGGGATGCCGGCCGCGGTCCTGATCCGCGGCATCATCACCTTCGCGTTCTTTGCCGTCGACGCCTATATCGCCCTGGCGCTGGTCGAATGGCGCGGGCTCAGCGCCACAGCGGCCGGGATCAGCCTGACCGCTGCGACGCTCACCTGGACCACCGGCTCGTGGATCCAGGCGCGCCTCTCGACGCGCTACCCGCCCGAGCGATTCGTGCAGGCCGGGATCGCCGTCCTCATCGCGGGCCTCACGACCTTCCTCGTCGTCCTGTATCCCCAGTTCTCGCCTTGGCTGGCGATCCCGACCGTGGGCCTCGCTGGCTTGGGGATGGGCCTCGCCTACTCGCCCCTCGCGCTGATCGTCCTGCGCGAGGCGTCGGGTGCCGAGCAGGGCCGAGCGTCGTCGGCGCTGTCGCTCACGGATTCGCTCGGGACCGCCTTGGGGACGGGCATCACGGGGGCGGCCGTGGCGGCCGCCGTCCGGGACGCCGGGACGCCGTTCCGCGGCCTGTTTGTCGGGTTCTTGGTCGCGATCGCGGTGGCGACCCTCGGACTGATCCTCAGCAGCCGGCTGCGGGTCGCCGAACGGCCGGCCACGGCTGCGGGCGCCGTCCCGGTCACCGGCCCCTGAGCCTGCGGCGGCGCGGTTCGCCTGCGGTAGACTTTCCGCTGGCTCGGGGGGTCGTTCGCCGACCGTGATCCCGTCGCCATCACCACGCCATCACCACCGTCCATCCACCGACCCGCTTCCGAGGTCTCCAGCCGATGTCCGCCGAGTCGCTCCGCGAGAAGATCCGCGAGATCCCTGACTTCCCGAAGCCCGGCATCCTGTTCTACGACATCACGACGCTGCTGAAGGATCCGGCCGCCTACAAGGAAGCGATCGATCTGATGCTCGAGCCATACAAGGACGAGCACATCGACATCGTCGTCGGGATGGAGTCGCGCGGGTTCATCTTCAGCTCGCCGATGGCGTATCAGCTCGACGCCGGTCTCGTGCCCGTCCGCAAGCTCGGCAAGCTGCCCGCCGAGACGATCACCGTCGAGTACGCCCTCGAGTACGGGTCCAATACGCTCGAGATCCATCGCGACGCCGTCCAGCCGGGCCAGAAGGTGCTGATCGTCGACGACCTGCTCGCGACCGGTGGCACCGTCAAGGGCACGATCGAGCTCATCGAGCGACTCAAGGGTGAGGTCGTCGGCCTGGGCTTCCTGGTCGAGCTCGGCTTCCTCAAGGGTCGTGACCGCCTGGAAGGACGCCGGGTCACCAGCGTCATCCAGTACTGACGATCCGCTCGAGGCCGCACGCGATTTGACCGATCCGACCGACACCCGACCCCCCGAAGCGGAGCCCGCACCACCCGCGGCTCCGGCGGGTGATGGCGCCGACCTTGCGCGGCGGCGCTTCTTCCGGCAGTTCGCCGGCGACCTGTTCCACGGCGCGGCGGGCGTGGTCGGCGCCGCACAGGCGATCCAGCGAGTTTCCGCGGAGGCCGCCAGCGCGATCCTCGACCCGAGCTCCGTGGCGATCGGTGGCGCCGCGGCCGTGCCCGTCGTCCCGGCGCCGCCGACCGGGTTCCGGACGCCCTTCCGCGAGACGCCCGGCGTCCTCCACCTGGTCGACCAACGCAAGTTGCCGGACGTGCTCGAGGAATACCGGGTCCGGACTGCTTCGGAGACCGCCTTCGCGATCCGGGAGATGATCGTGCGCGGCGCACCGGCCATCGGCCAGGTCGGGGCGATCGGGCTGACGCTCACCGCGGACAAGGCCCGGACGACGCGACCGTACGCTCGCCGCGCGACGCTCCGCGGTGCCGCGAAGACGCTCATCAACGCACGCCCGACCGCTGTCAACCTGCGCTGGGCGGTGGAGCGGGTCATGGCCGCGTACGAGGCGGTCGGCGACCTGTCAGAGGACGGCGATGCCATCGCCGACGCGATGCGCGCCGAGGCGGACACCATCGTCTTCGAGACCACGGAGGATCATGGTCGTCTCGCGACGTTCGGCCTGGAGGAGCTGACGTTCCCGGAGGATCGGCCGCTGCGCATCCTCACCCATTGCAACACCGGGCCCCTCGCGTGCGGCCAGTTCGGGACGGCGCTGGGCGTCGTCCAGGCGGCACACCATGCCGGCCGGGCCGTGCATGTCTGGGTCGACGAGACGCGGCCGTATCTCCAGGGCGCCCGGCTGACGGCCTGGGAGCTGGCCCAGGCCGGCGTGCCGCACACGCTGATCCCGGACGTGGCAGCCGGTCACCTGATGGCGAATGGCGAGGTCGATGCCATCCTCGTCGGGGCCGACCGGATCGCCGCCAACGGCGATACTGCCAACAAGGTCGGCACCTACACGCTAGCGGTGCTGGCGGCTCGCCACGGCGTCCCGTTCTTCGTCGCCGCACCGATCAGCACGGTGGACCTCGCCACGCCCGATGGCGCGTCGATCCCCATCGAGGAGCGCAAGGCGAACGAGGTCCTGTTCGTGCGCGGCGTGAGCATCGCGCCGCCGGACACCGAGGTCCGTAATCCCGCCTTCGACGTGACTCCGTCGGACCTGATCACCGGCATCGTCAGCGACGAAGGCGTGATCCGCGCCCCGTTCCCGGAGGGCCTGGCCGAGGCGGTCGCTCGCCGGGAGCTGCGTCGCAAGTCGGCGCCGGGATTCGCGGCCGTGTCGGCTGCGGCGATCGCGCCCGTCGCGCCCGTCGCCGACGCGGAAGAGCCCGCGCCGCCGCCCCCCACGCCCGCCGTGGTCGAGTCCTGATGGCCACCATCGCGATCAGCCGCCGCCCGGCCGCCATCGCTCGCCAGACGACGGACCGCGAGCTGCTCTACTCGTTCCTCGAGCAGGATCGTCTGTACGCGGCTTACGCGATCTGCGACCTTGGGGAGCGTGAGTTCGCGCGCACGCGCTGGGGCGCCGCGTACGACGGCGACGAGCTCATCGCGGTCGGGATGGAGTACACCGGCCCGACCCCGCAGCCCCTGTTCGTCCTGGGCCGGCCCGATGGCATCAGCGCGGTGCTCCGCGACGTCATCCGCCCGCGCGCTGCGTACATCGCCGCTCGCACGATGATGCTGCCCGCCGTCGAGGCCCACTACCGAGTGGATCCCGGGCCGCAGATGGTCCGGATGTGGGTCGATCGGGCGCGGTTCCGGCCGTATCCAGCGACGGTCCAGCGGCTGCTGCCCGTCGAGATCGGGGAGCTCAATCGGCTCTACCAGCTGGGTTTCGCCTCGTGGCTGCCCTCTGGAGCGATCGCCGACGGGGTCTACTACGGGATGCGCGTCAACGGCCAGCTCGTGTCGGCGGCGGGCACGCATGTCATCAGCCCGGCGGCGCGTCTCGCGGTCGTCGGCAACGTCCTGACCCATCTCGACTATCGTGGCCGCGGCTTCGCGACCGCCGTCACGGGTGCCGTGACCGCGGAGCTCCTGCGGTCGTGCGACCAGATCGTCCTCAACGTCCGGGCGGACAACCCGCCCGCGATCAACGCCTATCGACGGTTGGGCTACATCGAGCACGCGCGCTTCGAGGAGCGCCTCATCCATCGCCTCGGCTCGCCCTGGCCCGACATCACGGCGCCGTTGCGCCGCCTCTTCGCCCGCAAGGAGACCGACCCCCGATGACCGACGCCGCCATCCAGCCCGCCCACGACGTGACCGACCTCGGCCTGGCCGAGGAGGGCGTCCGCCGCATCGAGTGGGCCGAGCGCGAGATGCCCGTCCTGCGCCTGATCCGCGAGCGCTTCGAGCGTGAGCAGCCGCTCGCGGGCCTGCGCATCGGGGCGTGCCTGCACGTCACGACCGAGACCGCCAATCTGATGCGCACGCTCAAGGCGGGCGGCGCGGACGTCGTGCTCGCGGCCTCGAACCCACTCTCGACCAAGGACGACGTCGCGGCCGCGCTCGTGGCCGAGTACGGCATCGCGACCTTCGCCCGCCGTGGCGAGGATCGCGACACCTACTACGACCATCTCAAGAGCGTTGCCGACACGCGCCCGCAGATCACGATGGACGACGGCTGCGACCTCGTCTCGCTCCTCCACAGCGAGCGACCCGACCAGGTCAAGGAGGTCCTTGCGGGTACGGAGGAGACCACCACCGGCGTGATCCGCCTGAAGGCCATGGCCGCCGACAAGGCCCTCGGCTTTCCCGTCGTGGCCGTGAACGAGGCCCAGACCAAGCACCTCTTCGACAACCGCTATGGCACCGGCCAGAGCACGCTCGACGGCATCCTGCGCGCCACGAACATCCTCATCGCCGGTCGCAAGGTCGTGGTCGCGGGCTACGGCTGGGTCGGCAAGGGCATCGCCTCGCGCATGGATGGCCACGGGGCCCATGTCGCGGTCGTGGAGGTCGATCCCGTCCGCGCCCTCGAGGCGCTGATGGACGGGTTCGCGGTGATGAGCCACGGCGATGCCGCCGCCTGGGGCGACCTGTTCGTCACGGCGACCGGCAACCTCAACGTGTTCCGCCGCGAGCATTTCGAAGTCATGCAGGACGGCGCGATCATGGCCAACTCGGGCCATTTCGATGCGGAGCTCGACCTGGCCGCGCTACGCGTGATGGCCGAGGGCCACGTGCGCGACGTGCGAGAGAACGTCCAGGAGTTCGACCTGGGTGGCAAGAAGCTCAACCTCATCGCCGAGGGCCGCCTGGTCAACCTCGGAGCGGCCGAAGGCCACCCGGCCGCGGTCATGGACATGAGCTTCGCGAACCAGGCGCTGTGCGCCGAGTACGTGGCGCAGCACCACGCCGAGCTCGAACCCATGGTCTACGTCGTCCCCGAGGCGATCGATGCGGAGGTCGCGCGGCTCAAGCTGGCCGCGCTCGGCATCGAGCTCGAGCCGATGACCGCGGAGCAGGCCGACTACGTCTCGTCCTGGCAGCACGGGACCTAGCTCGCTCGCGGCCGACGAATCGGTCGCCGCGCAGGACGCGGTAGAGTTCCGCCGATGACAGACGATCGACTGCTGTCGACCGCCGACGCGACTCCCTCCGACGACCAGGCCGACGAGCGGCCGCGGCTGCCCTACGGCAGCTGGCCGTCGCCGATCCGGATCGAGGACCTGCTCGGCGACACCGTCCGGCTCGGCGAGCCCTGGATCGATGGCGACGAGACCTACTGGATCGAGAGCCGGCCCGCCGAGGCCGGCCGCAGCGTCCTCGTGCGACGCGGAGTTGACGGCACGACCGAGGATGTGACGCCCGCGCCATTCGATGTCCGAACGCGCGTCCACGAGTACGGCGGCGGTTCGTACACGGTCGCCGGTGGCACGGTCGCCTTCTCGAACCGGACCGACGGCCGGCTGTACCGCCTCGATCCGGGCGTCGCCGATCCCCAGCCCATCACGCCGGAGGGCGACTACCGCTACGCCGACCTGCGGTTCGACCCCGGCCGTCGCCGGTTCCTTGCCGTCCGCGAGGACCATACGGGCGCCGGCGAGGCAGTCGCGGCGATCGTCGAGGTCCCGCTGGACGGCGAGCGAGTGCCGCGGGTCCTGGTCGAAGGGCCCGACTTCCTCGCCGCGCCGCGCCTCTCGCCGGACGGCACGAAGCTCGCCTGGCTCGAATGGGACCACCCCGACATGCCGTGGGATTCGACCCGCCTTCGGATCGCGACCGTCCGCGCCGACGGGTTCCTCGATCCTTCCGACCTGGCGGCGGGTGGTCCGGACGAATCGATCGCCCAGCCCGAGTGGTCGCCGGACGGGGTCCTCCACCTGGTCAGCGATCGGAGCGGCTGGTGGAACCTGTACCGTCTCGTCGAGGGGCCGCGGCTGGAGCCGCTCGCGCCGACGGAGGCAGAGTTCGCGAAGCCGGCCTGGGTGTTCGATCGTTCGACCTACGGCTTCCTGCCCGACGGATCGATCGTGGCGGTGGCGCGAGCACGCGGCCGTGACCGGATCTTCCATATCTCACCCGGCCGCCTCACCGGCGAAGTGGAATCCTCGTTCACCGACATCGCGGTCCTGCGCACCGCCGCCGATTCGGTCCTGGCCATCGCCGGATCGCCGACGGAAACGTCGATGGTCGTCGCACTCGATCCAGCGACGCTGGCGCCGACCGGGGTGCTGCGGCGCTCCAGCGTGGTGCCCATCGACCTGGCCTGGACGTCGGTCGCCGAGCCGATCACGTTCCCGAGCGCCGGCGGGCGCATCGCCCACGGTCTTTTCTACCGGCCGACGAACCCGGAGGTCGTGGCCCCGGACGGAGAGCTGCCGCCGCTCCTGGTCCATTCGCACGGCGGCCCGACGTCGCACGCCCCCAATGCGCTCGATCTCACCGTCCAACTGCTGACGAGCCGGGGCATCGCCGTGGTCGATGTCGACTACGGCGGCAGCACCGGCTACGGACGCGAGTACCGACGGGAGCTCGAGGGCAACTGGGGGATCGTGGACGTCGACGACTGCGAGGCCGCCGCCCAGTACCTGGTGGCTCGCGGCGACGCGGATCCGGACCGCCTGGCGATCGAAGGTGGCAGCGCGGGTGGCTACACCACCCTGGCCGCCCTCGCGTTCCGCGACACCTTCGCAGCCGGCATCAGCCTCTACGGGATCGGAGACCTCGAGGCGCTGGTCCACGACGACCACAAGTTCGAGTCGCGTTACTCCGACGGGCTCGTCGGCCCGTACCCGGAGGCGGCCGCGCTATACCGCGAGCGGTCCCCGAACCGCCACCTCGATGGGATCTCCTGCCCTGTGCTCGTCATCCAGGGCCTCGAGGACCATGTGGTCCCACCGCGCCACGCAGAGGCGATCGTCGCTGCGCTCGCGGCCAATGACATCCCCTACGCCTACCTCGCATTCGAGGGCGAAGGCCACGGGTTCCGCGGTGCCGACGCCATCCGGCGCACGCTTCAGGCGCGGCTCTCGTTCCTGGGCGCGGTATTCGGCTTCGCGCCGGCCGACGACCTTCCGCAGCTCGAAGTCCCGGGTCTCGCCGACTGGCGCGCCGGCCGGACGCGCGTCGCCGCCCGGTAGAACGGACACCGGTCATCTCGCTCGTGCCCCTCGCCGTCACCGACCCCGCGCTCTCGCATGGCCTGGGCTCCATCCAGCTGATCTTCGTCACCCTGGCTTTCGCGATCGCGCTGACCTACTTCGCGCGGCGACTGCGGATCGCCGACCCGATCCTGCTGCTGCTCGGCGGGATCGTACTGAGCCAGCTGCCGGATCTCCCCGACATCGAACTCGCGCCGGACGTCGTGTTCCTGCTGTTCCTGCCCCCGATCCTCTTCGGCGCCGCGTACTTCACGCCCATCCGGGACTTCAAGGCCAACCTTCGCCCGATCCTGCTGCTGGCGATCGGACTGGTCCTCTTCACGACCGCCGCCGTCGCGTTGTTGGTCCAGCAGCTGACCGCGATGCCGATCGCCGCGGCCGTCGCCCTTGGGGCCATCGTGGCGCCACCGGACGCCGTGGCCGCCACGGCCATCTTCCGGCGGCTCGGCGTCCCGCGACGCATCGTGACGATCCTGGAGGGGGAGAGCCTCCTCAACGATGCGTCGGCCCTGATCGTGTATCGCCTCGCCGTCGTCGCCGGGGCGGCCGCCGCCAGCTCGGTGGCCTTCTCCCTCGGCGATGCCGCGGCCGATGTCGGCGGCGCCGTCGTCGATTTCATCCTCGTGGGGGCGGGTGGACTCGCCGTCGGCGCGATCGTCGGTGCCATCGTGACTCGGACGCTGCATCGCACGGCTGACCCCATCATCGAGATCATCGTCACGCTGCTCGCGCCGGCGACCGCGTACATCGCCGCGGAGCAGGTCGGCGTGTCGGGCGTCCTCGCGACGGTGGTCGCCGGGCTGATGACCGGCCAGCGCGCCGCTCGCGTCCTGTCACCCGACGCGCGGCTGATGGGCTTCGGCGTCTGGCAGACCCTGATCTGGTTGATCAACGCGACCGTCTTCATGCTCATCGGGCTGCAGCTTCCGGCGATCCTCGAGGCGGTCCTCGCGGACCACACGCCCGAGGAGCTGGTGGGCCTCGGCCTCGCCGTGAGCGCGACCGTGATCATCGCCAGGATCGTCTGGGTGTACCCGGCCACCTACCTGCCACGTTTCTTCAGCGAGAGTCTGCGGGCGCGCGACCCGTACCCGCCGGCCCGCGCCGTGTTCATCATCTCGTGGGCCGGTATGCGCGGGGTCGTGTCGCTGGCTGCCGCGTTCGCCCTGCCCCCGGACTTCCCGTCGCGGGACCTCATCCTGTTCCTCACGTTCTGCGTGATCGCCGCGACGCTCGTCGGGCAGGGCCTGACGCTGCCCTGGCTCATCCGCCACCTCGGCGTCCTCGCGCCGCCCGGCCAGAACGGGGAGGAGGTCCATGCCCGCCTGGCGGCGGTCGAGGCGGCCCTCCAGCGCCTCGAAGAGCTGAAGCACGACTACCCCGACCATCTCCCGCTCATCGAGCAATTACGCGATGAGTACGAGCACGAAGCGAGCCATGTACTGCCGAGCGCGGGGGCCACGGTCGACGAGGCCGAGCAGGAGCTCCTCGAGCATCGGGCGATCCGAAACGCGGTTCTCGTCGCGCAGCGCGAGGCCGTGATCGGCCTACGCGACGCCGGGGTCATCAACGATGAGACTCTGCGATCGATCGAGCGGGACCTGGACCTCGAAGCGCTGCGCGCCGGCGCCTGACCCACCCCGGACGAAGGTCCCGCGTCGGCCGTCACCGCTCGGGTGATACCCTCCGGGAAACCCCAACGGAGTAGCCCCAAAGTGAGCATCGTCGACGCCGCGCACTACCTGTTCACGTCCGAGTCGGTGACCGAAGGTCATCCCGACAAGATGTGCGACCAGATCTCGGACGCGATCCTGGACCAGATCCTGCGGGACGACCCGGACGCCCGCGTCGCCTGCGAGACCGCGACGACGACCGGTCTCGTGCTCGTGCTCGGCGAGATCACGACCCACACGTACATCGACTTCCAGACGATCGTGCGCGACACCGTGCGCGACATCGGCTACACCCGCGCCGACTATGGGTTCGACTACCAGACCTGCGGCACGCTGGTCTCCGTGAAGGGCCAGTCTCCCGACATCGCCCAGGGTGTCGACGCGGCCCTCGAGGTCCGTGATGACGCCGCTTCCGCCTTCGAGCTGGGGGCGGGCGACCAGGGGATGATGTTCGGGTTCGCCTGCCGCGAGACGCCTGAGCTCATGCCCCTGCCGATCGCGCTCGCTCACCGGATGGCGCGTCGCCTCTCCGAGGTCCGCAAGTCCGGCCAGCTGCCCTACCTGCGGCCCGATGGCAAGACCCAGGTGACCGTCGAATACGAGCACGGCGTTCCCAAGCGGGTTCGCACGGTGGTCGTGTCGGCCCAGCACGATCCCGACGTGCGTCCGGAGCGGCTGCGCTCGGACATCGTCGAGTCAGTGATCCTGCCGACCATCCCGCGTGAGCTCCGCGACACGGACCCGGTCATGCACGTGAACCCGACCGGGCGGTTCGTCACCGGCGGCCCGATGGGCGATGCCGGCCTGACCGGGCGCAAGATCATCGTCGACTCCTACGGCGGGATGGCGCGTCACGGTGGTGGCGCGTTCTCAGGCAAGGATCCGACGAAGGTCGACCGTTCTGCCGCGTACGCCGCCCGTTGGGTGGCAAAGAACGTGGTCGCGGCGGGACTGGCCGATCGGTTCGAGGTGGAGGTCGCCTACGGCATCGGCATCGCTCGGCCGATCAGCTTCACGGTCGAGTCTTTCGGAACCGGGAAGGTGGAAGACGACAAGATCCAGGCGCTCATCGAGCGTCATTTCGACATGCGCCCGGCCTCGATCATCGCCGCACTCGACCTGCGCCGCCCGATCTACCGCCAGACCGCGGCGTACGGCCACTTCGGCCGGCCGGACCTGGACCTGCCGTGGGAGCGCACGGACAAGGCCGCCCTGCTCGCCGCAGACGCGGGCCTGCCGGAGCCGGCGGCGGTCAGCGCCTAGGGCTCGTCACGCCGTCGCGCGTCCGTCACTCCCGCCAGCGACGGCTGCGACGCGTCCGACCTGGGCGGGCCACCGGCGATGGTATCCCGGATCCGTCGCTTGACGACCCATCGTGCATCCGGCGAGGGCTAGCGCCCATCGGGCCCGCGGCGGCGGCGGCTAGTTGGATTGCTCGGCGATCATCCCGGCCACCGACGTATCGGTCTGGCCGCCGCCCCGCCGCCGGGTGAGGAGCTGGCCCGCCAGCAGGACCGACAGCGTGATCAGGAGCATCAACGCGGCCACCGCGTTGGTGGCTGGCGTCACGCCCCGCTTGATCTGGCCGAAGACGAACAGCGGAATGGTCGATGTCCCCTGGCCGTTCACGAACGTCGTGATGAGGTAATCGTCGAAGGCGAACGTGAAGGAGAGCAGGAACCCGGCGACGATCGCCGGCAGCAGTTGCGGGAACGTGATCTGCCAAAAGGTCCGCCACGGCGTCCCGTACAGGTCGTAGGACGCTTCGACGTGCGTCCGGTCCATCCCCGACAGCCGGGCGCGGACGAGGAGCAGCACCAGGCTGATGTTGAACAGCGACAGGGCGCTCACGATCGTGTGGAACCCGAATCCGATCTCGACCCCGGTGGCGTTGGTGATGACGCCGTCACGCCCGATCGTGCTCGCGAAGAAGACGAGGGTCGCCAGGGCGATCACCAGCTCCGGGACGATGACGCTGACGTAGGTCAGCGCGTCGAAGGGAAGCCGGAGCCACTTCGGCAGCCGCTGCGAGCCGAGCGCTGCCATCGTTCCCACGATCGTGGCGATACAGGCGGTCGAGATCCCGACGATGAAGCTGTTGGTCAGGTACCGCTGGATCTCCTTGCTGCCCAGGACGCTTTCGTACCAGCGGAGGCTGAAGCCGTCCCAGTTCGTGACCCGCCGCTCGGTCCCGTTGAAGCTGAAGACCACGACGACGATGATCGGCAGGTAGAGGAACAGGTAGACCAGGAAGGTGTGGCCGCGAAGCCAGGCTTCGACCACGGTCCCGACGCGATCGACACGCACCCGAGACCGTCCGCCGAGCGTTCGTGGTGCCGGGATGGGGACAGCGGGCGCTCCCATGGCTAGACGACGCTCACGTCACGGCTGGCCCGGCCGCGGTTCGTGAACCACAAGTACAACGTGATCGTGATCAGCATGATCAGGATCAGCCCGACGCCGAGCGCCGCTCCGGCTGGCCAGTTGCGGGCTTCGAGGAACCGGAGGAAGAGGGCATTGCCGATCGTGAAGACCTGCCCGTAGCCCAGGATCTGGGGAATCACGTATTCGCCCATCATCGGGATGAACACGAGGATGCTGCCGGTGATCAGCCCGGGCAGGGCGATGGGGAGCGTGATCTGCCGGAAGGTGGCCCAGCGCGCGGCGCCGAGGTCCTTGGACGCTTCAACGAGCGTCCGGTCCATCCGCTCGAGGGTGACGTACAACGGGAACACCATGAGCGGGAGGTACCCGTAGACGAGGCCCAGCAGGACCCCGAATTCCGTCCCGAGGATCCGGAACGTGCGATTGCCCAGGAGATCCTGGAAGAACCCGGCGAGTCCGTCCACGCCCAGGATCAGGAGCCAGGCGTAGGTCCGCACCAGGAAGCTCGTCCAGAACGGGATCACGAGCAGGACGATGAGGAACGCCTTCCGTTTGGTGGCGCGCGTGGCGATGAAATACGCGAGCGGAAGGCCGATCAGCAGACACAGGAACGTCCCGATGCTCGCCAGCACGAGGCTGGTGATGAACGGGTCCGGCCGTTGTAACGCCGCGACGTAGTTGTCGAGACTGAACCCGGGTTCATACCCGCCTGTCCTCGTCCGCCCCCCGAAGCTGAAGAGCAGGACGATGACGATCGGCATGACCAGCAGGATCACGTACCAGAGGGCGGCCGGCAGCACGAGCGCTCCCGTCAGGAGGCGGGAGCGCGTCTTGCCAGGTTCGGCGACCGGCCGCCCCTTCACGGCCGGCGCCTCGCTCGTCATGGTTGACTCTGGCTAGCGGATGCGGCTCAGCCGCCGATGTTCGACTTGAACTCTTCCCAGATCGCGACCCGGTTGGGGTCGGTGGAGACGTCCTGCGCCCCCTCCAGAAGACCGGAGTCGAGAACCGACTGTGGGACGAAGATCGTCGGGTCGTCCAGGATCGCCTGCGGGACCAGCTTCATCGCCTCGTCGTTCGGCGTGGCATAGCGGTTGGTCTCGGTCTCCTTGGCCTGGATGGCCGGCTCGTGGATGAAGTTCAGGAAGGCGTGCGCCGCTTCGGGATGAGGCGGATCCTTGAAGATGACCCACGTGTCCATCCAGTACAGGGTTCCGTCCTCGGGGATCTGGTAGACGGTGTCCTTGGTTTCCTCTTCCTCGCGCAGGTCCGCGATGCCGCCGGTCCAGGTCAGGCCCAGGACCGCCTCCTCGCTGGCGAGCTGCGCGTCGTAGGTATCGGAATTCAAGGACAGGACATGCGGGGCCAATCCCATCAGCAGCCCGCGTGCCTGCTCGAGCTCTCCCGGGTCGACCGAGTTGAGCGAGAACCCGAGTGCCTTGAGCGGTGCCACGAAGACGTCGCCGGGTGAGTCGACGACGACGATCTGCTTGGAGTACTTCGGGGCGACCTCGAAGAACTGCTTCCAGGTCTTGACCTCTTCCTTGACGACCTTGGTCCGGATCGAG
>JARDZW010000051.1 GCA_029240655.1 Chloroflexota bacterium
GGTCTCCTGGATCGCAACGGCCTCGACGAGCGTCGCCGCCAGGCCGCTGATGGTCACATCCCGCTGCACGGTGATGTCCCACCTCGCTGGATCCGTGGCAGCAGCGATGGCGTCGGCGAACGGCGTTTCCGCGGCGACGACCATCACGGCCGTCTCGAGCGTTGCAGGGTCATCCGGGACCGTGATCTCCTCCGGATCGAAGTAGCGACAGGCGAGCTCCGCGGGCTCGGTCAGCGTCGACCACGACTCGGGGTAGACGATCGACGCCAGTGTCGCACCGTCCGGCGCGACGACGTCACAGGTGGCTGTCGGGGGCACGGACGGCGGCGGCTCGACCGTCGGCGCGGGCGTTGGCCGAGGCGGCAGGGTCGGGGCGGGGGTGGGTGTCGGTGTCGGGGTCGGTGTCGGGCTGGGCGTCGGGGTCGCGCTGGCCGTCGGGCTGGGGGATGCGCTCGGCTCGCGGCTTGCCGGCGCGCTCGGTGGCGCGGACGCTTCGGCGTCCGATCCCGGTCGCACGAGCGCTACCTGGATGCTCCCGTTCAGGTCGGTCAGGAGGAGCGTCTGATCGCGCCGGTCGACGAGGGCGGCGCCTTCGAGTGCCGTCAGGAACGCGGTTTCCTGCGCCATGATCTCGTCGGAGCAGGCCATGCGGGTCGTCGCCACCCGACTGATCCGAACGAACCTGCCGTTCGTGCCGTATGTCCCGGTGTACGAATTGCAGCCACTGGAGCCGCCGACGCTGGCGATGCCGAAGACGGCGGTCAGCTCGGTCCCCTCCAACACCGCGCTCACGGAGTTGGGTGCCGTCGCGAAGGAGTCGACCTCCCACGTGCCGAGCATCGGATTGCGCGGCGCTGCGTCGTATTCCAGGACCGGGCTGCCGATCGCATCGAAGACCGTCAGCGTGCTTCGTCGCACGCTGAAGAACCGGCTGGAGTCGAGCGCCGCCAGGTAGGCGGCTTCGAAGGCCATCGCTTCCTCGGCGCAGGCCATGAGCGTCGAGGCCGGCGTGGACACGAACAGCGTCCGGCCGCCCGCACGGTAGAGCGCATCGAAGTCATTGCAGCCGGAGAACCCGGAGACACGATTCGCCGTGAACCGGGCGTTGGCGAACTGGGCTTCCGGCACGACGGCCAGGCTCCCGTCCTGCTGGTAGGAGCGCAGGATCCAATCGGTCCCTTCAAGCTGCCCTCCCGTGCCGGGACCTGCCGAACAGGCGGCAACGGCGAGTGCGAAGGCGACCAGGGCCGCGAGCCGACGGACGATCATGGGTCAGCGCTCTCAGGGTTTCGCTACGCGACCTTGCTGGCGACGTACAGGGCGAAGAGCCGCATGCCATACCCGAAACCGAGCACGATCAGGGCGCCGAAGATCGGGATGCCGATCTGGCTGGCCGAGATCGCGAACGCTTCGATGAAATTGAACGCCTCGCGGCTGGCGAGATCGACCCACCAGATCACACCCGCGATGAGCGCGTAGATCACGGCGATCCAGCCGATGGTGATGAAGAACGTGCCCACGCTGGCGAGGCGCCGGGCGTCACTGGTCAGGTCCAAGGTGTGCCTCCCCTGTGTGGAGATGTAACCGAACGCCACCATTGAGGCACACCGGGGCGTCCGCGGCGTCACCCGGCGAGGATGAATTCCGCCCTGTCCGCGATCTAGCTCGGGAGGTCCCGCTCCTCGGGCCCCACGTAGTTGACGTCAGGGCGGATCAGGCGATTGTTCGCGGCCTGCTCGAGCGCGTGGGCGGTCCAGCCGGCCGTCCGGGCCAGCGAGAACGTCGCCGGGAAGAGATCCGGCGTGAGGCCGACACCCATGAGCACGGGTGCCGCATAGAACTCGACGTTCGTCTTGAGCGGCCGGTCGGGGTGCTTCTCGGCCAGCACCCGCAGCGCGACGTCTTCGACCTCGATCGCGAGCTGCAGCCAGTCGGGCTTGTGGGCCATGCCCTCGGCGACGGTGCGCAGCGCCTTCGCGCGCGGGTCGTAGGCGCGATAGACGCGGTGCCCGAAGCCCATCAGCCGCTCGCCTTTGGCGAGCGCGTCGCGGACCCATTGCTCGGCATGATCCGCGGACCCGACTTCGGCCAACTGGTCGACGACTTCGGACGGCGCACCGCCGTGGAGCGGGCCCTTCATGGTCCCGATCGCACCGGCGACCGCCGAGGCGATGTCCGACCTGGTCGAGATGATGACCCGCGCGGTGAAGGTCGAGGCATTGAACCCGTGCTCGGAACCCACGATGAAGTACGCATCCAGGGCGCGCGCTGTGCCCTCATCAGGACGCGAACCGGTCAGCTGATACAGAAAGCCCGGGACGAGATCGAGGGACGGATCGGGCTCGACCGGCTCCTGGCCCGCGCGCAGCCGCGCGAACGCCGCGAGCGCCGACGGCACAAAGGCCGTCAGGGCACGTGCCTGCTCGACGGTCGGCGGCCACGGCAGATCCTGGGTCGCCCCCCACGCCGAGACCGCCGTGCGCAGCGCGTCCATCGGCTTCGTCGTGCTGGGCAGCGCCCGGAGCACCGTCAGGACCTCCGCGGGAACGGGTGCGGTCGGGAGGTGATGACCGGCGTCCCAGTCGCCGGTCCACAGCAGGTTCGCGACCGCCGGATACGTCCCGTGCTCCACGAGATCCCCGATACGGTAGCCGCGATAGATGAGCCGGCCGCGCTCCCCATCGACGAAGGAGAGGCTGGTTTCGCCCGCGATGACGCCCTCGAGGCCGGGCGAGTAGGGCCGCGCGCCCTGGCTGACATCGGCCGATGGGCGGTCGGCCGGCGGTGAGTCCGTCATGGCCTGATGGTAGCCGTGAGCGTCCGACGACGCAGTGCGCCCGGTGGCCGGCTCAGCGGTCGTTGATGGCGTTGAGGATCAGCCGAACGATCAGTGAACCGAGGACCGCCACGACGATCGAGGCGATCAGCCCGTTGGTGGGACCGAACCCCATCTGACTCGCGAGCCATCCGCCGATGATCCCACCGAGGATGCCTACGACGATGTTGGGGAGACAGCCGCGCGCCGTCCGGCCGCCCACGAGCGCGCCCGAGATGGCACCGGCGATGAAACCGACGACGATCCAGCCGATGATCCCGAGGTCAGGCATGGCCCGAGTATCCCATGTGCGAATGGCTACGGAGAGGCCAGGAACGCGGTCATGGCCTCCACGACCGCGTCGGGGTGGGTGTGGTGGGCCGCGTGCTTGGCGCCGGGGATGACGATGATCGTGCCGTCGGCGAGGCGATCGTCGAGGGCCGCCGTCGCGACGCTGAACTCGCGGCGGCTGTCGCCGCCCAGGATCTGCAGCACGGGCTGCTCGACGGCGCCGAGCCGATCGAGCCCGGCCTCGTCGCCGGACTCCACGGCCACCTCGCGGGCGATCGTCGCGGCCGCCGCGACCCGCCGCGGCCAGATCGGGTCGGAGCGGTAGCGGTCGAGGTCATCGGCGCTCATGCCGACGACGCGGGTCATGAAGGTCTCGAGGAGTCTTTCGTCCTGGCCGGCGGCTGCGAGGGCAGCGAGCTCGCGGGAGAGTGCCGCGTCCCCGTAGCGTTCGCCCGGTGGGGTCGGGGCGCCCTCGTACGAGATCACCCGGCCGATGTCCTGGGTCAGCAGCGCCGCGCCAAGGGCACAGCGGCCCCCGTAGGAATGGCCGAAGACATCGACAGATCCACGGGCCTCCGCTGCGAGCACCGTGGCGACGGCCGCCAGGTCCTCGAACTCGCGGTCGATGGCGTAGGGGGACGTGTCGCCGGATGCACCCCGGCCGCGGCGGTCGATCGCATGGATCGTGAACCGGGTTGCCAGCAGCGGCCCGAGGACCCGGAACGTGGTGTGGTCGGCGGCCGCGCCGTGGACGAGGACCAGCCCGGGCCCCACGCCCGACGTAAAGACGGCGATCGGTGTCCCGTCGGCCGAGGGCACGAGACGCGTTGGCTTCTCCAGCGGGGATGGCGACGCCGTCACGAGGGCGGCCGCCAGGCGTACCGCACGTCCGGCTGGCGCTCCTCATTGTGGCTCCCGTCGCCCAAGGCGATCGGCTCGAACCCGAGCCGCTCGTAGAACCGGCGCGCGTTGGTGTTGACGGCGAAGCAGTACAGGTCGAGCCCGGTTGGGCGCCGCTCCTTGGCGAGGGCCACGAGCCGTCCGCCCAGGCCGCGACCGATCCACGCCGGGGTTACGTACAGCTGCTCGATCATGTCGTCCGACAGCGCCATCAGCGCGACGACCGTTCCGGCTGGCTCCACCGCGACCCAGGTCTCGTGGTAGGGGACGAGCTCGGCTGCCAGCCAGCGCCGGACGTCATCATCCGGATGGGACGGCTCGAAGTCGAACGTCGCACGCCAGGACGCCAGCCACACATCGCCGATGCCTCCCGCGTCACCGGCCCCGGCACGCCGGATCTCGATGTCGTCCGCGGATCGTGGGCTGTCGTCGGTCGCCGGGCCGTCCATCAGTGCGGGGGCAAGCTGGCGGCCGCCGCTTCGTCCAGGATCCAGGTGGCTCCCTCGCGGCGCGCGAGCTGCGCCGGCCAGCGGGTCGGATCCACCTCCGGGCCGAAGATGTCGGCGAGGTTCGCCGTCTTGCCGGCCCCGTGCATCACCACGAGGATCTGCCGCGCGACGGCAAGGACCGCCGGGTTGAGGGTCACCCGCTCGACGTGTGGCTCGATGTGCGTCGGGGCCGGGATCGCCAGCGCCCAGTCCTTCGATCCGAACGCGGCCGAGCCCGGGAATACGGAGAGCACGTGCCCGTCGCCGCCGACCCCGAGCAGCACGAGATCGAGCACCGGCCAGCCGTCGACGACCTCGAGATCGGCGGCACGCAACTCTCGGTCGAGCTCGGCCGCGCAGCCGGCGGCTCCCCGGCCCTCCCCGATCGCCTCGCTCGTCTGGAATGGGTGGACGTTCGTGAGGGCCAGGGGGATACCGGTCGCGTCCCCGCCGACGGCGCCGCCCGCCTGGCGGCCGGCCAGGTCGAGCAGGATGTCGTCGAACGGCTTGACGTTGGACAGGGCGTGGTCGCGCGGCACGAAGCGGTCGTCGCCCCACCACACGTGGACATCCGGCCACGGGATGTCGTTCACATGATCGGTCGTGACGATGTGCCGATAGATGCCCACGGGGGTGGAGCCACCGGTCGTAGCCCAGTCGGCGCGACCGCGGGCCTCGGCAGCGCTCCGCAACGACGCGGCGATCCGGTCGGCGGCGAGCGCGGATGCGGCGTCCGCATCGGAGACGACGAGGATCTCCGGTTCGGTCACGATACGGGGCGCGCGCCAGCCGGGGGGATGGGACCTCCGACGAGCTTGGCCGCGGCGCGCAGGCTCACGGTGGCGATGTCCTCGCGGCGGCCGGTCTCGATCGCCTCGGCCAGCAGGTCCACCTCACCGCGACGAGCGGCGAGGAACCGCCGTTCGAATGCCTCCACCCCGTCCTGCCAGACCCGCACGTGGACTGCTTCCGCCTCGGCGGTGACGTCGGCGCGCAACTCGGAGCCGCGACGCTCGGCGAGCAGCTCGACGCGGAGGGTCGTGCCGGCGGGCATCGGCGAGACGACCGGCCGCAGTACGACCGCCACCTCGCCGCGCCCCTGACTCAGCGTGGCCGCCATCCCGCGGCTGACCATCGGCCGGCCGCCGGGCGCCGGCTTCGAACGGGAAGCCGCGGGCCGCTCCGCCACGATCGCCAGCGGCTTCACGACCGACATCCCTAGCCGCGAGGCCAACCACGCGACGTGGTAGATCGGCTTCACGATGTTCGTCGAGCCAGGCGCGCCCGTCTCGTCATGGGTCGCGTAGGTCACGGCGATGCGCCGCAGCGAGCCCAGGTACGGGAGGAAATCCGGGTCGTCGAAGACCGAGGCGATGGCCTCCCGCCAGCGCGACTGACGGATCAGGGCGAAATCGCTGATCGCCAGCCGGGTCACGTCCAGCAGGCCCGCCATCTCGCGCATCCGCTCGAGTCCGTCGCCGTTCCATGTCGAGCCGTCCACCACGAGGCGGTCCGCGCCGCTCAGCAAGTCGTACGCGGCGCGCGAGGTGAATGGTGGCTCGCCCGGCCACCAGACGGTGACCGGCAGGTCGTGGACGATGAGCGGCGTCACGATCGCCGACAGGTGCCGGCCGGCCTCACCGCCGGCGGTCAGGTGGATCGTCTCGGCGCAGGTCTCGGGCGCGTCCTCGCGCGGCAGCACGCAGTGCGCCTCGATCCGGGCGTCCAGCCACGACGGGCCATCGGGATCCGCCGACTGGACGACGATGGTCCGCGACGGATGCCGCCCGGTGAGCGCCTGGATCGTGGCGGCCCCACGCTCCGCGATCTCGGGCCGGCGCGCGATGACCACGAGGTTCATCACGCTCGTCCGGGCCGCGATGTGGCGAGCCGGCGCCCCCTCCATCTCGGTGGTCAGGTCCTGCTTCGCCCAGATCCGGGCGAGCTCCGTTTCGATCTCCGCGATGCTGTGGGCGCGTGCCGACCAGCGCAGGACCGGCTCGTTGAGTGCCATGGCCGGTGCGGCGGAGGTCGGCAAGGCGGCGCTCAGATCCGTCGCCAGCGCTTGCCGTCGCGGGCGATCATCTCGTCGGCTTCGGCCGGGCCCCAGGTGCCGGCGTCGTAGTTGGCGAACTCGGGCGCTGGGCTCGATGCCCACATGTCGATGATCGGGTCGACGATGCTCCACGCTTCCTCGACCTCGTCCGCGCGCGTGAACAGCGACGCGTCGCCCTGGAGGGCGTCGAGGATCAGCGTCTCGTAGGCGTCGGGCGAGTCGATGTTGAAGGCGGACCCGTACGTGAAGTCCATCGTCACCGGTCGGATCGCCATGCCCAGGCCCGGCACCTTGGCACCGAACCGCAACATGATCCCCTCGTCGGGTTGGATGCGGATGGCGAGCAGGTTCGGATCGGGCTCCGTGGCGGCTTCGCGGAACAAGCGGTGCGGCACCTCGCGGAACTGGATGGCGATCTCCGTGGAGCGTTTGGGCAGGCGCTTGCCGGTCCGCACGTAGAACGGCACGCCGGACCAGCGCCAGTCGTCGATCGTCAGGCGCGCCGCGACGAACGTCTCGGTCTCGGACAAGGGGTCGACGTCCTGCTCCTCCCGGTAGCCTGGCACCTGCGTCGCGGCGACCCAGCCCGGGCCGTACTGACCGCGGACGACGTTGCCGGGCGAGTCCGCCGGACTGGCGATGGCGCGCAGCACCTTGACCTTCTCGTCGCGCAGCGGGTCCGCCTCGAACGTCGCCGGCGGCTCCATCGCGACGAGGCTGACGAGCTGGAGCAGGTGGTTCTGGAGGACATCACGTGATGCGCCGGTCTCCTCGTAGAAGGCGCCGCGGTTCTCGATGCCGATCGATTCGGCCACCGTGATCTGCACGTGATCCACGTAGCGTCGGTTCCACAGCGGCTCGAAGATGCCATTCCCGAACCGGAAGACCAGCAGGTTGCGGACGGTCTCCTTGCCCAGGTAGTGGTCGATGCGATAGACCTGCGACTCGCGGAAGACCTTGCCGACCTCGCGGTTCAGCTTCTTGGCCGAGTCGAGGTCATGGCCGAACGGCTTCTCGATGACGATGCGGCGCCACCCCCCGTCATGGCGCTCATGATCGAGACCCACGCGGCCCAGCTGCGCGACGAGGTCCGCGAACTGCGACGGCTGGGTGGCGAGGTAGAACAGCCGGTTGCCGCGGGTCGCGTGCTCGGTATCGATCTCGTCGAGGCGGCTGGCCAAGCGGTCGAAGCCGGCCGGGTCGGTGAAGTCGCACCGGTCGTACATGATCCGCTCGCTGAACGAGGCCCAGGCTGCCTCGTCGATCGGCAGCACCCGGCTGAACTCATCGAGCCCCTTGCGAACCTCGGCCCGGTAGTCATCGTCTTCGTACGGCCGCCGGCCGACGGCGATCAGCAGGAACTCATGCGGCAGGAGGTTGGTCCGCCATAGGTGGTACATCGCCGGGATGACCTTGCGGTAGGCGAGGTCGCCGGTCGCCCCGAACAGCACGAGGACCGAAGGATCGGGCACCCGTTCCAGGTGGAGCCCCTGGCGCAGGACGTTCTCGGCGGGCTTGGCCCTCGATGCCCGCTTGCCCTCGCGGACCTCGCGCAGCTGGCGCATGGTCTTGGGCGCGTCCTTGGGCCGCGGCGCCGGTTGGGCCGGGATCGGCTGGTCCGGCGGCGCGTCCACGGGCGCGGGGTCCTTGACCGGCACCTCGACCTTGCCCTTCACCCGCGTCGCCATCGCGCTATTCGGTCTTCACAGCATGGCCGCCGAACTCGTTGCGCAGGGCGGCCAGCACCTTGCCCGTGTAGGAATCGTCCTGGCGGGATCGGAAGCGGGTCAGCAGCGAGAGCGTGATCACCGGTGCCGGCACGTCCTTGTCGATCGCCTCCTGGACCGTCCAGCGGCCCTCGCCGGAGTCCGCCACCCAGCCCTTGAGATGCTCGAGGTCGCGGCCATTGGCCTCGTATGCCCGGCCCAGCAGCTCGAGCAACCACGAGCGTACGACCGAGCCCTGCATCCACAGCGCCGAGATGCCCGCGAGGTCGAGGTCGTAGTCACTTGCGTGCATGATCTCGAAGCCCTCGGCGTAGGCCTGCATGAGGCCGTACTCGATGCCGTTGTG
Organism: Chloroflexota bacterium; assembly: GCA_029240655.1. GTDB lineage: Bacteria > Chloroflexota > Limnocylindria > Limnocylindrales > CSP1-4 > SPCO01. The sequence continues at coordinate 8,624 of JARDZW010000051.1, forward strand.
GACCATCTTCACGTAGTGCCCGGCGCCCGGACCGCCGACATGCAGGTAGCCGCCGTCCGGGGCGAGCGCGAGGAAGATCGGCTCGAGCGCCGTGACCGGCTCCTTGTCGCCACCGACCATCAGGCAATAGCCGAGCTCCAGGCCCCAGATGCCGCCGGACGTCCCCGCATCGACGTACGCGATGCCTTTGGCCTTGAGCGCCTGGTGCCGCCGCACGTCGTCGTGGAAGTTCGTGTTGCCGCCGTCGATGATGGTGTCTCCGGGCTCGAGGTGCTCGAGCAGCTCCTCGATCTGGGCCTCGGTGGCATCGCCGGCCGGGACCATGACCCAGACTGCGCGCGGCTCCTCGAGCTTGGAGACCAGCTCCTCGATCGAGTAGGACGGCGTGGCGCCCTCGCCGGCGATCTCGGTGGTCTTCTCCGGCGTCCGGTTGTACACCACGATCTCGTGGCCGTCGCGGATGAGCCGGCGGACCATGTTGGCCCCCATCCGGCCCAGACCGATGAACCCGATGCGCATGGGGATCAACCCTCCGAGGTGGTGCGAAGCGCGGCTTCGATCGCGTGCTCCAGGGCGGCGAGGCCGGCGTCGGGATCGGCGCCGAGGTGGACCCGCAGGATTGGCAGCTGGTGGCTCTTGAGCGCGGCGAAGTCACCATCGGCCTGGGCGTCGATGAGCTGACCGAAGGTGTACGGCCAGCCCGGGATCTCGCGATCGTCCGGGTGGTCCGCCGTCAGCTGGAGGAACGTGCCGGTCGTGGGGCCGCCCTTGTGCAGCTGGCCCGTCGAGTGGAGGAACCGGGGTCCATATCCGGCGGTCGTGGCGACATGCGTGGCGTCGCGGAGCATCGCGCGGATCCGGGCGAACGCCTCGTCACGGGCGGGCGTCGGTGCGATGAATGCCTGCAGGGCGACGTACGCGTTCGACGCCGGTCGGCCAAGGTGCGAGGCGAGCATCGATGTCAACGTCGGGTCGGTGACCGCGAGCCCGGTGGCCGCGGCATCGGATGCTGCGTGACCGCGGCCCGCGGTGGCCAGCACCTTGCGGGTCAACTCCTTGGCTTCCTCGACATTGGGCTGATCGAATGGGTCGATGCCCAGGACGACACCGGCGATGGCCGTTGCGACCTCCCAGCGGACGAACTCGCCGCCCAGGTCGATCGGGTCGGCAAGCTCGATGCGGATCACCGGATGGCCGGCCGCCTCCAGCTGCCCGGCCAGGGCGTCCCGGCCGCCATCCGTGCCATCGGCGACCGACAACCGGACGAAGACGCGATCGGGGCCGTAGACGTCGGGAGCCCCGAGCGGCTCGAGGTCGACCGGAACGATCCCGACCCCATGCTTCCCGGTGCTCTCGGCGATCAGCTGCTCCGCCCATGCCCCGAAGGAGTCGATCTCGTCGTCGGCGAGGAAGGTCAGCTTGTCGCGGCCGGCCTGGGCCAGCGTGCCCATCGCGATGCCGAGCGAGACCCCGGGATTGCGGGCCGGATCGGGCTCGCGGCAGGCGCCCAGCATGGCCAGCGCGGACGCCAGCAGCGCGTCGAGGTCCAGGCCGATGAGGGATGCCGGCACCAGCCCCACGTAGGTCAGCGCGCTGTAGCGGCCGCCGATGTCCGGCGGATTGAGGAACACCTCCCGGAAGTCGTCGCGATGGGGGATCGCCTCGAGGCTCTTGCCGGGATCGGTGATCACGGCCATCAAGCCGCCCGGCTTCTGGTACACGTGATGCTTGATCTGGTCGAGCGCTTTGTCGGCGACGTCCCAGAAGTACGCCAGGAACGCGTTCGGCTCGGTCGTCGTGCCGGACTTGCTGGCGATGATGACCAGCGTCTTGAGCGGGTCCAGGTCGTCGAAGACGGCCGCAACGGCCGCGGGATCCGTCGAATCGAGGATGCGCAGGTCGAGGTATCCCTCCTGGGATCCGAACGTGCGGTGCAGCACGTCCGGCGCGAGGCTGCTACCGCCCATCCCGGCCACGACGGCGGTCGTGAAGCCGGCCTGCACGATGCCGTCACCGAATCCTTCGAGCCCCGCGACGTTGTCGGCGAAGTCCACCGGCGCTTCCAGCCAGCCGAGCCGCTCCGCGAGCGACGTCTGGACCGCCGGATCGTCCGACCACAACGTGACGTCGCGATCGAATAGACGAGTCGCCCATTCGTCGGCCCGTGCCCCCTCCACGGCCGCGTCGTAGGCGTCGGCGGCGGCACCAAGCGCGAAGCCCGGGGCACGGACGGAGGTCGACGTGGGTTCGGTCATCGTGGACTCCGAGCGAGGATGGTCAGCTGGGGTCGTCCATGGTACGCCGCGACCGACGGTCGGGACTCAGTCCTCGGCCGCCTCCATGGCAAGGACCTTGTCGAGCCGTCGCCGGTGCCGCGGTTCGCCGCTGAAGGTCGCGGCCAGGAACGCGATCGCGCACTCGTAGGCGGGTTCTGGGCCGATGACGCGGGCCCCCAGCGTCAGCACGTTCATGTCGTCATGTTCGACGCCCTGGTGTGCGGAATAGGTGTCGTGGCAGACCGCCGAGCGGATGCCACGCATCTTGTTCGCGGCCACGCTGGCACCGACGCCCGAGCCACAGATGAGGATCCCGCGGTCGGCCTCGCCGCCCTGGATCGCCGCACCGAGACGCCGCGCGAAGTCCGGGTAGTCGTCGTTCGCGTCCGAGCCGTCGCCGCCCAGGTCGATGAGGTCGTGACCGAGGCCGGCGTCACCGAGCCGGCGAAGCAGCGCATCCTTGAGCTCGGCCCCGGCATGGTCGGCGGAGAAGGCGATTCGCATCGAGGGCTCAGCTGTGCCCGGGATCGGAGCTCGCGGTGCGACCGACGCCGGCCTCGCCCGCGTCCAGGGTCGGATGGCCCCCCACATGCCCGAAGTGGCCGCCGTCGACGGTCGGAACGCGACCGTACAGGCCGTCGCGCACCACGCGCCGGGCGATGTCGGTGACACGTTCCGCGGTGAACCCGAACTTCTCGAAGATCGTGCCCGCCGGCGCCGAAGCGCCGAAGTGGTCGAGGCCGACGATCGCGCCCTCGTCACCGACCCATCGCTCCCAGCCGAGCGACACGCCAACCTCGACGCTGACGCGCTTGCGGACGGCCGGCGGCAGGACGGAGTCACGGTAGGCCCCCTCCTGGAGGTCGAACGTCTCCCAGCACGGCATCGACACGACGCGGGCCCGGATGCCGTCCGCCTCGAGCGCCTCGGCAGCCGCGAACGCGAGCTGCAGCTCCGAGCCGGTCGCCAGGAAGATCAGGTCCGGGTCGCCATCGCCCGAGGCGTCGCGGAGGACGTACCCGCCGCGCCGGACGCCCTCGCGCGCCTTCTTGGCTGTGCCGGCCAGCACCGGCAGCTTCTGGCGGGTCAGGGCCAGCGCCACAGGACCATCGCGCCGCTCCACGGCGAGCGCCCAGGCCGCGGCCGTCTCGTTCGCGTCACCTGGTCGCACGAACCACAGGTTCGGGATCGCACGCAGGGCGGCGTAGTGCTCGACCGGCTCGTGGGTCGGGCCGTCTTCACCCAGCCCGACCGAATCGTGCGTCCAGACGTGAATCACGTGGAGCCCGGCCAGCGCCCCGAGCCGGACCGCGCCGCGCATGTAGTCGCTGAACGTCAGGAACGTCGCGTCGTACGGGATGAACCCACCGTGGTAGGCGATGCCGTTGGCGATGCCGCCCATGCCGTGCTCGCGAACGCCGAAGCGCAGGTTTCGACCCGGCTCGTCGGCACTGAAGTTGGGCTCGCCCTTGACGTCGGTCAGGTTGGATTCCGAGAGGTCGGCGGCGCCGCCGAACAGCTCGGGGACCGGACCGGCAAGCGACTGGATCGCGTCCTGCGACGCGTTGCGCGTCGCGACTTCGGTGCCGGTCTCGTACGTCTTCAGGTCGGCGTCCCAGCCGTCAGCGAGCTCCCCGGCGAGGCGCCGCCGGAAGGTCGCGGCGAGACGCGGATGTGCCACCTCGTACGCCTCGAGGCGACCTTCCCATTCCTTGACCAGGTCCTTGCCGGCGTCAACGGCCTTGCGGAACACGCCCAGCGCGTCCCCGGGCACGTAGAACGTCTTGTCCGGATCCCAGCCGTAGGCCTCCTTGGTCAGGCGGACCTCGTCCGGGCCGAGCGGCGCGCCGTGCGCCTTCTGCGAGTCCTGCTTGTTCGGGCTGCCGAAGCCGATGTGCGTCCGGACCGCGATCAGGCTCGGCCGGTCGTCGTGGCGCGCTACCTCGATGGCGGCTTCGATCGCGCCGAGGTCGTTGCCGTCGGCGATGGCCTGCGTGTGCCAGCCGTAGGCGTCAAAGCGCTTGGGCACGTCTTCCGACCAGGCCATCGACGTCGGCCCATCGAGCTGGATGTGGTTGTCGTCGTACAGGACGATCAGTTTGCCCAGGCGGAGGTGGCCGGCGAGGCTCGAGGCCTCGGACGCGATGCCCTCCTGGAGATCGCCGTCGGACGCGATGACGTAGGTCCAATGGTCGACGATCAGGTGCTCGTCGCGGTTGAACTCGGACGCCAGCCGGCGCTCGGCGATGGCCATGCCGACGGCGTTCGAGAGTCCCTGACCGAGCGGCCCGGTGGTCGCTTCCACCCCGGGTGTCAGACCGTGCTCCGGGTGCCCCGGCGTCCGGGATCCCCACTGGCGAAACGCCTTGAGATCGTCGAGCGTGAGGTCGTACCCGGTCAGGTGGAGGAGCGAATAGAGCAGCATGCTGGCGTGGCCGGCGGAGAGCACGAAGCGGTCGCGGTCCGGCCATTCCGGGTTCGTGGGGGCGTGGCGCAGGAACCGGGTCCACAGCGCGTAGGCCATGGGCGCCGCACCCATCGGAGCGCCGGGGTGCCCGGAATTCGCCTGCTGGACGGCGTCCATCGAGAGGGTCCTGATCGTGTCGATCGCGAGGCGGTCGAGGTCGGGCGTCACGGCAGCGGTCATCGGGCGGGACTCCGGCTCGGGCTGGCAGGTGGAGCGCCATTGTAGGTCGGTCGGCGACGGGGGCTGAGCACACCCGCGCGTGCGCGCCTATCCTCGGAGCCCATGCCGAAGCTGCGCGCACCGCGCCCTCGCCGACCCGGCCGCCCCTCCCGTCGCGCGACCCCGGGGCCAGCGCGGATCGTCGTGCTCGGCGACCTCGTGCTCGATGTCGTGGTCGCGCCGGCTCGGGCGCTCGAGCGCGCGACCGACGTACCCGGTCGGGTCTCGCTCGTCCAGGGCGGATCCGCGGCCAACGCCGCACGCTGGCTCGCCCACCTGGGCGCGAAGACGATACTCGTCGCGGCGGTCGGCCGAGACGCGGTGGGTCGTTCCCTCGTTGACGCCATGCGCGGTGACGGCGTCCAGGTGCGGGTCGTCCGCGTGGCCGGCGCGCGGACCGGTCGCATCGGCGTCGTCGTGTCGGCCGATGGCGAACGGTCCTTCGTGGCCGATCGCGGGGCCGCCCTCCAGCTTCGACCCGAGGATGTGCGACCCCAGTGGTTCACCCGCGCCGACGGGCTCCACCTGCCGATGTACTCGTTCCTGGGCGAACCGCTGGGCGAGGCCGCCCGGACGGCCGTTGCGCTCGCGCACGAGTCGGGCGCGTTCGTCAGCATCGACCTGGCCTCGATCGGCCCGCTCCTCGAACTCGGACGTCCCGCGGCCGTTGCGCTCATCAAGGAGCTCGCGCCGGACCTGATGTTCGCGACCGCGCCAGAGGCGCAGGCCCTCCTGGGTGGCAACGTGAGCGACGGCCTGCTCGACCACGCACCGGTGGTCGTGGTCAAGCGCGGCCCGCAAGGCGCCACCGTCCTCGCCCGAGACGGCGAGGCGAATCTCCGCTTCGAGGTCGCGACCGAACACCGCATCGCCGCAGACACGACGGGCGCCGGCGACGCCTTCGATGCGGGCTTCCTGGTCGGCTGGTTCGCGGCCCGTGCCGCCGGCCGATCCCTTCCAGCAGCCCTCCAACGGGCCGCCGTCACGGGCCACCGAGCGGCAGCCCGCCAGCTATCGACCCCCCGGCCCGAATTGCCGCTGGCATAGCCGACTTCGAGCACCCGCGAAGATCATGGTTCGCGCGTCGCCTCGATGGCGGTCAGGTGGCGGCCGCAGGACACCCGCCTCCTGGTCCAGCTCCCGGTCCGGGGTCTCCGACGCGCTCCTCGAACGCCATTTGCCGCTCAAAGGCGGCCAACCCGTAGTCGGCCACGAGATCGAGGAACGCCGGCTCTGGGTCTTTGGAGCGTCTGCGTTTGAGCCATCGCATCGGGCGCGCACTTCAATTGGTTCGTCCAACCACGTGGCGATGAACCTTACCGGTCAGAGGCCGGGCGACCGCCCGGGGACAGGACCCGCCGGGCCGACCGACTACGATCCCCGCGTGATCCGCACGTCGTCGATCTCGACCTCGACCAGGCTGTTGCTCCCGGCGTCGACCGCTGCGAAATGGATGCGGATCGTCTGGCCGGCCCACGCGTCGACAGATGCCGCGACCGAGCGCCACACGCCATCGACGTCGGCGGGCTTGCCGGTCAGCGTGATCAACGGCGTGCGGGTGCCGTTCGAGGACTCGATGCTGGCCACCAGTCGATCGGCGGACGTCGAGTTCGCGCCGTGGGCGAGCACGTAGCGGAAGAACAGCCGCTGGCCCGGAGCGGTCGACAGCCTGATCGCCGGGCTCCGGACCGAGGTTCGCCCGTCGAGGTCGTTCGCGTTCGCCGACGACCCAGCGCCGCCACCCGTCACGAACCCGCGCGATCCCGAGGGGACATCGGTCAGCTGCTTCGGGCCGCTCGACGACGTCGCAGCGGGGTTCGCCCGGGAGAACTTGCCGGTCGTCGCCGTGTCCGTTCCGTCCGGGTCATACGTCCAGCCTCGAAACACCTCGAGGTCGTCGTCGAACGCGCCACAGCGCGCCAGCCGGACCTGCTCTCCCAGGACGCTCAGTGGACACCACGCCCGCTCGGCGAGGTACAGGACGGCTTCCTTGTTCCGGCTGGTCTCACTCGCGATCCTGGAGTCGTCCGGGTAGTCCGTCACGGAGAGCTCGAAGGTATAGGAGTAGATGCGGTACATCCCGTACAGGAAGTCGCGCGTCGTGCCCGATGTGATGTAGAGGCTGCTCGCCTGGATCGGCCGGTAACCGTTGCTCGCCGCCATCTTCTTGCCGATTGCCTTGAGGGCAAGGTGGTCGGCACGGGTCATGTCGATCGGGATATCGGTGTACGTGTAGCCGTACGGCCACATGACCAGCCTGCCCGACTCGTGGAAGGAGACAGCGACCCTGATCTGCTGCCGACCGCCGATGACCCGGCTGGCCAGGAAATCGCGGACCGCGCGGGCCTCCGGCGTCGAGAAGGCGTTCGTCCCGCGGTACGTGATGGCCTGTGGGTTCGAGCTCGTGCGACCGCCGCCGCCCCAGCGGTACCCGTAGTTCCGGTTGAGATCCGTCCCGGTGTACGGCGTCCCCGGCGTGGGTTGGCGGTTCTTGCGCCAGTGGTGGAACTTGCCGCCGGAGATGTCGTGTTCCGCGCCGTCCGGGTTCGCCAGGAAGATGATCCAGATCTCGCGGGTGTTGACGATGTTCCTGATGCGCGTGGTCGTGCCGTAGCCGTCGGTCAGCCAGCGCATGACCCTGAGGGCCAGCTCAACGCCCATGTGCTCGTCCGCGTGGTGGCCACCCTCGTACAGGATTTCGGGCTCGGCTTCGTCCGTGCCGACGTTGTCCGAGATCTTCATCGCCCAGATCTCTCGGCCCTGGTAGCTCTTGCCCAGGCTGAAGCGCTTCGCGATGGCCGGGTGGGCGGTTTCGACGGCCTTCGCGGCGGACGCGACCTCGGCGTAGGTGTGGTAGCCCGAGAAGCCCGCCGGGAATTCGTCGGCGCCGAGAGCCGTCGAGGGCCCGATCAGGAGCGCGGCCAGGACGAGGGCGGTAGCGGCGCCGCGGGGCGAGGCCAGGCGGGGGATGATCGGCATGTGGCGCATCTTGCGCCCGCGAGGTGCATCGGGACACCGGCGAGTTGGGGCCAG